>DASRLI010000119.1:0-13891 GCA_035648535.1 Occallatibacter sp. | reverse complement strand
ATCTCATTCTGGACCCCGCCGGAGTCGAAAACATCCTCGGCGTCCCTCCCGAACGCGTCATCGACGTTATGGCCCTCCGCGGCGATTCTATCGACAATATCCCCGGCGCACCCGGCATTGGCGACAAAGGCTCCGTCGAGTTGATCCAGCAGTTTGGCAGTGTTGAATCCGCACTCGACCGCGCGGACGAGGTCAAGCGCAAAACCTATCGCGAATCGCTGGAGCAGAATCGTGACGCTGTGCTCCTGTCAAAAGAGCTGGTCACCATCGACAACCACGTCCCGCTCGATCTAGATCTGAGCGCCATGGAAACGCAGTCGCCGGATCTCGAAGCCTGCCGCGAACTGTTCACCGAGCTCGAGTTCACATCGATGCTCCGCGACCTCGCTCCAGCCGAAAGCGCGGCACCACTCGAACTCATCGACGAGCCAACCGAAGAACAGACCGGCGCATTCTACCGAGCAGCCCATGAAAGCGGATTCGCTTTCGCACTTGATGCGACCGCTCGCAATGTAGAAGCCGAGGCAGAAGACGAGTTGCCCCCGGCTCAATCGCTGCTCGATCTAGCCGAGGCAGAAGAGAAGCACGCCAGCTTTGCAGTAGGTGTATGCGCCGAGCCTGGTGTCGCTTTGCGCCTTCCGCTGACACCCGAATTACGTAAGCTGCTTGAACAGGATGCAGCGCCAAAGCGTACGCATGACTTGAAGTTCGCCATGCATTTACTTGACGCGCAAGGAGTTGTATTAGGAAGCGCAGCCGACGACACGATGCTGCTTTCCTATGCGCTCAATCCGACCCACGCCACGCAGGCACTCGCCGACGTAGCCGCACGCCACAGCCAGCCCGCGCCCTCCACGCAGATTGCAGCCGCTGCAACAATTCATGCGTTGGTCCCCGCGCTGCTTGCGGAGGCGCAAAAATCCGGAGTCGAACGCGTCTACCGAGAAATCGATCTGCCTCTCGCGCCAGTGCTCTACCGGATGGAACAGGTCGGCGTCCGCATCGACGTCGGAGTGCTCGACGGACTCTCCAAGCGGTTCAGCCTGGAGCTCGAACGCGTCGGGGAGCGGATCTTCGAACTCGCCGGCCGTCGATTCAACATCAACTCGCCCAAGCAACTTGGCGAAGTGCTGTTCACGCACATGGGCCTCGCAGCGCCGCCGAGCCGTGGAAAAGGCAAAGCCCTCTCCACCGCGCAGGACGTGCTTGAACAACTTGCGGAGCAGAACGAAGTTCCAAGGCTGGTGCTTGAATACCGTCATCTGTCCAAGCTCAAATCCAACTACATTGACGCCCTGCCGCTCCTGGCCGATTCCCAATCGCGCGTTCACACCACGTTCCAGGCTGCGGCCACGGCAACCGGCAGGCTCTCATCCGTCAACCCCAACCTGCAGAACATTCCCACGCGCACTGAGCTGGGCCGCGAAATCCGCGCGGCATTCACTGCTTCGCCCGGCACGCAACTCCTCTCGGCCGATTACTCGCAGATCGAGTTGCGCCTGCTTGCACATTTCAGCGGCGATCCGCTGCTGGTCCGTGCTTACGAGGAAGACATCGACATCCACGCTCTCACTGCAAGCGAAGTCTTCGGCGTGCCCATTGACACCATGGACAAGGAGACCCGCAACCGCGCCAAGGCTGTCAACTTCGGCATCGTCTACGGCATATCGGCCTTCGGGCTCGCGGCCCAACTTGGAATTCCGCAGGCCGAAGCGAGGGCCTATATCGAGCGCTATTTCGTCCGTTACGTGGGCGTGAAAGCATTCATTGAAAAGACATTGGATCAGGTGCGGAAGGAGGGTTTCGTACGCACGCTGTTCGGCCGCATGCGGCCCATTCCCGACATGGAAAGCCGCAACCCCAACCAGCGCGGATTCGCCGAGCGCACCGCAATTAACACGCCGCTGCAAGGCACAGCCGCCGACCTCATCAAGCAGGCCATGATCTCGATAGACCGCCAGCTGACTGAGCGCAAGCTGAAGACACGCATGATCCTCCAGGTCCACGATGAATTGATATTCGAAGTTCCCCTCGACGAAAAAGCCGAGATTGAAACGCTTGTGCGCACAGAGATGGAAGGCGTCGTAAATCTCAAAGTGCCGCTGGTAGCGGACCTTGGTTTCGGTCCCAACTGGAGAGATCTCAAGTAAAGATCGCAGCGAATTTTGTAGAGAGCGGTAGGTCGTTCAAATCTTGAATGGAGGCTCGGCCTCTCCCGCCACTCCACTTTTCGCCAACAATGGCATGTTGCAAAGCCGGACTCCGCTCGCCGCAAAGATTGCATTGCCCACCGCGGGCGCCACGCCTACGAGTCCCGATTCGCCAGCGCCAGCCGAAGGCAAATCCTTTCGGTCCAGCAGCACAATTTCGATCTGCGGCATATCACTGAACCGCGGAAGCCGGTATTGCGAGAAGCGCGGATTCAGGATGCGACCATTGTCAAAGAGAATCCTCTCAAAGAGAGCGCCGCCGATGCCCTGCATGATTGCGCCCTCATTCTGATTGCGCAATCCGTCGGGATTCACGATCGCGCCCGACTCCCACGCCTGCACAACGCGGCGGATCCGCAACTTTTTAGTCGCGGCATCGATCTCAATCTCGACACACGTGGCAACGTAGCCGCCCTTATCAGTTCCGCAGGCCATGCCGAATCCGCGCTCAACTGTCGATTTCGCGCTGCTCCAAGCAAACTTGCCAGCCGCCGCCTCCAGAACGGCGCGCAGCCTGGCATCGGTTATGTTCTTCAGCCGAAATTCCAGCGGACCCATTCCCGCCGCGTGCGCCAGCGAATCCATGTGCGACTCACGTGCGAAGTGGTTCGCCGCAGCAGCGAGCGATCGATACGAACCCTGGCGCAGAGGCGACCGCACCGGATGATACTGGATGATCTGGTTCGCCACCTCGTAAGGAGTACCGATGGCCGCGGAGCCGGAGTTGTAATTGTGATGCTCCCAGGCCACCAGCGTTCCATCGCGCCGCACGCCCGCTTTGATTTCAATAATTCCAGCAGGCCGGAAGTAGGCCCAGTTGAATTCCTCCTGGCGCGTCCACACCACCTTGACGGGCTTGCCGGCTGCCTTGGCGAGCCGTGCTGCCTCAATCGCCGCTTCGCCGGTATGCTTTCCCCCGTAGCCGCTGCCCATGTCCGGTTGGATCACGCGTACCTGCGCAGCAGGAATGTGAAATGCCTGCGCAAGCTCGTCGCGAACGCCAAATGGCCGCTGCGTTCCCGTCCAGACAGTCACCTTGTCGCCATTCCACTCAGCCACAGCGGCGCGCGGCTCAAGCGGAGCATGGGCGATGTACTGAACGGTATACCGCGCTTCCAGCTTTACCTCAGCGGTATCCATAGCCTGAGCCACAGAGCCCACAACATGCTCCGGCCCATTGTCGCGGCCCGATTCAGGATTATTTTTCAGATACTCAAATAAATCGCGATTTGATGGCTGCGCGGGCACGTTCCATTTCGCCTGGATCGCAGAGACGGCTTTTTGCGCAGTGAAAGCATCAGCAGCAACAACGCCAGTGAAGTCTCCATCGCGCACCACCTGAACTCCCGGAAGCTTCTCCGCCGCACTCGCGTCGAGCGACTCAAGCTTCGCGTTGTATCCGTCCGGGCGCAGCACAGCGCCAAAAATCATTCCGGGCCGCACGATATCAGAGGGGTAAACGTGTTTCCCCGTAACGAAATCGCGGCCTTCGGCCTTCGGAACCGGAACCCCTGCGACCTTCCATTCTGTTGCCGGCGTCAGGCTCTCTTGTGCAGAGATCACTTTGACCAGATTCTCGCCGCGCGTAAGTTCGCCATAACTCAGTGAGCGTGAATTCTGAGCATCGGTGACCTTCCCATCCGCTGTCTTCAAGCCATCCGCAGCCACATGCCAGCGCTCAGCAGCCATCTCCAAAAGCATCTGGCGCGCAGCCACGGCCATAGCGCGCAACTGTGGCGCCATCGTAGGCGTTGAACGGCTGCCGAACGTGCCCATGTCCCAGGGCGTCAGGTCGGTATCGCCCATGACCATAGTGACGGAGTCAAACGGAACCCGCAGTTCCTCGGCCACAGCCTGCGCGAGCGAAGTGCGAATGTTCTGTCCGACCTCAACCTTGCCTGTAAATGCCTTCACCTGGCCGTCAGCCGCAATGTGCAACCACGCGCCTACATCCTTCGGAAGCTCATGTCCGCCGAAAGCCCGCCCAGATTCCTGCGATCGTGCGCCCGCCGGGCCGAGGCAAATGAGCAACCCGCCGCCAAGCAGCTTCAGAAAGTCGCGGCGATCAACGCGGAGACTGCCCGACGGACCCCAGTATTCCTCCTGGAAAGACTCAAGATTCGGCTCATCGCGAGGGATCATCGTGCGCCTCCCTTGGCCGCAAAATGCGCGGCCCGCCCCACAGCATTCACGATTCGCGGGTGGGTTCCGCATCGGCAGACATTTCCATTCATCGCCGTCACAATCTGCTCTTCGCTGGGATTCGGCGTCTTGCTCAGCAACGAGGTCGCGCTCAGAATCATGCCTGAAGTGCAGTAGCCGCACTGGAACGCGCCTTCATCGAGAAAAGCCTGCTGCACGGCACTCAACTTGCCGTCCGCCTCCAGCCCTTCGATGGTAACGATCTTCGCTTTCACCGCCGCGGCCGCTGGAATCATGCACGAGCGCGTGGCCACGCCATTCAGCAACACAGTGCAAGCTCCGCACTGTCCTTCGCCGCAGCCGTACTTGGTTCCGGTCAGATTGAGTCGATTGCGCAGCACCGAGAGCAGGGACTCTTCAGGTGGAGCGCTTACGTGGAGCGGAGCGCCGTTGACATTCAAAACAAACTCGCCCATGGGTAACTCCGTCTGCTGTTGGGGCAGTTCAAACGCATCCAGAATAGCGCAATCCGCTCTGACGTGCCTCGATTCCAGCGGCCAACTGAACAACCCGGCTACGGATTAGGCTGCGTGGCGAGCCACTGCTTAAGGTTCGGTTCCTGCAGCGACTGGAACTCGATGCACCCGTTGATGCGCTCGACGGCATGCTTCAGGGCCCTGTCGGACGAAGAGACCTTGTGCGTCGAGAAGAAGCTCTGGACATCATCGCGCGCATCTACGGAGCAGAAACCGCCGGTGGCGCCGACCAGGTAGGAGCCCATTTCAGTGGTTAGTTGTGCCTGCACCTTATCCCAATGAGTTTTGATGTAGTCCCAGGCCTGGTTGCGATTGGCAGCTATTTGCAACGAAATGGTGAATTGAATAGCTGCGTCCTGATTGCGAACCTTGCTTGAGACCGCGTAATCAAGCGAGCGCTGCACCAGTGCTGGGTCCTCAAACTCAGCGAGAAGCCGGAGCGCGCTCTCCTGAAGGTCTGGATTTGTTGATGTCTCATAGACCTTCTGAAGTTTGTCGTACAGGGCAGTGTCGCCGTTGCGTGCAGCAATCGCTAGTGCTGTCTGGCCGAGAGTCGGATCGACCGAGGCAGGATCGGCCAAGTATTTCTCAGTGATTTCGGCCGCCTGGGCCAGCACCGCGGGGTCCTTGCCGAAGTATCCGAGGACGCTGAATAGTTGGGCGCGCATGGCGCGAGTGTTGGGCGTATCGCCCGGCGATGAAAGGCCGAGCTTGGCGTATTCAGGCCCGAAGGTGCGGCGCATCCAACCGGCAAGTGCAGCCTTCTCCTCGGGCGTGGCGGCCACACGCTCCATAATTGCGTCGACGCCTCCGAGGGCGTTCGAGAGTACATCGGCGTTGGGATCGGCCTTGAGCGCGGCAGCCAGGTCAAGATAGTCGCCCACCGTCGCCTTGTTCGAGCGGACCTGTGCCCATTCGTCGCCAGTGAGGCTGATGCGTTCCGTTGGGGGCAGCGCAGTTTCAATGCCGGAAACGAGTGCCGCATAAACGCCGGGTGTATAAGCGCTGCGGTAATATCCCTTGCCGCCGGCGTTGGCAAAGAACAGGCTGCCTGCTGGGATTTTCAGCGTGGCAGCGTCGGGAGTGAGAAGCTGGCAGTCCTGTGATCCTGCCTCGGTTTTGAAACAAACCGGCAGAGTCCACTTCTGTTTCGGATCGGGTTGAATACTGGGACTCAAAAAGAAGCGCCTCTGCTCGACTGAAACCTGGCCATTGGCCGGCTCTCCAAATGTAAGAATCGGCGCGCCTGCTTGCGCCACGAGCGAGTCCATGATCTTGTCAACCGGCTTGTGACTTACAGCAGTCTGAGTATTCCAAAAATCTTCCGCGGTCGCGTTCCCATAAAGGTGCTCCGACAAGTAGGCGTGTACGCCTTTCCGAAAGGTCTCGGCACCAACGTAGTTCTCGACCATCAGCAGTACGTCGCTGGCCTTGCCGTAGGCAATGCCGTCGAACATCTGGTTGATCTCGTCGGGCGTGTCGGCCCTGGCGCGAATGGCGCGGGTGGTGACCTGTGCGTCCAGGTCCAGGGTGCCGTCCTCGCCGGCAATCGCGCTCTGGTCGACATTCCACTCCGGGTGCATCGCAGCAATGGGTTTGTCCGACATCCATGTGGCGAAACCCTCGTTGAGCCACACGTTGTCCCACCACTGCATGGTCACTAGGTCGCCAAACCATTGGTGAGCCATCTCGTGAGCGATCACACTGGCTACGTTTTCCTTGGCCCTGTCTGATGCGGTTTTGGGATCGATGAGCAAATCGGTCTCGCGGTACGTGATGGCGCCAAAGTTCTCCATGGCGCCGGCTTCAAAGTCGGGCAACCCAATCAGGTCGAGCTTCTTGAGCGGGTACGGAATTCCAAAGTAGGAGTTGTAGTAGTGCAGTACGTATTTGGCAACGTCAACACCGTAAGCAGTGAGCGCGACCTTGTCCGGAGTTGCGCAGACGCGGATCGCGACGCCATCCTGTTCACCGGCCGTGCATTGAAAGTCGCCCACCAGAAAGGCAACGAGATATGTCGACATCTTTGGCGTTGTAAGGAACTTGAGCGTGTGCTTTCCTGCACCGGGGCCAGGTGTGTCTGAAGCGATGGGACTGTTTGAGATCGCCGTATCTGCAGCGTCAATCACGAGCGCAACGTCGAAGGTAGCTTTGAAGGCCGGCTCGTCGAACGAAGGGAACGCGCGGCGCGCATCGGTAGATTCGAACTGCGTGACGGCGTAGTTGCGCCGTGCCGTCTTGGAGAGATAGAACCCGCGCAGCTCATTGTTAAGAATGCCGGTATAGACGATGGAAAGCTTAGCCTTGCCGGCCGGAATCGGAGCAGGGAACGTGAAAGTCGCCTGTTGCTTTTCAGCGTCGAGGGAAACAGCGCCGGTTTGCTGGCGGCCCGCGGCAGTCACCGTCACCGACTGGAACGCAATTTCCGCAGAGTTCAGCGTGACGGAATTGACGAGTGCCTTGACGGTCACATCGATGGACTCGACTCCCGAGAAGGTTGCAGCCTTCAGGTCGGGGGTCAGAGAGAGCGTGTAATGTTCGGGCAGAACCATAGCAGGCAGGCGCTGCGCCCCCGCGGAGTGGACCGCGGCCAGGACGAGAACGGCGAAAACGGTTGCGGCGCTGAGCGCAGTGCGCGTGGAAACGGAAAAACCCATGATCCGATTTTCACACAATGTGCTACTTCATGCGCGCCGGAGCCAGCTTGGGCGTGATGCCATGAATAATCAGGAACGCTACAGGGTAAGCTGCGCACGCAATTACAAACAGCGTCACATAGCTGTGCGTCAGGGTTACAACCACCCCCGTGCCCAGCTGCAACAGGACTCCACCAATCGCGCCCATCATGCCACCGATGCCCGTTACGCTGGCCACAGCCGATTTAGGAAACATGTCGGAGGGCAGAGTAAACAGATTCGCCGACCATCCCTGGTGTCCCGCAGTCGCCAGACCCAACAGCGCCACCACCACCCATAGCTGATGGACGAACGGCGTGGTGAAGATCGGCAAAATCAACACCGCGCAGATCAGCATCGTCGTTTTGCGGGCCACATTGGGGGTCTTCCCGTGGTCAATCAATGCTGAGAAAACCACTCCGCCGCCAATGCTGCCGATGATTGAGATGGCGTATGCCAGCATCACCGGCGCCCGGCTTTCAGAGAGGCTCAAATGGAAGGTTGACTGCAGGTACCCTGGGATCCAGAAAAGATAGAACCACCAAATGGGGTCGGTAAGAAACTTGCCGATCGCGAAAGCCCAGGTCTCCTTGCACGGCAGCACGTGACTCCAGGGAACGCGCTCAACCTTCTCCACAGGGTCGCTCAGAATCAGTTCCAGTTCGGCCTTTGAGACACCGGAATGTTCTTCCGGCCGGCGATAGTAGATAAGCCAGAAGACCATCCATACGATGCCCCCCGATCCGGCCACCACAAAAGCGCCACGCCAACTTACCAGGGATACCAGGAACGGCACCACCAGCGGCACTACAATGTTCCCGACATTTGCTCCGGAGTTGAATATCCCTGTAGCGGTTGTCCGCTCCCGCTTGGGAAACCACTCGGCCACCGTCTTGATGCACGCGGGGAAGTTGGCGGCCTCTCCCAGACCCAGCAGGAACATGGCCACGCCAAAGGTGATCACCGAGAACGCCGCGCCCGGCAGCATGGCCGCCACACTCCACATGCAAATGGCGATAGCGAACGCCTTGCGCGTGCCGAGCTTGTCGGTCAGGCCGCCTGCCACCACCATACCAATGGCATAAGCCGCTGTGAATGCGGCCGTAATCATGCCGTACTTCACGTCATTAAGGCCCGGGATCACACTCTCGAGTGTGTTCTTCAGGTAAGCAATGACGCCGCGATCGACGTAGGCAAGCACCGTAGCCAGAAAAAGCAGCGCGCAGATTACCCAGCGCTTATGCGACATGCGATTCGCAAGCACCGCGTCTGCGATCATCGGTGTCGCCCCGGAATCCTGTGGAGACATTTCGTGCGCTCCCGAAACCATTGGATCGGTTGCGCCGAATTATAACTGGCAACGACAGGTGAACGTCCGGTGCATTTCTTTCCGCCGTTGGCGCCGGAGAATCACCGCAGCATCTCAGTCGGGAGATACGTGGGTGGGGGTCTTTCTCGGCTTCACCGAATCCAGCATCAGCAAGATCGCGCCGACCACAATCGCGGAGTCGGCAACGTTGAAGTCGGGCCAATGGTACGAGTAAATGTGAACTTCAATGAAATCGATCACGGAGCCGTACGCGATGCGATCGTGCACGTTGCCCAGCGCTCCCGCAAGCACCATCGCCAACCCGATGGTCGTGATGTTGATGCGGCTGCCAAAACAGACCAGGGCGCCGAGAATCGCGAGTATGGCGAGAATCGAGAACGAAATCAGGGCCCATCGGACGGTGTGCGGAGAAGCGGAGTCCGCGAAGAGTGAGAACGCCGCGCCTTCGTTGGTCCAATGCGTGATGCGCAGGACCCGAGGGATAAGCGGGATGGCCTCGCCCATGGGGATGTGCGTGTCGACCCAGACCTTCGTAAGCCGGTCGGCAAGCAGGATAAGCGCCGAGAGTGCGAGCAGCCAAGGTAGGCGACGAGGCGCACTAAAGCTCACTGGGCGGCCTCCGCTGGCTGAGGCGGCGCAATGCCCATTTCTTTGAGTGCCGACTGGCAGCGCGTGCAGACATTCTGCCAGATTCCGTAATCGCCAACCTCGGGCATGAAGTTCCAGCAGCGAGCGCACTTGTGGCCACTGGCGGGAAGAACTTTGACCGCCAATGCCGCGCCTTCGACCACTTTGACGGCGGAGACATTTATGGCTTCTTTGAGTCCCGCTGCGTGGCGCCGGAGAAGCGCAAGCTGATCGCCGGATGCAGTAATTTCAAGCTCCGCTTCGAGCCCCTTGCCGATGATCTTGCTCTGACGAGCGTCTTCAAGAACGCGAAGAGCTTCATCTCGTACTGCGAACAGTTGCTTCCACTCATCGAGCAACTTCGACGGATCTTCCGAGAAGACCTCTTCCGGCTTGGGGAAGAGCGCGAGATGAACGCTGGCTTCGCGCCCAGCGACGGCAGGAAGGTACTCCCATACCTCGTCGGAGGTGAAGCTGAGGATAGGCGCAACCAGCCGAACCAGTGATTCAGTGATCTGCCAGAGCACTGTCTGCGCTGACCGCCGCTCTTTGCTCGTCGGCGCAAAGGTGTACATGCGGTCCTTGAGCACATCGAGATAAAACGAGCTCAAATCGACAATGGCAAATTCGTTGACCGCCTGATACACGCGATGGAACTCAAAGCCCTCGTACCATGCCACGATCTTCTCGGTAAGCTCGCGCGTCCGGGCCAGCATGTAGCGGTCCAGCGGCAGAAGCTCTGCCTCCGGAACGCGATCGCGCGCAGGCTCAAATCCGTTGAGATTGCCGAGAAGGAAGCGGAATGTGTTGCGCAGCTTGCGGTAAAGCTCGGCGCAGCGCTGCATCAGGTTTTCGCTTGCCGCCATGTCTTCTCTAAAGTCCACAGAGGCAACCCACAGGCGGACGATCTCTCCACCCATCCGATTCGCGATATCCACCGGATCGACGCCGTTGCCCAGCGATTTCGACATCGCACGGCCCTGCTCGTCGAGCGTCCATCCCGCAGTAGTCACGTGCGAGTAAGGCGCACGCCCGCGCAAGGCGACTGAAGTCAGCAGGGAAGAGTGGAACCAGCCGCGATGCTGGTCGCCGCCCTCCAGATACAAGCACTCCGCACCGTTTTTGTTTTGGAAGGCAGAATAAGCCGGCGTAAGATCAGGGTCGGACTCGCATACCGCGAACCAGCTTGTCCCCGAGTCGAACCACACATCCAGAATGTCTGTTTCCTTGCGGAACTCTTTGCCCCCGCAGTCAGCGCAGGCGGTACCGTCGGGGAGCAGCACAGCAATGTCGGTGGTGTGCCAGGCTTCAGCGCCCTCGTTTTCGAACAGCCCCACGATCTTGCTGTTGAGAGCGGGATCGAGGATAGGTTTCTGGCAGCCTTCGCACATGAAGACCGCGATCGGCACACCCCAGATGCGTTGCCGGCTGATGCACCAGTCGGGACGCGTGGCGATCATGTTCGTGATGCGCTCCTTGCCCCAGGCCGGATCCCACACAACCTTGTCGATTTCTTCAATCGAGAGCTGCCGGAAAGTAGTCTCGGTGCCGTCCGTGCGCTTCACAGGAGTTTCAAGCGAGATGAACCATTGCTCTGTGGCGCGGAAGATCACCGGATGGTGGCAGCGCCAGCAGTGCGGGTAAGAGTGCTCCAGTGGCGCGCCGGCCAGCAGAGCTCCGCGCTCTTCAAGCATTGCGACGATCACCGGATTAGCGGCAAACACCTTCATCCCGTCAAATGCAGGTGGGGCGGCAAATGGCCACGCAGCGGCATCTACATGAATATGGCCGGACGCATCAACGCGGCACGTGGAGTCCAGGCCGTAGCGTTGGCCGGTATAAAAGTCGTCGGCTCCATGCGAGGGCGCGGTATGCACAGCTCCCGTACCGGTGTCAGCGGTCACGTATGTCGCCAGCACTCCCAGAATGGAGCGCTCAAGGAACGGATGTTGGAAGGTGACGCGATCGAGCACGGTGCCCTTGAAGCGGGCCAGTTCGGTGGTCGGTCCCAGTTTGCAGGCAGCCGCCACTTTCTCCGCAAGATCAGCAGCCACAATGTAGACAGGCGCATCAGCGCCCTCACCAACGGCAAGAGCTACGTAGTCAAAGTCGGGATGGAAGGCAACCGCGAGCGACGCCGGCAGCGTCCAGGGGGTCGTGGTCCAGATGATCGTGGATACGTTGCGGCCGGCAAGCGCCGGGGCAATGGCTGCAGCGTCGGAAGTGAGCCGGTAGCGCACGTAGACCGACGGACTGGTGTGCATCTCATACTCGACCTCGGCCTCAGCCAGGGCGGTGCGGTCGTGGATGCACCAATAGACAGGCTTCAGGCCGCGGTAAACAAAGCCCTTCTCGAGGAAGCCGTAGAAGGCCTCCAGCGTACGAGCCTCGTAGTCCCGCGACATGGTTCTGTAGGGCGTTTCCCAGCGGCCCAGGCAGCCAATGCGTTCAAACTGGGAGGTTTGCAGGTCGACATACTTCTGGGCATACTCGCGGCAGGCATCCAGAACGGCCGGAACCGGCATCTCGAGCTTCTTGCGGCCCAGTTTTTCGTCGACTTTGATCTCAATCGGCAGGCCGTGGCAGTCGTATCCGGGGACGTAAGGAGCGTCATACCCGGCCATGGTCTTGGATTTGACCACGAAATCTTTCAGACCCTTGTTCAGGGCGTGGCCAAGATGGATGGGACCGTTGGCGTAGGGCGGCCCGTCGTGGAGCAGGTACCAGGAGCCGCCGGCTTTGCGACGCTCCTCGCCGGCCTTCCGCAGCTCGTCGTAGAGGTGCAGCGAGGACCAGCGGGCCAGCCTCAGGGGTTCGTTCTGGGGCAGATTGGCCTTCATTGGAAAGCCGGTTTGCGGCAGGGTAAGGGTCGCCTTTAACTCCGGCGCTGCGGGCATCGTATCTCCGTGGAGTGGTGCGGACTTGTTCATTTACCAGTGTAAATGGACAGGCAACAAATTTTGGGTAACAAACAGGGTGACCTCTTCGTCTATTGTTTATGGGAGCCTTGAACAGACCGGAATATGATTCGATGGAGGACAATTGTCGCGAAAAAGTGACAATCGATTCCGAGACAACTTCGGGGCCAGTCAAGCATAATGAGTCATTAGGCCTGAGCGAGGTAAAGCTCCCTGGTGGACAGGGAGCCGGGCAGGCGAGGTTGGCAAAGCCAGCAACAACTATGGCAAACACCTTATTCACGCAGGCAGACTCGGACAGTGAGGCGGCTGTGGTCATGGCGGATGACCACGAGCTTCTTGATGCCCTGATGGGCAGGACATTTGAGGAAAAGCCAATCTGGTCGAGCCTCTGGGAGAGCGTCCAAGACGTCTTTTTCCCACGCAAGCTGCCGCCGCTGGTACTGACCTCGACGCCGATTCCGGTGCCCGACCGGATGGCGGTTAAGCCTAACCCCTGGGCGATCGGGATCTCGACGACAGTCAACCTCTCAATTCTGCTGATTGTGCTGTTCTTTGTGAGCAAGAAGATCATCGACACGGTGAACAAGCCCACTGTGGTCACCAACATCGACGTCAGCGACTACGACGCGCCCAAGTCCCTCAACAAGGCTGGCGGCGGTGGCGGCGGCGGAGACCGCAGCATAATCGACGCCAGCAAGGGCAAACTACCGAAGATTGAGAAGGATCCGGTCGTGCCCCCCATGGTGCAGACCTTTGACAAGCCAAAGATCGCAATGCCGGCGGCGATCGATGTGCAAAAAGACATCAAGCTGCCCGATAACCCCACTCTGCCCGATATCGGCATGAAGAGCGGCATAAACGTAGTCCTCTCCAACGGAACAGGTTCCGGCGGAGGCATGGGCTCTGGTTCCGGCGGCGGCCTTGGTTCTGGAAACGGCATCGGATACGGGCCAGGTTCCGGATGGAACACGGGCGGAGGTCTCGCGCAGGTGGGTGGCCGGGTTTCCGCGCCGGTTCCCCTTTTCCAACCTGAGGCCGAGTTCTCTGACGAAGCACGTCGAGCCAAGTATCAGGGCGTTTGCCTGGTTGGCCTCATCGTGGATGCGCAGGGAAATCCGCAGAATGTCCACGTCGTGCGCGCGCTCGGAATGGGCCTGGACGAGAAAGCCATGGAGGCGGTCCGCAAGTACAAGTTCAAGCCCGCCATGCGCGATGGCAAAACGCCAGTACCCGTGTATGTCAACGTCGAGGTCAACTTCCGCCTGTATTGATCCGTAAGAGCGATTACGGAAGAAAGAGCGGGGCGCCTAGGCTTCCCGCTCTTTTTGTTTTAGTGCCTGCCCCTTACGGTTGCCGGATCACCAGAACTCACGGCGAAACTCCGGCCAACTCGAGTGTGTCCATATCTGGTTCTTGAAGAGTAATTTCTCCGCCCCCCTGCATTCCTCGG
>DASRLI010000118.1:0-18625 GCA_035648535.1 Occallatibacter sp. | reverse complement strand
CCAATCTGCGTAGCGGCCCGTGGTTAAGATACCGCGGCCCGTAATGGTTACATTCTCCGCATTGCGTGCGCCTATGAGCGCCATTGGAGCGAGCGCCTCGACTCCGAGGTAGCGCGTCTTTTCGAAGGGAATCGCATCGACCGGAAAGTCAATTGTCGCTCCTGCATCGACGTCGAGAGTCATGTTGCTGAACAGCTCCATTGGTCCGCTTGAGTATTTGCCTGGCGGCACATAAATTGTGCCGCCGCCGCGAGTTTTCGCAGCTTCAATTGCTCGGCGGAAGGCCTCCGTTGCTGGGGCCGACGCGTCGGACTTCGCTCCATAGTCGACGATATTGAATATTTGCTCACCGGTAGTCGCTGCCCATGCATTACCCGCAATGCAGAGCGATAATGCCAGAGCCATGCTGAATCTTGTCATGAGAATGGATATCGTCTTGTTTTGTGAGGTCATTTGTCTTCCTTTCAACATTGATCAAGAGCAAAGCTCGAAATGCGGTTCATTCAAGGAATGAAAACTTCCATTTGGCGTCGCACTTCACTCAAATTGCGAATCTATGGTATCGGCTGAGCGCTGGATGGCTTTTCGGGCAGAATGACAATCTAACAACGCTTCTGCGAATCTTGGTGCGGATTCCGCGGGAGGTTTTAATGCGCTTGCCATTGTTATCGATATGTCTGGTCATCAATTCGGTTAAAATTCGAGTCGTTCGTCACTGCGATCGTTACAATTGCCGATGTGAAGACGCGGGTATTGTATTGGAGATGGCCTGCGATTGCCTTTTCCGGCGTCGCAAGGGTGATGTGGGCATGTACTCGCCCCGCAATGATGTACCCATTCATCCCGACCAGTTCAGCCGGTGACCTGGGGTTGCTTTCCATTGCGTTTTTCGAAGGAAAATCCCGATTGCTGATTTGATCGATCTGATATCCGCGCAGAGACCCGATTGCAGCGAGAATCACGCCGTTGCGGATTTGCTCCTGTTTTACCATCTTTTCAATCCCGGCAAGCAGGTCTGCATCGTATTTAAGCCGAAGCACTACGATTCTGTCGATGTGCGCTTGGATTGCATAGACATCCGGAACCGTATCTCCACCCGCATTCTGACTGGCAGGAGAAGCAGCCTTAACTTGGGCTGGATTCGATTGCTGGCCTGAGAGAACACTTGCCGCCGCCAGGAACAGAGCGAGGCTCTTCACGCTTATTGCCATCATCGGAGAATCCTCTTGGCACGTCTTCTGTTGCGTTGTCCGCTGGCATGTCGAAGCGACAATCCTACTTTGGCTCGATCGCGATCACCCAGAGGTCGGTTTGACCCATATTATGTCCTATGTGTGTCGCCCCAAGCCGCCAAACAATTTCACCGGTCTTTAATGTGGACGGCTGCTTCGATCCATCGGGAAGAATATGTTCCAGCTTCGCTCCCGAAAGAGACACTACGACGCGATCATGGTGGGTATGCTGGGGCTCAAAGGTCTGCGCAGGGATCTTGATGTCGTAGGCGCGTGCGTAGTTGTCTTCAATCAGCATCTTATAGTTAGGGGAGAGGCCGGACATTCCCCATGTCTCTGGGTTTCCTGCCGTCAGGAATTCGACACGTGCGAAGCTAAGCGTTGAGGACCCCTGATTCTTGATCGTTCCTTCTCCTGCTGAAAGAAATACAGTTTCGCCGCGTTTAACCAGCTCACTGTGCGGTTTTCCATGTGCCGGAATGATTTCCGCCGATCCTCCCGACATATATACGATGATGCTGGGGATCGGGTTCGGTAGGGAAGCGGTTTCGCCAGGGGCAAGCGTTTCTTCTGTCGCCACTACCTTCTGATTTCTGATTTTCTCGACACTGCCGGCCACGGCCGCCGGCACCACGATGAGTGAAAGAGATATGATGGCAATCGAAGTCTCTAGACGCATGTCGTCTCCTCTGTGCATGTTATTCGTCGTGAACGTTTGAAGGGATGGCTGCCAGGAGGCCTGTTCTAGGGCGTCCAATATCGCGGCAGCCTGTCATTCCACTCCAGAATTGTTCGGGCGTTGACTCGAAAATCACTTTGTGCCCACCATGATTTTGATTTCGACGGCTCCAGTGGACGAGTGCCCCTTGGTCTTGTCTTCAATTCTGTAGCCATGCGCCGGCAATTCCGTGCCATCCTCAAGCTTGAAGGTGAATTGTCCGTAGTTTACGGTAACTTCAACCCCTGACGAGAAGACAGTCCGCTGCACGTTAAAATCCGGCGTCAGGAACTTGTGGCTCAAGAGTTCCTCGAATGCCAGCCTCCGCTGATGCGGCGTCATTACGGAATTTATACTCTTGAGAGTGTCCTTCCAAGCCCAATAATCCTTGTTGGAAAACGTCCAGCTCGATTCATCGCCATAGAGGAGTCCGCGCAGAAACTTTGTCGGCCATGGTTCCCGAACAAAACCATATTCATCGTTGCCGTGGTCGTAAGGAGTTCCATGCTGGCGATACAGCATTGCGCACTCGTGATAGACCAGACCGTAGAGCGGCACATCGATGCCCGTCGAATTATTAGGGTGCTCATCGTAGTATGAGCACTGCCCGAGATTCCAATCCTGGGGTGGGGCTTCGGCACCCAATACGAGATTCGCGCCAGTGACGACCTTCATGATGTCGATCCGTTCTTCCTTACATTCGCTGCGGGTCATTGGATGGCGGGGATCATAACATTCCACTAAGGGAAGTCCAGCAATTGTATCCAGATAGTGCATGTTTGGATCGAGTGCCTGTTTGATATACGCCACGTTATGCTTGATCAACTCAACGGCAGCCTTCGGGCAAATCTCCTCCGAGCGCCCACCCTCCGACGAGAAGCCGGGGACCAGGGCGCCTTCCGCATTCCGCATAATGTACTTTTCGTCATAGCTCGGCGAGATTAGATCGAGATTCCTGTAATTATCGAAGAGCCCAGCAAGAAAGCCGGCGGATTTTGCAGCCTGAATGGCGGCGGCGAGCTTCTCAGGACCACCAGCTTCCTTGTTCACCGGCAGCTCATCAATGGGTCGATAATTGTCATAACCCATCTGGCCCCATCCAGCGATCCGAATGGCGGCACGTTCCATGCCGAGGCTATCCTTCATGTCGTGAATGATCGCCGTAAGTTCATCGAAGCTCGTCTGTATTGCGTGATAACCGTCGTAGAGGGCACTCGATTGCCCCTGGTACTGCGGCTCGAAAGGATGATTCGAAACGATCATCATTTCAAAATTGGGCGCACCGATGAGCTTTGCGACATTTGGATTTGCAGCAATCTTCTGTTTCAACGTTACAAACTTGCCGATTTTCTGGGCGTATTGCCGATAGGTCTTGCACATCTCCACGTAGCCGCCGTGTGGCTGGAAGATGTATCGTGCTACTCGCATATAGCCGAGTTGTCCTTTTACGGAGTTCCAAACAGGCCAGATCGTCGAAAGTCGCGGAGAAAAGGATGCTTCGTTCTCCCGCAGACTTCCGTTGGCAGCAGGTGGCTCGGGCGGTCGAACGTCATTGGCGATGAGCCCGTATGCCGCGTCGTCGGGCGTCTCAACAATACATATGAAGGAGCTGTCACCTTTCTTTGCTCCGAACCATGGCATCGAGCAACTCGACGAGACACGCCCCCACCCCGCGATCCGCTCCCATATCCAATTGAGATTTCGGAAATACCCCTGGTCGAATCGTGACGGAATCAGGAGGCCCTGTTCTTGGGGCATCACGATGTAGCCGTCCTCTTTAATTGATTGAACTGAAAACAGGCGAAGCGGCCACTCGACGGATTCCACAGTCCAATAGCGGGATTCATTATGAAGTTCCTGGACCTGAAATACGAGCTCTGAAGTATTCTTGACCATCAGAGCCTTGAGAACTATTGACAAATGGCTGCCTGGATCGCGATCTTCGCGCCCGGGCATCATTCTTGGACGGAACTCGGAAAGAGAAAGTTGGAAGCCGAGTTCACCGCTGGCGTCGTTTCCTTGCAGCGCAACAATCTTCTTTTGCGACGCCGAACTCAGTGCCAGTGATGCCGACTCGCCATGTTTTCCGCGGAGATGAATGCTTCCAGCGCTGTTTTCCCACGGATCGGATGACCACGTTTCTTTTCCGACCAGATCCTCGACAGTTAGTGTAAGTGCATCCGGCCTTAACCGAATCCGAAGCTTCCCATTGTCGGCAACCCAGTCTTCGACAGGAGTCTGCGCCACACGGCTGATTTCGTCATCCGCCACTGATGATCCTGATGGCTCATGAGACATTCCCTCGGCCAATGAAGTGGCGCCCGCACCAAGGAATCCAGCTGCTCCGATTACACCGATGTCTTTGAACAGCTTCCTGCGCGAAATGGTCTTAGTCAATTTGGTCTCCTTGGTCCGTGTTTGTTAGACCCCCTAAGCCGCACCTTAGTGTCAGTAGTGCAGCTTCATCGAGAACTGAAAGATCCGGGGATCGTTAGCGGATGTAATTCTTCCGTAACTTGAAGACGTTTGCGTCGCGCTAGGCAACAGATAGTTCGGATGATTGATGGAGTTGAAGGCATCTGCGCGCACCTCCATTTGATACCGTTCCCTGAATATCGGGAACGAGCGGCCCAAAGAAAGGTCAAGATTGAATTGAGCTGGAGCGCGGTATGCATCCCGGCTAAGATTGCCGAATGTGCCCAGACCGTTTGCCTTTACCGCTGCCGGATTTAACCACTGGTGGTTCGGACCCAGAGAAGACGCATAGCGGGCAACGCCAGGAACGGCATCGGGGCGGTCCATACCGTCTCCGGTCAGTGAATTGTCTGTTCCAGTCTTAACAATCACCGGTAGACCGCTGGCCACTCGAAGCAAAGGGGCGAACTGCCAGCCGCGAACTATCCTGCCCACTAGCGGATTGCCAAAGCCTGGACTGATGCCGACGAACGAGACGTTGACGAGGTGACGAATATCGAAGTCGCAATTGCCTCGATCAGCATTTCGGCCTGCGGGAATCGCCTGGTTTTGATATTGCACATTGCCTACATTTCCCTGGAAATCTCCATCGCTGATGCAGTGAGAGTATGTGTAATTTGCAAGCAGGTTGTATCCATGGCTTAGACGATGCTGGATAGAGGTGAGCAGGCCGTTATAGTTCGCATTCACGCCCTGATCCGTCACTACCACCTGCCCGTAGTATTGCCCTTGAGCGGCATTCTGCAGGTATAGGACGCGCCTTTGCGCAGTGTTCTTGGTTGTTGAACAGGCCGAGCTGCCGCACGTTCCTGGAATAAATACAGACGGATTGAGATCAAGGCTCAACCATAAGTGAGTTGTCTTGTTTCCGAGATAGCCCACCGTTAGAAGCCAGTCTTTTGCGATCTGGCGTTCATAACTTGCATTCCATTGCACCATGTAAGGTGTTTTGAGATCGAGCGGGATGAAAGCATAGGTTCCGCCAATGGGGAATGCATCTGTTGACGCTGGAGGATAAGGGAGCGGATAGGGGTTACCACCAGCATAGGTAGTCCATGGATTACTCAAAGGTCCTGGGTTAGTTAGAGTAATTTGGGTTCCGTATGGAGAATTCGTCGTCAGGCGTTCTGAGTAATACTCTTCGGGTGTGTCGTAAAGAAGTCCCCCACCTACGCGGATAGTGTCCATTCCATTTCCGTGTGGATTCACAATAAGCCCCAGCCGCGGAGAGAAGTTCATCTTTCGATCGTTCGTGAACGATCTTGGGACGCCTGGATCTCCGAAAAAGAGCATGCCTGCTGGCGCATTGACGTACACGGTGCTCTTCTTATTAGCCGCGAAGTCTTGCATGGTGAACGTATTGCCCCGAGCGAAAAGATCCTGCGGGTACAGCATAGGCTCCCATCTCAACCCTCCGTTAATAAGGAGGCGACTGTTGACCCTATATGAGTCTTGAACATAGAGCCCGGGGGTCGTTTGCCGGTAGACGTTGATTTGTGAGCGACTCTGACCAAACGAATTCATGTCGCCGAGCAGGAAATCCAACAGGGGATCATTTGTAAATTGACCATTGAAGCTGAATAGCCCATTCGAGTTAAAGTGGCTGTCAAGATTCTGGTCTGCGCGGATGATGTTGACCCCGAACGCAATCTGGTGCTTTCCGAGCATCCAATCGACATCATCAGCTTCTTGGAAAGTATTCCTGTCAAAGTATCCCGGAGCGCATGTGCCGCAGGCGGTTGCGAACCCGTTGGAAACGGTCAGTTGCATCCCGACGGAATCGTAGTTAAACATCTTCACGCCGTAAGAAACGGCGTTGGGCGTTTTGGGAGCAGGTCCGCGGTTATCCCTGAGGCGATTGAAGGTGAAATGAACGGAGTTCAACAGGTGGGGAGTGATTGTGTAAGTGTCGCCTATGGTGAATGTCTGCGAACGCTCAAGGATGCCGGGGTTGGTGGCTACCAGCAGATTTGTGGGAAAGAAAGCAGCGGGAGCTCGCCAGTCGGCGATAAAATACCGCGCGAAGAGTGAGTGCTTTTGACTTGGATTCCAATCGGCGCGACCGATAACCTGATCTTCGTTGCCTAAAGTAGGTATGTTATACGTCACCTTGCCGCAAGAGTTTGTGGTAGTGGGCATGTTCTTCATGATGTTCACAGCTGCAGGATCGAAGGAGGTTGTAGGTACCTGTGCACCGACATACGGCAGTTTCGTTACGGGATTGATGATGGTTCTCGCCACATTGTTGGACTGGCAGGAAGCGGACTCCAATGCCGAGAAGTCGCCATTGAGAGCTGCCGCGGTGGGCACAAAAGCAGTAGTGACCAGTGGAAGCGTAGTCCTGGTTCCCTGGTATCCGGCAAAAAAGAATAACTTGTCCTTCCGAATTGGTCCGCCAGCGGTTCCGCCAAATTGATTGCGTCGTTCGGTATCGGGCAGAGTCGCGAAGTAGTTGCGCGCGTTGAATTTTCCGTTGCGGAGGAATTCAAACAAGGTACCGTGAAACTGATTTGTCCCTGATTTAGTGACGACGTTTACCATGCCGCCTGGATGAAGGCCATTCCGTGCAGGAAGCACGCTCGTATCTACACTGAATTCTTGAAGTGCATCCGGGAACGGGAACGGAAGATTCACGTTAGAAAAGCTATCATTGTTGTCACCACCGTCAAGCACATAATTGGTTCCGTTGCCTTGACTTCCGGCAACTGAGATTGCAACGGAACTTGGGTAATTCTTGCTGCTAATCATATTGCTCGACGGCACATTGGTAGAAGCTCCAGACACCAGGATTAGCTGTGTAGCCTGCCGGCCATTCAGAGGAAGCTGAACAATTTGTTCCTGGTTGATAACCTGGGCGATTGAGTTGCTTCCGGTTTCCACCAGGCCCTCAGCTTCGCTCGTCACCTCTACGCTTTCCGTGGCAGTACCAACTTGCATTGCGGCGTTGATTTGCACATTGCTCCCAACCTGCAGGACGATACCCTTCTTCTCATACTTTCTGAAGCCGTTGGCCGTAACGACGAGTAGATATGGCCCGACTGGCAGATTTGGCAGTGTGTAAGAACCTTGCGCGTCAGTCATGGTGTCCCGGGTATAGTGGGTCTCGGTTTGCACCATGCCCACTTCGGCGTTACGCACCGCTGCACCGGTTGAATCAACGACCTGACCGCTGATTTGTGCAACCGACACTGCCTGGCCATGCATCTGAAGATCGCATAGTGAAAATAGCGATGTCAGTACGACCACCAGAAAACCTCTTGCTACATGGCTCTTGAACATCATTGGCTCCCTCCGTAAGTAACGATCTGTGCCGTGTCGGCTCCCATGAGTGCACATTCAAGCAGCGCGATCGGGCTGTTCTCAATCGGAAGAGGTTGTGCGCTTTGATCCCACGTAGCTTGTCTTTGCGCAATACGGGCTTTGGGGTTCTTGCAGGGCATCCAAGCTATCTTGAATACCCTGTGCCTGATCTTGCCTAGAAACATTGAGTGTAATTTCAAGCCCAAATACGGGCGCAACATTGCTTCCCCTATTCAAGCAACGCGAATGGTAAGGTGGTCTTACCAATCTTGTCAAGAGGTTTTCTGAAGGTTCTTCATCCGCCGTCTTGATGTGGCGATTCAATGCAATGAGGTCGTAAGAAAACCAAACGTTTTCTTATGGATGGACGCAAGTTCCATTCGGGAGACTCTAGAGGCGTTTCGCTGGTCCTGAGCGCGGACGCCGCGTCACCGGCAAAGCCTATGGCTGATTCAAAGACGATGTCGGCCGCACTACGCACTCCAGACGCAGCGGGGCAAGCCCACCTTTGTTCAGAGCCTTAGAGTCACGCTATTTATATTTTTCGCGGAGCTCGACGACGTGCGTGACTAGATTCATGGTTTCCTCCAGGTGGAGGCGCATGGCATTGCGGGCCGCATTCGGCCTTCGCGCCGCGATGGCGCGATAGATTGCAGAGTGGCGCTTCAAGACCATTTGCAGGACATCGGGGATAAGCAGTTTGTAGCTGATCCATTGCCGCAGCAGGTTTCGGAGCAGTTGCACGGCGTTGCGCATTACTCCGTTCCGAGCTCCAGCGGAGACAGCCATATGAAATGCCATATCTGCTTCGAGAATGGAATCACCACGTGCAATGCTGTCTCTCATGAGTTGCACAGCCCGGCCAATTTCTGCGATCTCTCCGGCTGAAGCACGCTGTGCGGCCAGCCCCGCCAGGTTCTCTTCGATGATGGTCCGAGCCTCCATAATTTCCTGGAGCTCCTCGTGGTCGGTTCCGGTGAAGGCCCAGAGCAGCGGCCTGCTCAGAAACTCTGAGCGTGGGCACACAAAGGTTCCGTCGCCTATGCGACTGTCGAGCATGCCGATGAGTTCCATTGCCTTGAGAGCTTCACGAAGAGAGGTACGCGCGATCCCCCAATTGCTGGCACAAATCGCGTTCAGGCGGAATGCGAGCACCCGGCTTCCAATCTCCCCCAACCACATAAGACAGGAGCTTCTCAAACACCGAAGTGGTAAGTTTCGATCGCTCAATCGGAGCAACGGCTTTGAGCATCATTTTCAGACGACTACGCGGCACAGTAGGGTAGTCCTTTCAGATCTCAACTGGAGATTCAATTTATCCCTAAGAAGCTGCGCTTGTACACCACACTCGGTCCTGTCGAGATTTCGCGCTTCTGTTTGTCTTTCGTGAACATGCTAGTTGTTCACTTCTATCCTG
Source organism: Occallatibacter sp. (assembly GCA_035648535.1). GTDB lineage: Bacteria > Acidobacteriota > Terriglobia > Terriglobales > Acidobacteriaceae > Telmatobacter. The sequence continues at coordinate 9,483 of DASRLI010000118.1, read as the reverse complement.
CAATCCGGGGATTTCATTGCCATTCGTGCGGGAGATTTTGCAGCGGCCAACTCTCTGGTATGCACTCTGCACGTTTCTGGGAGTTTATAGGAGATTCGTAATCCGAGCAATCCACATATCTTAAAGGTAGCTGGTTTCACAATGACTTCGAATCGACGAATTGCCGGATCTAAACTGCAAGAACCACATTCTCACGGGATAATGGGACGGTTTAATTCTGAATGCAAACGCAATGAACCACGAGCGCTATGAATGGATCATCCCAGCAATTACAACTCCGAACAGATGCCCGAAGCGCAGTTCCAGATGCGTAGGCGTCGCCGAAATGTGGTTCGAAGGATCACCACTCACTAGTCCGGATTGCGGGAAATCGATCGGCGAATCGGAGGTAATCCTAGACCGATCGGTTCGATAAGTGAACCGGCGATTTTCAACAACCAAGGTCGGAGTGCAGAATAGGCTTCAATTTCCTGTTTTCTGACAACATGTCTAGGAACTGCGATGCGCCTCCCAATTCCAGATGCCAGAGTCAAGCTGGGTAAGGCCTTTCGATTGCTCTAATCGTTCGTAGTGTGTGTGGGACGTCCTCATCAAGGCTGTTGAGCGCGCTCTCTATAGTCGGAAAATCCCTTGCCCCAGAATGTCGCTCCATTGTTTTATTGGACAATTTCAAGCCTGCTCCGGAATGGAGACCAAACAGCAAACTGGACCGCGCCCATCACAAAGCCGATAAGGCCATTGAGAGCTTCGTCAAGTTGTAAAAGTCCCCTGGCCTCACTGCAGGCTATTGATGCGTCGCTGTTTACGAATGAAGGTTGGGAATCTGACAGGACTGCTTCCGACATAGAGGCAAATGCGTCGTTGACAGCAGTGGTCGGACCAGATTACCATCCACACCGTTCCAGAATCACGGTTGGCGCTTGTCGCGTGTCAGCAGAGATCAAGTATCTAACCATGATCGGCAAACCAACCGGGAAGCCCGGCCAAGGGAAATATTCACGAAACTTGATGACCAACTTCTAAGGAGGCACTCATAGAGCAATCGAATATTGAAGGACATGCAGGTCAGACCGGCTTGTTGTCGGATCACGCAACCGGAAGTCTCGAAAGGTCCGAAAAGACCATCAGTTTACATCTCGGTTTCTGCAGGATAGCCACCGGTTTGCTCATGCTGCTCGTTTGCTGTGTGTTGCTACGCCCAATCGGAGCGTCGGCGCAGGAGTTCCGCGGAACCATTAGCGGTTCGGTTACCGATCCTACCGGTGCCGTTGTGCCCAGTGCCTCTGTAGAAGTCAAGGAAGTGAACACAGGAAGCATCAATCACACAATCAGCGACAACGCGGGCCAGTATGTATTGCCGTTTCTTCCGCCCGGAGAATACACGATCACAGTAGAGAAGGCCGGATTTGAAAACACGGCCCGAAACAACATTACGCTGGAGGGACAGGCACATCTGATCATTAATCTTGCTCTTAAGATCGGAAGTGCTGCTCAGACGGTGACGGTGACAGGCGAAGCGCCGTTGGTGAATCAGGCGGATGCATCAATTGGTCAGGTAATCTCCACCGAATCGGTAGCAGATTTGCCACTCAACGGGCGTACGCCGGTTGTCTTCGCCTCACTATCGGTTGGCGTCATCACGACCTCTGCCCCGGGAATCTCGCATCCATTTGATAGCGCCGCTGCAAATTCATGGAGCATTGGCGGAACACCGAACCAAACCAGCGAGGTCCTGTTGGATGGTTCACCGGATCTGACCAGTCTCGGTTCGCAGGCTTATAGTCCCACCCAGGACTCGGTGCAGGAAGTCTCAGTGCGGCCGTTCGATACAGATGCATCCTTCGGACACACCATTGGCGGCGTGATCAATCAGATTTCCAAGGGCGGTACAAATGCGCTACATGGGACTATGTATGAATTCAACCAGGTTCCGAACCTGGATGCGAATCTCTACTTCAATGGCCGTACCGGCACCAAGTTGCCGGTATTTCACTATAACCAGTACGGTCTAACGACAGGCGGACCGGTTTGGATTCCGAGAATCTTCAATGGCAAGGACAAACTGTTCTTTTTCTTTGCCTGGGAAGGCTTGAGGGACAGTACGCCACAGGCGCAGTTGACAACCGTTCCGACCGACGCGGAGCGCAATGGCGATTTCTCGGCGCTTCTATCAACGGCGGCAGGGGGATCGAGCAATCAACTCTATCAGCCGAATACCGGAACGCTGGTCGGCGGCAAGTTCACCAGGACGGCTGTTCCTAATAACTGTCTGTGGGCCGGTACATCCTACTGCCAGGGCGTAGCCCATGCCAACCTGGCCCTTGACCCTGTCGCAGCCGCCTATTTGAAGCTCTATCCCGAACCGAACGATACGACCGACGTTACCGCCACCGGCTTGAACAACTACAACAGCAATGCGCCTACCGCCGACAAGTATACGAACGAGTTCGGGCGCCTTGACTACAATTTGAGTGCCCGAGATCACCTGTTCGGTGACATCCGCCATACGCAGCGCAGCGCGGTAAAGAACGATTACTTTCAGAATCAGACCGCCGGCTCCAATAACGCACGCCGAAATTGGGGATTGACGATAGACAATGTCTTCACATTGAACTCCTCGACGGTTTTAGATGTGCGAGGGAACTACACTTTCTACTACGAATCGCATGAAACGCCGGCAGAAGCGTACGGCCCAAAATCCGTGGGGCTGCCCTCCAACCTGGCGAACCCCGCAACAAGGATCATGCTTCCCTATACCTCTTTCGGGACATGTGGCAGCTTTACGAGTATCCAATGCCTCAGCTATAACAGCACGTCCGTCGCACCAACAACCAGTTACCAAGTTTTTGCAGACGTGGTGAAGTCGATGGGCAAACATATGCTTAAGATCGGCTTCGATGGGCGGCAATACCGTTTGAGCGTCCAGAACTTCGGTAATCCCTCCGGCAGTTTCACCTTCGCTACCAACTTTGTTACGTCCGGGACGAGTGGTTCAGCTCAGAAATTCGGCGGAGATATAGCCTCATTCCTTCTTGGGCTGCCGACCTCGGGCCAGTATGACATTGCCGCCCGTGCCGACTATCACTCCTACTATACTGGCTCGTTCGTGCAGGACGATTGGCGGGTAAATGACCACTTTACTGTAAATCTGGGGCTGCGATTCGATATCGATACACCCTACGAAGAGAGGCTAGGGAGCACGGTAAACGGCTTCAGTCCAACCGCCGTGAACTCTGCCTCGACAGCTGCTGCGACGGCCTTCTTGCCCACCAAAGACACTGCGACCACCAACAACACCACGGTGGCAGTAACCAGCATTAACACGCTGGGTGGACTGACTTTTGCGAGCGGTAAGAACGGCGCGGTGTACAACACGAACAGTGGTTTCTTCAGCCCAAGAATCGGTTTCTCTTACAGTCCTGCGAAGTTCAACAATAGAACCGTGATTCGTGGCGGCTTCGGACTTTTCCTGCAGCCGGAAACGATGGCGAGCCTTGGTGCAAATGGATCTTATTCCTCCAGCGCCTTCAGCAACCAGGAGGGTTTCAGTTCCTCAACTTCCTACCAGGCAACGAACAACTCTTACTTTACCAACGCAAGCACACTGAGCAATCCGTTCCCAAGCGGATTCGCAAGTGCAACCGGTTCATCGCTGGGAGCAAGCACCTACCTCGGGTCACCCTCTGCAATTACATTCATGGCTCCGGTGCAGCATGATCCATATTCGCAGCGCTGGAATATTGGCTTTCAACAAACTCTCAACAGCAATACTCTGCTTGAAGTTCTCTACGCGGGTAATCACGCCGTGCATCTTCCCATAGCTGCGCAGAACATCAACGCCACGCTGCTTCAGTACCTCACAACAAATCCTTACCGAGATCAGAATCTGGCGACTGCAATTGCGACGGCCGTGCCTAATCCGTTCGCCGGGTTATTGCCAAACGGCAACAGCAGCTTTAACGGGGCCACAACGGCGCTTAGTAATCTGCTGGTTCCGTATCCGCAGTTTGGCAGTACCTCCATCACTGAACAAAACCAGACCATTGGTCAGTCGTATTTCCACAGCGGGATGATCCACATTCAGCAAAGGGCAAGTCACGGCCTGACTTTGACGGCAAACTACAGCTTCTCGAAATTGACTGAGGCAGATACTTTCCTGAACGACCAGGACAAGAAGCCTACGCACCGGATTTCGCCCTTCGACCATACGCACCACTTCACAGTCGGTGGGACTTATGATTTACCACTCGGACGCGGTAAGATGATAGCCTTCCGCGATAGTAAGCTCATGGACGAAATCTTCGGCGGCTTCGTTCTCAACTCCATTTATCAATTCCAGACCGGCCCTCCAATTTACTGGTCGGCGGATATTCCGTTGCAGCCGGGAATGACGATCAAGGACATCAAGAGTAATCCGCGCAACACCAACGTTGCGGGCTCAGGCAATCCCTCAATCGTCAATGCTCCCAGCGTGTTCGTCACTGGGAACAGTTCAAGCTGTACGGTAGCCAGCGGACAATCCTGTGACGGCTCCACGTCTTTCAACGGGCAGTATGTCAATCACTATAGGACGCTGCCACAAACAATTTCATCTGTGCGGTCCGATGGGTTCAACAACATGGACGCATCCATTCTGAAGAACTTCAAATTCACAGAGAAGTCTTACCTGCAACTCCGCTTCGAGACATTTAACACTCTCAACCATGCGGTGTTCTCACCAGCAAGTATTTCAAGCGCAACTTCCAGCAGCTTCGGCTACGTAACCTCGGTACCTTCGACCTCCCAACCGAGGCAGGTGCAGCTCGGTGGACGCATCGTTTTCTAGCCTTTACCTTTTCAACGTCGGGCGGTGCGGGATTTTGGTCCCGTGCCGCTCCCGGAAGCTACAAGGTTCGCGACCTTCTGCGCTGTTCGCAACATATCATCAGCTTCATTTCGTGATTTATCTGTAGCAATACGCTATTTTGCAATCCCACGAGTCGGGGACATCGAGGCAGTTCTTGAGATTGGTTAACAACCAGACTCACAGCGTCGACGCAAGCGCAGGTTGGTTAGCTGCGTTACGGGCATTCTATCGCTCGTAATCGAAAGCGCTCGTATCGAAGGCCAAATGATGTAACGAGACTCTTCACACTAGTAATTGATTAAAGAAGGAGCGCTATGCGTCGATCGCCTTGGTTTCTGTTTATGCTAATCATTGTCTGTCTTTTGGAAGTACTCCGGTGGGGAACGGCTCCCGCACTCGCGAAGGAGAGCGGGCCGTTCTTTAACATTTTGGACTACGGGGCCCACAATGATGGCTCTGCGCCCGCTACGGATGCATTTCGCGCCGCGATTCAAGCAGCGAAGAAGGCAGGCGGGGGCACCGTCTACGTTCCTGCCGGCACCTATGTTACTGGCCCAATCGAGATGGTGAGTAATCTCACCTTGTATTTTGACGCCGGGGCGATTGTGCGCTTTCCTGCGGTGATGCTGCCTTTCACTCCTGGTCGCCAGCAAGGCATTGAGACGCTGACCCCCGTGCCCTTGATTGGCGGTCACGATCTAGAAAATGTGGCCGTCGAAGGACGCGGCACCCTTACCAGTCCGAATGAAGGATGGATGAAACTACATGCGCGGATGAAGGCCAACGGCTCTGATCCAGGCAGCGCCAACGGCCCAAACTGGGAGAAGATGCTGAACGATTTGAATGCGAATAGGCCGATTTCGAAAGAGGAAGACGAGGCGGCCGCTGCGGAGCTCAGGCCGTCTTTCATCCGGTTTATGAACAGCAAAAATATCCTCGTGGACGGGCTCCATTTCGTTGGCTCGCCGATGTGGACGGTTCACTTGTTATACAGCGAAAATGCAGTCATCGAAAATCTTGTGATTGAGACCTACCCCGGCGTGCATACGGATGGAATCGTCGTGGACTCAAGCCGCTTTGTGAAGTTGTTGAATGATTATATCGATACGGGCGATGACGGAATTGTCATCAAGTCGGGAAAGGATGCCGACGGATTGCGCGTGAATCGTCCGACTGAGGACGTAGCCATTACCAATTGCACGGTGCATCACGCGCATGGCGCGGTTACGATAGGCAGCGAGACTTCTGGGAGCGTCCGCAATATTGTTGCGAACAATATGACAGTGCTTGACACTCAAAATGGCGTTCGAATTAAGAGTGCGCGGGGGCGCGGCGGGGTAGTCGAGGATCTCAGCTTCGATAACTGGACCATGGAGAATGTTGGAGAGGCCATCACGGTAACCAATTACTACATGATGGAAGGGGAAACAAGAACTTCTGAGGAACCAGTCTCAAAACGCACTCCAGTGTTCCGGAATATCTCTATAAGCAACATGGTCGTAAACGGCGCCAAAGTCTTGATCGACGTAGAGGGTTTACCAGAGATGCCCATTTCAAATCTCCACATTAGCAACATCATCGGTATCGGGAAGACCGGACTGATTGGGAATTATACCGATGGGTTGGAATTGCACAACGTTCAGTTGACTCCACAGGTGGGGCCGGCATTCCGAGTCGAGAATTCAACCAACCTTGAGTTGGATCAGGTCAGCACGCGCAAACCTCTTGCAGGCACGCCCATGATCCGCCTGGATGGTACCCCAGGAGCAATCGTTCGAGATAGCAAAGCGATGCCAGGAACAGACGTCTTTCTTTCCACAGCACTCGGGGAGACGAAGAACCTCCTCATTGTTGGTAATCTGCTGGGAAATGCAAAGACGCCCCAGGAGGAGAAAACAAACCCTGACCGAAATCAAGTCCCTGATCAGCGATCGGATCGGTGATCCTTCATTCCGGTTAGGCGAGGAAGCAGAGCAAGCATAGTTATGGGGTGATCACACTGAGACGGCGCCTGGCGACGGCATGGCTGGCCGAAAGCCTTTATGCCAACGGCGGAATGCATCTTCCCAACCCAGGATTCAGAACATGAAGGCAGCGCCGAGGAAGGTGTCGCGCTGCACTTGGATTTGTTTTACCGCACTTTCGGTGCAGGTTCAGAGCTTGCTGCATCCCAGTGCAATACGCGTGTTTTGAGATGTTCAAATCCAGCCGGCCATACATTTGTAGTTTGATAGCCTTGGGCCGGACGCCATGTCCTCAATGGGACCGTCGGTCCAAGGTGTCATTATCAACGCAGGTTGAGGGAAGATGTGGATCGATGAGCTCTCAATGATAGGCTCTGCGAGTATGTTTCCATATTCATCCAAGTCGTTAGTCGCGCGAGAATTGTTTTGACACGTCCTCTGCATCGATCGCCACAATACCACTAATAAGACCTAGAAATCCCGAATCTCTCTGGCACTGCTCTATGGGATCGCGGGTCTCAACGGATGGTTGACCGGCTCCTTCTCCATAGGACGGGCGGCGAATCTTCCTTTGCACTTCCCTGTTCAGACCGGCGCATCCCATTGGACCGGTTCCACTCGCCGCACGAGCTGTCCCCATAGGAATTCTCCGGCCAGTGCCACGCCTCCAGTAAATACAAATGCCATTCGCAAGTTTCCGTTGATTTGCACAATCAATCCCGTGGCCCACGGTGCAACAGTTCCGGCAACGCTGGCAATTCCATTCTGCAGGCTGGTCCATGGCCCGCCATGGCCGGTCCGACCAGCGTCTGACTGGATCGCCCAGTGGTTCGAAGCAAAGGCTCCGTATCCGAGACATGCCATGGCCAGTACGCCAAGCGAGACGGGAACGTTGCCACTCATCGGTTCGGATTGCGGGTGCTTGACCGACAAGCCGGAAGTTCTTCTAAGCTGGCGATAATTTCCTGATTCACCCATTCAGGCTATTCGATTTTGGTATCTCATTCACTGTGTTAGTGGGTAGGTAGTGACCTAACCCATACCTTTTCAGACGGCCGGATCGGTAGATCCGGCCATTGATTTGATTGGGTTTGTGGGGTGGGTTTTCGGACCCCTTTTGTCACAGGGCGCCGATTGCCGATTTCCCGATGGAGATTGGTTCGGAGGCGGTATTCAGCAATGAAAATGTCGAATTCAGCCTTCGCCTGTTCTCGGGGCGGGAGGTCGCAGCCAGTCCGGATACGAAAACACCACACCAGGGGTTTGAGTAAGAGTTGATCGACGGTCCAAAGAAGGTTCACCCAGGGAAGAAGGGACCGGGCGAAGAGTACGTATGGAAAGTGAAGAAGTTCTGGATCGTTACCTCGCCCGGAAATGGCGGCTTGATCGTGGGCAACGGCTCCGACGGCAAAAGCGTCACCACAGCGCCGACGCCGGCGCAGTGACTTGACTCTTCGATGACTTCGAACAGTTCACTCAGAGGAACACAAGCCACGAACAATTCGACGCGTGTAGCGGTAAACTGCAAAGCAGACTCCGTTTCCAACTGCGCACGCAACCGTCAGGAAGATGACTGCTATCAGGTTTCTCATTCATTTCCTCCATCTAAGCTTCAGCCATTGTGATGTTGACCGGTTCTTCTATCTATCCTGATTAGAGGCAATGGTTCTTTGACGACATTGGTGTCGTCTTCAATCGGCTATGCATTCCGTCTTCGGGAGTACTGCCCCCACTCTTCGCTGATGCCCGCGGACGCTGAAATTCAGTGGACGTGGAGTATGACAGCATACGCATTTCTTTCGTTGTTGGTTGCATCGGTTAGCCAAGAGCCGCATACAACGTTTGCCGCGAAATCCGGTATTCGGTAGCCAATGCAGACTTCTTCTCTCCAGCCTTAACCCTTTTGCGAATCTCTGTGACTTGCGCCGGTGTCAGCGATGGTTTCCGCCCCTTATAGATGCCAGCCTTCTTGGCCAACGCTATCCCTTCCCTCTGTCGCTCCCGAATCATCGATCTCTCGAACTCGGCCACAGCCCCCAGCAAAGAGAGAAGGAGGTTCGACATCGGCGAGTCCTCTCCTGTGAAGGTCAGGTTCTCCTTGACGAACTGTCGAGCTGATTAACGCGAACGTTCACATTGAATCTGTCAGGGACGATGTGGACACCCTGGTCATGGACGCGCAGGTATTGGAAGGGATTTTGAAAGACGCGCAGCCAGAGAAAAAGGCGCGGGAGGTCGAGATCAAGATCATCGCCCGGCTTCGGAAGCATCTGACCAATCCGAAGTTTACTGCCCTCGGTGAGCGCTTGGAAAAAGTGAAGGATCGGCACGAGCAGGGCTTCCTGACTAGCCTGGAGTTTCTGAAAGCGGTACTGGAGATTGCCAAAGATGTCGTGGAAGCGGAGAAGGCGGTGTCGTCTGATGAAGAGCGCGACCGCGCAAAAGAAGCTCTGACGGAGCTGTTTGCCGAGGCAAAGACCAGCAATACCCACATCATCGTTGAACGAATCGTTAGTGACATTGATGAAATTGTGTGAGTTTTCCTATGAGAGAGGATGTCAAGCGAAAAAACTCCCCCCTGCTCCCCGTAAGGGGAAGCTGTTTGGCGTGCATCCAGCCCGATGTCCCAGACTGAGCGTGACCCGGCCGGTTGCGGTTATATCTCGTCGGTTT
>DASRLI010000117.1:0-9096 GCA_035648535.1 Occallatibacter sp. | reverse complement strand
TCCCTACACCAACCTGCGCATCTTTTGGGACCCGGTGAATGAACAGTTCAGCGCGCGCCCGTTCGTTTACGGCACGCTGGTCTCTTCGTTTCTGGCCCTTCTTATGGCCGTCCCGCTCGCCATCGGCCTGGCCATCTTCCTTACGGAAATGTGCCCCCGCGCCCTGCGCGCTCCGCTGGCTTTTCTTACCGAGTTGCTGGCCGCCATTCCCAGCGTCATCTATGGCCTCTGGGCCGTCTTCGTGCTCGTGCCCCTGCTCCGTGAACATGTCAATCCGCTGCTGATTCACACCCTCGGCTGGACCGGCTTCTTCAGCGACGACAACCCCACCGGCCTCGGCTATCTTTCCGCCGGAGTCATTCTGGCCATCATGATTCTGCCCATCATCTCCTCGCTCACCCGCGAAGTCATGACCGCCGTTCCGCACTCGCAGCGTGAGGCGGTACTCGCCATCGGCGCCACCCGATGGGAGATGATCCGCATGGGCGTTCTGCGCAACGCCCGCATCGGTATCGTCGGCGCCGTCATCCTCGGCCTCGGCCGCGCTCTCGGTGAAACCATGGCCGTAGCCATGGTCATCGGCGCCACGCCTGAAATTCATCGCTCGCTGCTCTCCAATGGAAGCACAATGGCCACGGTCATTGCCAACGAGTACGCCGAAGCTGTGGGCAGTATGCATTTAAGCGCATTAACCGAGATTGGCCTTGCACTGTTCATTGTCACAATCATCGTGAATGCCCTGGCCCAGGTCTTGATCTGGATGGTCACCAGGGGTACGCCGGCACAGGCGCGTTGAGGAGATTACGGTGATTAGCGAGAAGTTCAAATTCAAATCGCGAATGCGCACGCTGACAGATGTCCTCATCACCGGCCTCGCCATCCTCGCCACGCTCATCGTCGTCGCTCCACTCGTTGCCATCTTCGTCTACCTCATCTACAAGGGCGCCAGCTCACTCAACCTCGCCTTCTTCACGCAGATTCCCAAGCCCGTAGGCGAAACCGGCGGCGGCATGGCCAACGCCATCCTCGGTTCTGGAATTCTGCTCGGTGTCGCCAGTTCCATCGGCGTTCCCATCGGCATCGGTGGCGGCATCTATCTCGCCGAGTTCGGCCGCGGAACCAGGCTGGCCAATGCAGTCCGCTTCACAGCCGATGTGCTCAACGGCGTGCCCTCAATCGTCATGGGACTCGCTGCCTACGCGCTCATCGTCAGTCATCAAAAACACTTCTCGGCCTTCTCCGGCGGCGTCGCATTGGCCATTATGATGATCCCCACTGTCTGCCGCACCACTGAAGAGATGCTGCTCATGGTCCCTCACGTCATCCGCGAAGCAGCCCTCGGCCTGGGCGTGCCCAACTGGCGTTCGGTCCTCTCCATCACCGTCAAGACCGCGTCGCCAGGTATCATCACCGGCTGCATGCTGGCCTTCGCCCGCGTTGCTGGAGAAACCGCCCCGCTCATCTTCACCGCCCTCGGAAATCAGTTCTGGAGCACCAGCCTCAACGAACCCATCGCCGCACTGCCGCTGCAAATCTACGTGTACGCGCTCTCGCCGTACGACGATTGGCACCGCCTCGCATGGGCGGGCTCGCTGGTTTTGATCATCTTGATTGTGCTTGCCGTCTCGCTGGTACGCTTCGTCACCAGCCGCGGCGTATTGAAAGGGGCTAGCTAAGTGGGAGTTGGCATCGAGGTCATCAACCTGAATGCGTGGTACGGCACGAATCACACGCTGCAGGACATCAACCTGAACATTCCGGCCAACCATGCAACGGCCCTCATCGGCCCTTCCGGCTGCGGCAAAAGCACCTTTGTGCGCTGCATCAACCGCATGCACGAAACCAATCCCATCGGCCGCGTCACCGGCACCGTGCTCATCGGCGACCTCGACATCTACAAGGACGCCAAGCCCGTGCAAATTCGTCGTCGCGTCGGCATGGTCTTTCAGCGCCCCAATCCATTTCCCACCATGTCCATCTACGACAACGTCGCCGCCGGACTCAAGCTCAACGGCTACTCCAACCGCCGCGCACTCGACGAAATCGTAGAACGCTCGCTCAAAAACTCGGCTCTCTGGGATGAAGTCAAAGACGATCTCAAAAAGAAGTCCGGCGCCAGCCTCTCCGGCGGACAGCAGCAGCGCCTCTGCATCGCCCGCGCCCTCGCCGTCGATCCCGAGGTGCTTCTCATGGACGAGCCCGCCTCCGCACTCGACCCCGTCTCCACCTCCAAAATCGAAGACCTCATCTTCCAGCTAAAATCGCAGTACACTATTGTGATTGTGACGCACAACATGCAGCAGGCAGCCCGCGTGGCAGAGAAGACCGGCTTCTTCCTCAACGGCCGCATGGTCGAGTTCGACGCTACCCACAAAATCTTCACCAACCCCAGTGACAAGCGCACTGAAGATTACATCACCGGCAGGTTCGGATGACACGCATTCGCTTTCAACAAAGTCTCGACGACCTGAAGGAGAACCTGCTCGTCATGGCAGGCCTTGCCGAGCAGGCTATTCAGCGCGCCATCGAGGCCTACCGGGTCCGCGACCTGTCCATCTGCGACCTCGTCAGTCGCAGCGAAATCGCCATCAACCGCCTCGAACGCGAAATCGACCAGGCCGCTCTGGACCTGCTAGCCATGGAGCAGCCCATGGCCATCGACTTGCGCTTCATCCTCAGCGTCATCAAAATCAACGCCGACCTCGAACGCGTTGGCGACACCGCCAAGAACATCAGCGAGCGCGTGCGCCACATGGACAAAATGGCCGCAGTCGATCTGCCCGTCGATATCCCTAGAATGGCCGCGCTAGCCTCTGAAATGGTGCGCAAGAGCCTCCAGGCATTCATTGAAGCCGACGCCGAACTGGCCCGCGTTGTGCTCACCATGGACGACGCCGTCGATGCCATGAATCGCGCCGCCTACAAGTCCCTCACCAAGCTGATGGAAGAGCAGAGCCATCTCGCTCCCCAGGCTCTCAACGCGCTCATGATCAGCCGCGGCCTCGAGCGCGTGGCCGATCACGCCACCAACATCGCCGAGGACATCATCTTCTGGGTCCAGGGCGCCGACGTCCGCCACCACAAAAGCGTAATCCTCGGTGCCAACGACCCTCACGCCATGGGCTAGCGGCGCAAATCCCCGAACCCCGCGCCCCCCGCTGACTTGCTAACTCGCTATCCCCGCGTAGCGGGGGCTAACTTGCTGCCTTTGTCACTAATCGCCAGACCCCTCACCAATCTGGTTGTCCCGCGAATCTGGGTGCCCCATCCATTCGCAGCCTCATCGCGAATGGGTGGGAAGCCACAACCCCAAATAACCGAGCCTGGGTGCCCCATCCTTTCCGCGCATTTTGCGGAAAGGGTGGGATAGCACAACCCTCAACCCAGTGGCTTTTCCGCCCCCCTGATTCCTAATCCCCAGGCCTGGTGCCGTGTGCCCAATCCTTCCCGTTCTTTGCGAAGGGTGGGAAGCCGAAACTTCCATTCGAATACTCAGTTATCCGGCGCGTTCATGGACGAACCTGCCCACCCAGGCGAGGAAAATTCGCTCCGCCATTTCCTGAACATTAGCCGCGCAAATTCTCCCGTTAGGGAGAATCGATAATAGCCCAGGGCAAGTCCGCCGCGGCGGACGCAGCCCTGGGAATGCTGCCAGATTTGATTCAGCACGCCCCGTAAGGGCGTCCGAGGCCGTTAGATGATTTTCGACGGAGCGACCAAAGTGTAGCGAACGGAGTCGAGTGCCTGGCCGCCTTGGCGGGGACCTTCATTTCTTTTTCCGGCAAACCACCGAAAACAATCCGCCAATCCACCCACCAACAGAAAAGCCCCGCCATCAGCGGGGCTTTTCCTTGCCGCAATTCCAACTAAACTCAGTGTGCCGCAAGCCGCACGCCCATACCGTTAAGCCTGGTCCGCGCTGTCGCCGCCTCCGGCGTCCGCGGATAGCGCTGAACCAGCAGCCGCAGTTCGTGAATGCCCGCGTCCCGTTTATTCTGCGCCATCAACGCAAGTCCCTTGTGCAATTGCGCCGTCGGAGCCTTGGGATTCCCGCTGAACCCTTCCAGCACAGCGTTGTATGCAATCACTGCATCCGGGTAGTTCTTCTGCTGGTAAGCAATCTCGCCCAGGTAGAACTGCGCTGTGCCCGCCAGATCGTCAAGTGGATAGTAGTGAATAATGTCCTGGAACTCCGCGGCGGCCAACTGGTACTTGGCGGCGTTGAAGTCGCGTAACCCGCTTTGATAGGTCTCCTGCAGCGGCGGAGCCTGGTTTGCCGCCGGCGCGTTCGGAGTCAAACTCCCGGAGGGCCCAGCCTGCCCGCCTCCCGGAAATGTGCCTCCCGGTGTACTGCCGGGAGCCACTGCGGGTTGCGGAGGAGTCTGGATGTTCTGCAACTGGGTCTGTAAATCCTGAACGGACTTGTCCAGTTTGGCGATGCGCGACTTCAACTCGTCCACCGAGTCGTTCAGCGATTGCACCTGGCCGCTGACGGTGTCCATCTTTCCGTTCGACGCTTCGGTCTGCGCATTCAGTTTCTGTTGGAGGTCGTTCACGGCGGTGCTCATCTGCTTGGCCTGGTCCGCGGTTTGCTGCGCCAGGTTCTGCAGTACGCCAAAGCGCGTGTCCAGCGTGGACTGGAGACGCTGAACCATGTCCAGCAGTTGCTGCACCTGCGTCTGTAGTTCGATGATCTCCTTTGAAACCGCGTGTGCCCGCACAGGGGCCCAGGCAAGTACGACCGCAAAGACTGCTGCCGCAAGAAGACGATTGCGAAGTTTACTTGCTATCTGCATAACTCATCCATGATAACAACTGCTTGTGGCAACCTCGTCATCAGGCGGGACTGCCGTTGGAATTGCTGTTGCATTGGCTCATCTGCCCCAGTCTCGATTGTGAGTCTCGAACTGGGCGCCCCAACCTTGACCCACCCATAGAACTGGGTGCCCCATCCTTCGCTTTTTCTAGCGAAGGGTGGGATAGCACAAACCTTGGCCTTCCGCTTTCCGTTCTGCCAGCCAACTTCCAAAGAGAAGCCGGGTGCCCCAGGTCTCGATTTTGAGACCTGGGATATCGCACCATCTACCAAACACCCAAGGTCTTACCGGTCCATCGTGAATCCCGCGCGGCGATTCTGCTGCCAGCACGCCTCGTTCGACTCATTGCAGAACGGCTTTTCCTTGCCGTAGCTGATCACCCGAACCCGGCTTGCTGCCACTCCCGCCGTCACCAGCGCGTTCTTGGTCGAGTCGGCACGCCGCTGGCCCAGCGCCAGGTTGTATTCGTCGGAGCCGCGCTCATCGCAATACCCGCCGATTACCACCTTCACGTCCGCATGGCTCACCAGGTAGCTGGCGTCCTTTGAAAGCGTTGACTCTGCGTCGGTGCGGATTGCATCGGTATCGTAGTCGAAGAAGATGTCCTGAACATTGGCCTTGAACTCTTCCTCAGCGCTCATCGTGTTGGTAGGCACCTGCACCGCGGGCGGCGCGTTCACGGTTACGCTGGCTGAAGCGTCGGTCGATCCACCCTCGCCGCGTGCAACCAGGTGATAGGTTGTCGAAGCGGTTGGGGTCACCGTCTTCACGCCTGTTGAAGGCACATCGCCAATCCCGTCGATCGAAATTGAGGTGGCGTCGGTCGTCCGCCAGGCCAGTTGCACCTGGTCGCCGGCCGAAATCACTGTCGGTGTAGCGGTCAGTTGTGCGGTCGGTGCTGGTGCGGTTACCGGCGGCGCTGTCTGCGTGGGCGGCGGCGGTGGCAGCTTCTTCTTGCATCCTGCAACAGCCAGCAATGCAGCAAGCAGAACAACAGGTACATAGACTCGATTACTTATCCTCAATTTAGTACTCCTTCCCAAAATTCAAAAATCTTCATCCCTGCGACTCGGTCGTTTTCACTCTGCCCACTCCAGCACTATCGGGCATCCTCAGCTACGCCGTGCCGCCAGGCCTGTACCCTCCGGTAATGACCGCCGAAAGGTTTCGGTAACGTATAAAATCATAGCCCATTTAACTCGGCTATCCCGATACCACGTTGACACCTGTGATGGCGCGCACCCCGCCTGAAAACATTCCGGAACTCACTTCATGCTCCAGTTCGGCATTGAGTTGTCGCCGGCGCGCGTCAGTTGCTGCTGATGCGTCCCATCGGCAAGCATCGTCCAAATCTGTGGATGCCTGCCGACAGTCCGCTGAAAAACAATGTGCCGTCCATCCGGAGCCCACGACGGAAAATCGTTGCTGCCCGACTCGTGCGTTACCTGCAGCCAATGCATGCTCGCGAGCTCGAACACATAGATATCCTGGCCGCCGGGGTCCCCTGGCCCGTACTTGCGATTCCAGCTGAACGCAAGCAATCCGCCGTTGGAGTGCCACGACGGAGAGACAGCATAGCCGCTGTCGGTAATGCGCTGCATGTTTGAGCCGTCCAGGCCCATGGTGTAAATCTGTGGCTCGCTTGTG
This sequence comes from Occallatibacter sp., assembly GCA_035648535.1. Taxonomy (GTDB): domain Bacteria; phylum Acidobacteriota; class Terriglobia; order Terriglobales; family Acidobacteriaceae; genus Telmatobacter. The sequence goes on along the minus strand of DASRLI010000117.1, from coordinate 2,632 downwards.
CGCCCGCCAACAAAGGCAATCTGCGCGTTGCTTCGCGGATTCCAAACCGGCGCTACGTTGGGTCCCTGCAGAGAGGTGACTTTGTGCACGTTGCCTCCGCTCGAGTCCGCCGCCCATATCTCCGAGTCTCCCGAGCGCGACGACGAAAACGCAATCTTCGTGCCGTCTGAAGACCATGCCGGTGACAGGTTGCTTCCCCCCGCCGAGCCTCCCGGAAAATTCACCATCCGGCCAAGTTCCAGTGAGTACATGCGGATCGACCATCCATCCCGGCCCAGCGACGAAAATGCAATTCGCGAGTTATCAGGTGAGATGCGCGGAGAAAGTGAAATGGTGCCTAAATGCGTGATCTGGTGTTGGTTTTGCCCATCGTAATCCATCGCCCAAATCTCTTTTGATCCACTCCGCGTGCTCACAAAGTAGATCTTTGTCTCCGCGATTCCGTTGATGCCGCCGCCCAGCCGCGCAATAATCTCATCCGCGAACCGGTGCGCCACCGTGCGCGCCATGTCTTCGGTGGCCGCTTCGTTGTACTGCTTGCCCAGCACCTGCGGGGTTGTGGAGTTGCTCGTGTCAAAGAGCCAACCAGACACCGCCAGACGCCCGTTGCTCGTCGAAAGCGCCCCAAAGGCCACCATCGAAGCACTCGCCGGCGCCGCCGACCACTGGCTCGACACAAACTCCTGTGGCGCGCCCGGCATCACCTGCGGAGCCAGGCTCTTCGACACCAGATCGAAAATCCCCGCGCTGCCCAGATCGCTGAAAAGTGTAGCGTCGAATGTCGCCTTCAGCGCCGTTGTCTGCGGATCGTTCCCCACCGGCTTGAAGTCCGCCGCCGCCAGCCGAATCGTCGGGTTGCTCAGGTTGGTGCCGATGTGCACCCAATCCTGAGCGGCCACTGCGGGCGCATTCCAATATGCCAGGGAAACCAGAAAGAAGGGCAGAAGCCGTAAACATCCCTTCGAGAAAAATCTCTTCATGCGTTGAGCTTTCCTTCCTGATGAAGAATGGGCGCGTTGTACCCACACCCGCCCGCAACCTGTGTTGCGTTATCCGAATTTGCTTGAACGTTAGTATTCACAGTAATAAGACACCATCAGCGTGCTCTGGGTGTATGCCGCCGGCAGCCCGCCGAAGGTATCCACGCGCTGCACCGCACGCGCGCACGAAGTGTCCAGCGTGGGGCTTCCGCTCGACTTGTCCAACTTCACATTCGATGGGCTTCCGTCCTTGTGAATCGTAAAAACCAGGTATACCCGTGCGCCCTTCGGCGTGCGCGGATCAACCTCCTGCTTGTACCAGCTGTTCGCCATCTTGATATTGATCTGGGTTACATACCACCCGAACATGCTGGCAAAGTCACTGTCTCCAACTGCCGTTGGACCGTTAGATGCACTTTGCGGCTGCGTCGCCCGCGGAATCGACGTGCCATTCTGCTCGCCGTATCGCGCCAGGTTGTCCTGCTTTGGCGGAGGCTGGTGCAACTGGGTCTTCGGCGTCGTCTTTTCCTGCGGCTTCACCTGCTTGCCCAGAATCGGAATCGCCGTCTGATCAATCGCCTTCTGTTCCTTCGGACTGGGCGCTTCCGGTGCCGGGCTCGGCTTCTCCGTGGCCAGCACATTTTGATTCATCGGCTGATTATTCGGCAGCGGAATCGCACTGCTCACCAGGTTCACCTGCATCGCGCCCCCGGCCCCCTGGTTGCCCCATAGGTTGTGGTGGAAGAGCCCTCCAAGAACCGTGTAAAACACCAACCCCGCGATCAGCACCCCGTGCAGCACAAAGGAACCCATCGCCGGCCCGGCAATCGGCTCCGGCGTCAACTCCCGTTCCAGCAGCTCCGCGCCTTCAAGAACACCACTCATGCTCTAGCCTGATCGTTCACCGTAAAAACTATTCCGTCACCAACCGCCGCGCCGCAATCAAGATTCATGCTGCATTAAAAATTATGCCGTCATCAAAAATCATGCCGCCATCAAAAATGATGCTGTCATCAAAAATGATGCTGTCATCAAAAATCATCCTTTCATCCTGAGCGAAGCGTAGCGGAGTCGAAGGATCTGCGGTTGCTCTTCTTATCGGACTCACCAACCGCCCCGTGCCCCATCCTTTCGCTTTCTTTCTGGCGAAAGGGTGGGAAACCAAAGCCGTCAACCCAGGAGCCTTTCTGATCCCTGATCCCTCGTCAATTTCCCGCCGCCGCTCGCTTCGTATCCAGCGGCTGCGTCACAATCGACACGTTCGTAATCCCCGCCAGCTTCACCGCGTCCATCACGCTCGCAAAAGCCCCGAATGGCACCGTCTGATCGGCACGCAGATAAATCACCTGGTGTGAGGGATCGGTTCCCGCCTGTTTCAGCTTCTGCGGCAGCTCGTGAATATTGATCGGCTGATCGCCAAGAAAAATCTGCTGATCGTGGTCAATCGTCACCACCATCCGCTGCTCGGTAATCTGTTTCACCGTCCGCGTCTTGGGTACATTGACTTCAATCCCCGACTGCAGCACCGGCGCGGTAATCATAAAGATCACCAGGAGCACCAGCACCACGTCCACCAGCGGCGTAATGTTGATGTCCGCAAGCGAACTCCGCGTCTGGCCGTTGCTACTTGTAAACGCCACGTTCAGCCTCCC
>DASRLI010000116.1:0-4387 GCA_035648535.1 Occallatibacter sp. | reverse complement strand
GAATCAGGCAAATTGAGGCCTTCCAAATTGCGCGACGAAATTGCAGTCTGCCTGGAAAATTCGCGGAGTGTTGTCCTGCGCGTCTGAATGGAGCATTACCGATGAGTAAAGATAAAACAATTTTTCTATTGACAATACTTTCAGCAAAATGAGTTAATTCCATCCGAAGGTCAGACCTCCCCTAACACGAGCCTTGGAGGCTGTGTTTCCCTTAGCTCCTAGAACCGAAACTACACACAATTTCTGAGGAGGCTATCCAGGCGGAACATATGAAAAACTCTCCACATTCAGTCAATTCGCTTGCCAGACGCAACAGATACTTGGCCAACATTGCAAGGTACATATTCACAATAGCTCTCTGCCTGATATGGGCGACCCTACCGGCTGTAGCGCAGCTTGCCGGCCAGGGTTCACTCCAGGGCACGGTCACGGATTCAACCGGCGCGGTCATTCCCAGCGCCACAGTTACGGTAACGAACACTGCCACCCATGTCTCCGCAGTGCAAAAGTCGTCGTCGGCGGGCTTCTACAACATTTCGCCGCTTGCTCCCGGCACCTATACCGTTCAGGTGGTGGCGCAGGGGTTCAAGATGCTGGTGCAGGACAACGTGGTTGTTGACGCTCTTCAGACCCGCGCGTTCGATCCGGTACTCTCAGTCGGCGCGGAATCGCAAACCGTCACCGTGGACGCCGCGCCTCCGGTTCTGGACACCGCCGATGCCACGCTCGGTCTCACAGTCGAAAACGAAACCTACGCCAATCTGCCGATCCAGGTAAATGGGCAGCAGCGCGATCCTACTGCGTTCGGCTCGTTGACCCCCGGTGCCCAGAGCGGAACCCGCCTCCCGGTCGTTGGCGGTACGGGCGACTACCTCGGTCAACTCTATCTCGACGGCATGCCGGCTACCACCGTTAATCAGCAGGGCGACAACCGCGTGGTCGGGCTCTCCATGAGCATTGAGGCAGTTGACCAATTCCAGGTGCTCACCAGCACGCCTCCCGCTGAGTACATGGGCGCCGGCGCTATGAACTTCACCATGAAGTCAGGCGGCCTCAAGTATCACGGCCAGGTTGCCGATTTCGTGCGCAACACCATCTTCGATACCTGGGGATTTACATCCAAAGCTGCCACTCGCGTCACCGCAACTGGAGCCACCGTACAAGCTCCCAAACCTGTCGAGCACCAGAATGAGCTGTCGGTCAGCGCGGGCGGTGTGGTGCCATTCACCCGCAACAAGCTCTTCTTCTTTTTCGCCTACGACAAATACCACGAGCGCCTCGGGGCAAACCCGGCTCTCTATTCCATTCCCTCAGCGGCTATGCTCACGGGCGACTTTACTGAACTGAACGGAAACGTGGGTGGTGGTGGCAGGACAGGCACCGGCACCGACAACCCTGCGATCCTCTTCGATCCAACGTCTAACAGCTGCGTTGGCACCGTATGTACGCGAGCACCACTCCAGGGAATCAAAAACGGTGTCGCCACAAACAACGTCATTCCGGCGGGCATGATCTCGCCAATTGCCAAAGCCATGGCGACCGCTTTGCCCAAGCCGACCAATTCCTCGTCGCTCTACAACAACTATCTGGGCGCCATTCCCGGAGGCTTTGACGACAGGCTTTATGACTGGCGCGTGGATTACGACCTGAGTTCCAGGCAGAAACTTTCGACGGTGGGCGTAAACGGGGCCCGCATTTACCTGACCAACTTCAGCAACCAGATGCCGCTTCCCTACGTCTCGGGCACCTACGCCAAGATCTATCCCCAGAGCTACATCGTGGAGCACGTTTTCACCATCAATCCGAACCTCGTGAACCAGCTAAAATACAGCTTTACGCGCTTCATCCAGCCGCAGATCAACGCCACGGACGGCGTGGATGCGTACAAACCCTCGGCCTATGGCATCACCAACACGCCAGCAGGCCAGGGCAGCCGCGAGTTCCCGGGTGCGACCTTCGGCACCAGCGCGGCCTATGGCACGGCCTACACAGTCTGGACCTCCAATGGCTCCGCCACAACGACGCAACAGGTGAACCCCAACACCTATGCTGTCCTCGACAACGTCCAATGGAACAAGGGAAAGCACTCTTTTACCTTTGGCTTCTCCTATCTGTGGGAGGAGATCAACAGTGCGGCCCCGATCGGCTTCTCCACCGAGCTGTATTTGAATTACAACGGCTTTTCCACTGCCAATTTCGCGGCCAACTCAAACGCCCTCAGCACCGGTACCGCGGCTGCGCCTTCCGGCTTCTCGTTTGCCAGCTATATGTTGGGCGCCGTCGGCGCATCTGCGACAGCTGAAAACACTGCGCCTTCGTTCGGGCTCTTCCCGCTCAGTGAAACAGGCGGACGTTATCACCCCATGGCTCCCTACATCCAGGACAGCTACAAAATTTCGCCCAAGCTAACCGTCGATATAGGTCTGCGCTGGGACTACCTGCCTCCCTTCCACGAGGTCAAGGATCGCTGGACCTTCCTGAATCCGAACATCACCAACCCGCTCACCAATAGCCTGGGCATGTTGCAGTTCGCGGGCAACTACGGCGGACCAAACGTTAGCTGCGGCTGCAGAACCCCGGTACAGACCTATTGGAAAAACTTCGGGCCGCGCGTCGGCTTCGCATGGGAGTTAACTCCAAAGACGGTCGTCCGCTCGGGATTTGCCGTCGTCTACTCGCAGGCTGGCGGCGTCGGGGGCCGCGGCGGCAACGCAACCGGCACCGGCCAGACCGGCTTCAATGTGAGCGCCACCGGACCGACAGAGTCGGGCTCGACCATTACTGCCGGCCCCTCCTATTGGCTGAACAACAGCGCCGCGTTTGGCACGCTCGGATTGTCGAACACCGGCATCTTCGGCCCCGGCTACACCTATCCCTCCGCCCCAACTCCTGGCGTGGCAGCGCAGGAACTTAACACTGGAAACTACTTGAACAGCTCAAACAAATTTGTCAGCGCCAGCAGCGTCTCCTTCGCCGATCCTCACTTCTCGGGCCGCGCTCCGGAGATTGTGATGTGGAACTTCGGCATCGAGCGCAGCGTCACCCCCGACCTCACTCTCGGCGTCAACTATGCCGCAAACGAGAGCCACTTCATCGTCAACTCCGGGACCACTGGCGGCAATGCGCGAGGCTACTGGACCAATCAACTCAATCCCAAGTATCTGGCCGTGCTTGGCAGCGTCAAGGATTCCACCGGTACCAAGCCGATTCTGAATGCGGCTGCCACAACCGCGAATGCGGCCATCGTGGCCTCCTACTTCCCGACGGCGCCCGCGCCGGCCTTCTTTACCGCCGCCGGCGCAGTCAGCGCCTCGGCAACTGTCGCGCAGATGCTAACCGCTTTCCCGCAGTACTCAGGCGTCAGCGACACTTATGGCAATGTGGGCAACTTCAGCTACAACTCCCTGCAGGTCGTGCTGAACCAGCGCATGCACAACGGCCTGTCCTACAACTTCAACTACACCTACTCGAAGAATCTTGGGGACGACGGCACCTACCGCAGCGGCTTTGACATTCCCGCCGGCGCAATCTCTGGCGGGACTAAATCCTACAAGCAAGATAGGATCGACCGCTCCTGGACAGCGATCTCCAGGCCGCACCTCATCCACGCGTACGGCGTCTATGAATTGCCGTTTGGGAAGGGTAAACTCGGAAACGACATCGCGCTGGTACGCTGGGTAGCCGGTGGATGGCAGTTCTCCGGCATCTATACCTACCAGTCAGGCACTCCGATGGCCCTCACCTGGACTGGCGCCACCGGAACGACACAGCCCGGTCAGGGACAGGCAATGCCGGACAAGAGCGGATCCTTCTCGGGACCGTTGCGCGTCAACGGCAAGTTTGGCTCTGGCCCCAACGGCTACAACACCTGCAACCTGGGTATCAATGCACTCGGCCAGTCGGGTTGCACCAAGATCCAGTATTTCGATTCAAACGGTTTCTCGACGCCGCAGAACATCTCTACGGTAAGCGGTCAGGCGCAGTACCTGATCGGCAACGCACCCCGTACGCTCGCATACGGCGTACGCAATCCCTATACCTGGAATGTCGATTCCAGCGTCCGTCGCACCTTCCCCCTGGTAAAGGAAGGCTTGTCCTTCGTATTCGAGGCTGACTGCCTCAACGTGTGGAACCACGTCACCTTCGGCAACCCCAGCTCAACTTGGGCAGCCGGTTCCACCACGTTCGGCACCATCACCAGCGCATCAGGTAACCGTGACTGGCAGTTCGCCGGCCGCATCAAGTTCTAACCTCCAACCCACCAGCATCCGCTGTAGTTTCCCGCGGCGGATGCTGAACTTACCCGATCTACCCCTGTCTGCCTAAAGCCATGATTAAGTCCGTAAAGTTCTGTAGAAGCTGCTGAGTGGCGAGCGAAGCGAGCCAC
>DASRLI010000115.1:0-9622 GCA_035648535.1 Occallatibacter sp. | reverse complement strand
CTGCAAAGTGGTGACTGCGCGGAGTACCGCCGCTCACGGTCTTGAATGTGTTGGTCCACTGGCTGAAGATCTCAGCAGTTCCAAGATCTATTTGTCCATTGTTGCCCCCAATTACGGCCACACCATCATATGTGATGGTTGCTGTGGCGCCCACGCGGGGAAACGCCATGCTAGGACCGGACGATATGGATCCGGTCATCGTGTCCTTGTTGTATACAAACATTTCAGTGGAGGCCAGTACTGCACCGTTGATGTCGGTGCCGCCTGCAATGAGAACACGGCCATCGGGCGTAGCAGCTGCGACGGCGTTGGTACGCGGCGTCTGCAGCATGCCAATGGGCATGAAATTCTGATCAGTCAGATTGAAGAGTACGAGAGAGCCGACCACTTTGGTCGTGCTGGTGCCACCTGCGATCAGGATGTTGCCATCCGATAGCTGGGCCATAGCGTGGTATGCAAGGTCAGTACCAATTGATGACGGCAGAAGCGTCCATTGTTGACTGCTGACACTGTAAATTTCCGCCGAATCGCTGTAGCCTCCCCCAGTGGTCAAACCGCCCGTTACGAGAACGTCGCCGCTTCTCATAACAATGGCAGCATGATTCGCCCTGGGTACTTTCATCGCCAGCGAGGCCGTGTAGGTCCCCTTCGCGGGGTCGTACACTTCGGCCGTGGCTTGGGGAATTCCAGTGCTGTCGGTACCGCCAGTAATCAGAACCCGCCCGTCGGTGAGCAGAACCGCGGCCGCGCCAGAGCGGGCTTGGGTCAAATGACCCGCTACGGTCCATGTGTTCGATGCCGGAGCTTGGCTCGCAACCTGAGAGGCAAACACTCCAAGAAACAAACCGAAGATCGTCAAAAATCTCGCTGCACGATTCATAGACCACTCCCTCGAGAACGGCGAAACGATTCCGCAAAGCCGTTGCTCTCATCAACGCGACCGACAGTGAAGGTGTTTCTAAAGCTCATAAGAATCCTGATCCGTGTCGTCTGAGTCCTTCGACAACTCGGAATAAAAATGCACCGATGCTGCAAAACCACTTGATCGTGGACTCGGCTGAGTTGCTTCGCCGGGTTCGATACGAACCACAATGCCCTCTCCATGCAATTCCAGCGGACGGTCGCTACCGTTGTGTCGAGAAACGTGAATCGTCGTTTGAATGCGCACGCCCATTGGCGGACATTTCCTGGCGATTACCATCACACCGCTACTGCTGATATCCAGCGTCATGCCGCGACTGGCCTGAACTGATCCGCTTGGATCGAGCCACCAATAGTTCACGGGGTCGGCCAGTTTATAACGCCGTGTGTGCCGTCTCTCCAGATGGGTCATACAAAAATAGCCCTCGTTATTATTGCGAGAAAATATTGCGGTCATGGGGGACATTACTGAGGTTGAAGCGTAGAACAATGCCGCCGCAGGCACAATGAAAGCAAACACTCAGGTACAGATGTCATCTTTCGATGGTCTGGTGATAGGTACAACCCCGACTTTGAGTAGGTATCTTCGTCTCTATTGAAAGCAGGAAAATGATCTGCAGTAGATGAAGCGGGATATTACTGCTGAAGCTTGCAGTCCAGGCGCAGAAAAATTCAATTGGCTTAGGCTTCGATATTCTTTTACAGAAGTTAGCGATATAAAAGGCGCGATTTGTCGAAGTTATCCTAACTCTCCGGCGATGGAGAGGAACTGCCGTTTGTAATGACGATTCGATATGCAGCGATGGCACTTCGTTGGATCAGCGATTTAACCAACGGGCAGCGGATTGCCCGAAAGCATCGAATGCGGCTGGTGCATCTATGTAATTGCACAGCAGGCTTCGCGAAGACCTGCTCTTCCGTATTGATACGGTTGAAACCCATCTGCCGCCCCTCCACGAAAGGAGCGAAGACATTCCACTACTCGCACAGCATCTTCTCGATCGCAATCGAACACGATATCGCAAGCAGGTAAAAGTGTTTTAGCCGGCCGCGATGCATCAGATGATCCATCATTTGTTGCCATGGAATGTGCGCGAATTGGACCATATGATCGAGCGTGCCATGCTGCATTGTCGTGATGAAGAAGTGGAGTCAGGCGACATCGCACCGGGAGGAGCCTTACAAAGAGGAAACTGCATCTTGCCACGTCCGACTCTTGCGGCGCACGGTCGGCTCTCGGAGATATCGATGAGCGCACAGATCGAGACGACATCGGCATTTATCGGTAGGAATCCGTGGGAACTTCCGCATTGCCGAGAATCTGCGAAGAGGTCGTTGCGGGGAAGGGCACGCTGTCTGGTGGTCGATTTCGGCACGACTCCGAACATGTCTAAACCAGCGAACCCAGGTTTATCAGTAGATGGAATGCTACAGCCGCGCATTGTCCCAGAGGCAAAATGGAGAACCCTAGGTACTCCTTTCCGAACGGCAGTATAGGAACAACGCCAGAATGGCGAGTCCAATCAACCCGGAGGAGAGACCGTATGCAAATTCAGTGACAAAATGGTATGCCCGCTCGATCATGAGCATGCTCGCGCGGGTCGTAAGCAACGCAGGGGCGCCCACTTCGCTGTTATTTCCGTTTGAGGAACCGGCCCCAAACCAGAATGCGATGGGCTGGTAGGTCCAGACGCGCAGGGCAATTTGGATCGTCTGCGGGCCCTTGCCTCCCTCCGGGAGTCGAAACGTCGTCGCCGGCGCCGCAAAGAGCGGGTCGCGAGTGGCCACGGCTGAGCCAGCACTGCCGATCAGCTTACCGTCCGCATAGACCTGATAGCCACTGACGATATTGGTCAGCAGCAGATCGACAGGCCAGCCGTTGCCGGGAACCTCCACTTCTAAGCGATACCACGCATATCCGTTAAATGCCGGAAATCTCTGCTTCGTCCAGCTCTCGTCCGACCGTATCAGCGGTCAATGCGAGTCATCGAACTGCGGATCGGCCCACGCAGGATTGTCCTCCGTATGGAAGCGCCAGAGCCCGTTGAGCGAAGTCACCGGCTCGCGACCCGTGATCAGGCTGAAGGACTGTGCGGTCAACGCAACGCAGCAGATCATCCTCGCCAATCCCCATGGACTGTGAAGAGACGCGTCGGCTCCCTGCTCCCTTCCGGTCTGCATATTCCGTCTAAACTTGATCATAACTGGAAAACTTCACAGTTAACCTGGAGAGCGCGGAGTGGCAGTCGTATGTCATAGATCTCTCTTGGAAAGAGCTCTCGCAGTGCCCCCAAATCTCAACATAATTTCCATCTTTTTCTCGGATTCGGGTAAAGTGCTAATTAGCCTAGGTGGCTCGCTGGCGCGAGCCCGCAACTTATCAACTGAATAATTCGCGCGAAGTGCGGCTGGAAATTCCCCTCGCAAGCCCGCCGCCTCGAAGAGGAGATATGCATGGCAGGCATCCTGAACAAGGAACAGGAAGAAGACCTTCTACTCCGTGGTTTCACGCGCCGCGGTTTCCTCCGACTCGCGGCTATGGTGGCCGGAGCATCATCCATGCCGTTCTACAATGAGCCGGCCCTGGCACAACTCTCGAAGGTTACCGATGCGCCTTCAGACGCCGTCATGATCAACGCCAACGAGAATCCGCTAGGGCCTTGTCCGGAGGCAATGGAGGCCGTCCACAACATCGTTGCCAAGGGCGGGCGCTACCTCTATGGCGAAACCGATAAACTGCAGGCAGCAATGGCAACGCAGGAGGATATAAGCCCTGACTCTGTGCGCATCTTCGTCGGATCCAGTCCCGCATTGCATCAGGCGGTTCTGGCTTTTACATCACCCACGCGCCCGCTCGTCATCGCCGATCCAGGCTATGAGGCCGGCGAACGTGCAGCTAACTTCATCGGCACACCGGTCGTCAAGGTCCCTCTCACGCCCACTTATGCTCACGACGTGAAAGCGATGGCATCCGCCAGCGCAACTGCCGGCCTCATTTACATCTGCAACCCCAACAACCCCTCCGGAACGCTCACCCCAAAATCCGAAATTGAATGGCTAGTGGCGAACAAGCCTGCTGGCTCGGTAGTCATGATCGATGAAGCCTACACCCACATTGCTGGAGCGCCCTTCAACTCCGATCTAGTAGCCCAAGGGAAGGATGTTGTTCTGCTGAGGACATTCTCAAAAATCTACGGCATGGCCGGATTGCGCGCAGGCGCTGCTATCGCGCGCCCCGAACTGCTTGACAAGCTCGGCGAATGGGGCGCCACGATGATGCCCATTACCGGAATGGTGGCGGCGACGGCCAGCCTTCAATCCAAAGACCTGGTCCCAACGCGCCGCAGGTTGATTGCCCAGGTCCGCGAAGATACCTTTAACTTCCTTGAAAGAAATAACTACAAGTTCGTGCCTTCGGTGTCCAACTGCTTCATGGTCGATACCGGGCGGCCGGGCTCCAATGCTGTTCTCGCCATGCGCAAGGAGAAAGTATATGTTGGGCGCGTCTGGCCGGTCTGGCCCGAGTATGTTCGGGTGACCGTCGGAACGGCCGATGAAATGAAGAAATTCCAGATCGCATTCAGTAAGGTGATGTCCGCGTAACCCTCCGCGCAACATGCGCCTCAAATGAACGATCAAGGTGAGCGCTTCGATGAATAAGCTCCAGCCGAACGCACGTGCTGCATTGGACGGCATCCTGCGGGACGGGATGTTGCTAGCGATCGGAGGCTTCGGCCTTTGCGGCATTCCAGAAGCTCTGATTCGTGCGCTGCGCGATTCCGGCATCCGCAACCTCACTATAGCCAGCAATAACGCCGGCGTGGATGGATGGGGATTGGGACTGCTCCTCGAAACTCATCAGATCAGGAAAATGATCTCAAGTTACGTTGGCGAAAACGCCGAGTTCGAACGCCAGTATCTCAGCGGAGAACTCGAAGTCGAATTCTGTCCACAAGGTACGCTGGCCGAACGCATGAGAGCAGGAGGCGCAGGAATACCCGGCTTCTACACGCGAACCGGAGTAGGCACTTTGGTTGCTGAGAGCAAAGAACACAAAGAGTTTGATGGTGTGACATACATCCTGGAACGCGGCATCCAGGCCGACGTGGCATTGGTAAAGGCATGGAAAGCCGATCTCCATGGAAATCTCATCTATCATCGTACTGCGCGCAACTTCAACCCCAATGCGGCCGCATGCGGCAAAATCACAGTAGCCGAAGCAGAAATCATCGTCGAGCCCGGTGAACTCGATCCGGACGAGGTTCACACACCTGGCATCTTTGTTCATCGGCTCGTGCACAATCCCAATCCTGAAAAACGGATTGAGAAGAAGACCACCCGGAAGGTATAGCCCAGTGACATGGACACGCAATGAAATGGCAGCCCGCGCCGCCCGAGAGTTGAAGGACGGCTTCTACGTCAACCTCGGAATCGGTATCCCGACGCTGGTCGCCAACTATATTCCTGACGGAGTCAACGTCACATTGCAGTCGGAAAACGGACTTCTCGGGATGGGACCGTTCCCGCGGGAAGAGGACGTGGACGCGGACCTGATCAACGCTGGGAAAGAGACAGTGACGCTCAATCCAGGAGCTTCGATTTTCTCGAGTGCGGATTCCTTCGCAATGATTCGCGGCGGACACATCGACGTGGCCATCCTAGGCGCAATGCAGGTTTCAGAGCGCGGTGATCTGGCCAATTGGATGATTCCCGGCAAGCGAGTGAAAGGGATGGGCGGAGCCATGGACATTGTTTCCGGCGTCCGGCGCATTGTCGTCCTGATGGAACACAGCGCCCCGGACGGTAGTCCCAAGTTGCTGCGCAACTGCTCATTGCCCCTGACAGGAACCGCCGTCGTCCATCGCGTGATCACGGATCTCTGCGTACTCGATGTAACGAGCACTGGTTTGGAGGTCGTCGAATTGGCGGCGGACGTCACGCGCCGTCAGGTGGAAGAGCGAACTGAGGCATCACTGCGCTTTCGCGATGCAGCTTACTTATGAACCATCATTTGGTCCATACCGGCTTGCGCTTTTCCAGAAACGCCGCAATCCCTTCGTGAAAATCCTCCGTCTCGCGAGCCTGCACGCTGAGTTCGACCGCCTCAGCGATTGTTGCATCGAGCCAAGCCTTATTCTGCGCCGCCAGCAACCCCTTGGTACCGCTTAGAGACTTCGGGCTGTTCGCCTTCAACACTTCCGCCAGCGACTGTACCCGTTCCGTAAGTTGCTCCGGCGGCACAATCTCATTCACCAGACCTAGCCGATGAGCCTCTGCAGCATCAAAGATACGTCCGGTCAACAGCAGGTCCCGGCTGCGCTTGTCGCCGATTTGCAACGCCAGAAACGCCGACACCACTGCGGGCACAAATCCGATCCGCACCTCCGTAAATCCAAATCTCGCCGTCGGTATCGCCAGCGTAAAGTCGCAGATCATTGCCAATCCCGCTCCGCCCCCGATTGCCGCTCCATGCACCGCGGCAATGGTTGGCATCGGTAGTTCATAAAGGGTGCGGAAAAGTTTTGCAACTCTCGTCGCGTCCGCGCGGTAATCAACCGCGCTCTTGCCTTGCATTTCCTGCAGCCCCGTCAAATCCAGGCCCGCACAAAACGCCTCGCCAGCACCGGCAAGCACGAGCACCCGGCAACCGCTTGCCGCAGCATCCATCATTGCTGCAATCAACTCCAACTGCATTTCGGGAGTCATCGCATTGCGCCGCTCTGGGCGTTGCAACGTTATCGTCCGTACCGATGCGCTTTCCGCAACTTCAATCGTGCTGTAGTTCAATCTCTCCTCCTACCCTGTGATCACGGGCATGGATTGCCCCTAGTGCACCGAAGTCCCAGCGCTCGTTGCGATCTCCGCGCTGGAACGAATCAATTCATCAAGTGGCCCCAGCTTCGGCAGCCTCGCACCGCATTCCGTCAACGCAGCCATCAAACCTTCTGTGGGCAAATTCCCCACCAGTGCATCCTGCGCAAACGGACATCCGCCCAACCCACTAATGGCCGCATCGAATCGCCTGCAACCCGCCACATAGGCCGCGCGAACGCGGGCACTCGCCTCGTCCCGCCGTGAATGCAGATGAACCCCCAATTCGATTCCGCCATCCACCGCAATCACCGCTGCTACCGTATCTGCGATTTGTTCCGGCGTCCCCAACCCCACAGTGTCCGCCAGCGACATCTGCCGTGCTCCAGCCTCGATCAACCGGGCGCACGCATCCGCCACTAGGTCAACGTTCCATCCCTCACCGTATGGATTTCCAAATGCCATCGAGAGGTACGCAACGACATCCAGCCCCGCACTGCCAGCCCTCGCAATGATCGCCCGCAGCGCAACAAGTGATTCTTCAGGTGTCTGATGTTGATTGCGTCGGAGAAACCCGGGAGAAACCGAAAACGGAAAACCCAGCGTTTGTACCGCGCCCGTACGGATGGCCCTTTCCGCGCCCTTCTCATTCACGACAATCCCGATGATCTCCACGTTTTTCTGCGGCCCGAGGAACTCGAGTACCTGTTCCGAGTCCGCCATCTGTGGCACTGCCGCCGGCGAAACAAAACTCACCGCATCGATATGCGTAAATCCTGCTTCAATCAGTTTCCGGAGATAGTCAGCCTTTGTCTCCGGCGCAATCTGCACCGGCAGCCCCTGCCAGGCGTCGCGGGGACACTCAACGATCTTGACTACATCGCCCATTCATCTCTCATCCATCAATTAAGGTGAATACGACTTGCGCTACCCACGCGAAGGGGATACCTTGAGGATCTCCCTGGCGATGACCATGCGCTGAATTTCGCTTGTGCCCTCACCGATGGTACACAGCTTTACGTCGCGGTAAAACTTCTCCACCGGGTAATCCTTGATAAACCCGTAGCCGCCAAGCATTTGAACCGCCTCATTGCAGATGTGCACGGCCACTTCGCTCGCGAACAGCTTGGCCATCGACGACTCGCGAGTCACTTTGTGGCCGGCATCCTTCAGCACCGCGGCCCGCTGCGTCAGCAGCCGTGCAGCATCCAGTTCCGTAGCCATATCCGCCAGCTTCCACTGAATGCCCTGGAACTCGGCGATCGCTTTTCCGAATTGCCGTCTCTCCTTCACGTACTTCAAGGCCGCATCCAGCGCACCGCGAGCAATCCCCAAGGACAGCGCCGCAATCGAGACTCTCCCACCATCCAACACCCGCATCGCATCGATAAACCCCTCGCCTTCGGCTCCCAGCAGGTTCTCCGCCGGTATTTCGCAGTCCTCAAAGATCAGTTCGCTCGTATCGCTGGCCCGCAAGCCAAGCTTGTTCTCTTTCTTGCCTGCATTGAAACCTTTGATTCCCTTTTCGACGACGAAGGCCGATAGACCATGCGTGCCCTTACTCTTGTCCGTTACCGCAATCACTACCGCAACATCGGCATAGCGCCCATTGGTAATGAAGGTCTTGTTCCCGTTGAGCACGTAGCGGTCGCCTTTCTTCATCGCGGTCGTGCGTGCGCTGCTCGCATCCGACCCGGATCCGGGTTCAGTGAGCGCCCACGCCGCCAGCCACTCTCCGGTTGCCAGCCGCGAAACATACTTCCTCTTCTGGGCCTCGTTGCCGGCCAGGAAGATATGATTTGTCCCTAACGAATTGTGCGCCGCCATCGTCAGTCCCACCGACCCGTCCACGGCCGAAAGTTCCTCAATTGCAAGCACGTAGTCCACGTATCCCAGCCCCGCGCCGCCATACTCCTGGGGAATGATCACGCCCATCAGCCCCATCGCGCCAAGCTTCTTAACAGCCGCGAGCGGGAATTCGCTCGCCTCATCCCACGCCGCCATATGTGGAGCTATTTCCTGTGCGGCAAATTCCCGTATCTCCCGGCGCAGGTGTTCCTGCTCTTCCGTAAGGACAAACGGGTACAAAGTATCGCCCGGATTCACGTCAACTTGCATGTTCAGGCTCCTTCGCGGGGAATTCGAGTGCCCTGTTCTGTCGCTTCACGTTTTAGATTCCGCCGATTCCGTCTCGAAGTCGGCAACGGCCCGTAAGAAACTTCATTAGGTTTGCAGGACTCCGGGATTAAACCGGGGAATATCAGGATTCATCGCACATGCCTCAAGTGCCGCAATCAGGACCTCTCGGGTTCGTGCCGGATCAATAATCGCGTCAATCCAAAGCCTCGCCGCGCCATAGCGCGGATCGGCCTGCGCATCATATGTGGCGCGAATCTCTTCGAACAGGGCGGCCTTTTCCGCCTCTGTTAACACCTTGCCGCCGCGCTCCATCTGCCGGGCTCGCACCTCAGCTAGCGTAGTTGCCGCCGACACGCCACTCATCACCGCATATCGCGCAGTTGGCCACGCAAACAGGAAACGTGGATCGTAGGCCTTGCCGCACATCGCGTAGTGCCCGGCGCCAAAGCTTCCGCCCACGATCACCGTAATCTTTGGCACTACGCTTGTGCTCACCGCCGACACCATCTTCGCCCCGGCGCGAATGATTCCCGACCATTCCGCCTCCTTGCCCACCATGAATCCATTTACATCGTGCAGAAACACCAGCGGCACCAGGTTCTGATTGCAGTCCATGATGAAGCGAGCCGCCTTCTGCGCGCTTTCGGTGTAGATTACGCCGCCGACTTCCATCTGCGTCATCCCGGCAGACGACCCCATGGCCATCGTCTGGCTTTGGTTAATCTTCTGGTTGGCCACGATCCCCACGGCC
>DASRLI010000114.1:0-4595 GCA_035648535.1 Occallatibacter sp. | reverse complement strand
CTCCCCACTCTGCTGCGAGCGTGCGGGTTAAGCCAATCAGCCCATGCTTCGATGCGTTGTAGGCTGCACGGTCCGCAACGCCCAGCAACCCCGCAACCGATGCAACGTTGACGATCGAACCGCTGCCGGCCTCGAGCATCTTTTCTCCGAAGGCCTTCGCCATCAAAAACGGCGCTACAAGGTTCACTTCAATCACGCGGCGATAGTCGCTAGCAGCAGTATCTTCCGCCGCTGAAATCAAACTGATGCCGGCATTGTTCACCAGCACATCAGCGCGTCCGTAACGTTCGAAGACCTCGCCGGCGAAGCGCACTACCGTGGCTTCATCTGTAATATCGCCGGCGCAGCCCATAGCCTCGCCACCTTTTGATTCAATGGACTCAACGGTCTCCGCTGGCTGACGAAGATCGATGATGGCGAGCCTGTAACCTCGCTTTGCAAGCAACTCGGCAGTCTTGCGGCCAATCCCTTGTGTTCCCCCGGTAACCACTGCCACTCGCGTGTTTCCGCTCATTTATTTCGACACTCCCCTTCGTACGATCGTAAACCTCCACCCTGTTCATCAAGTGCAGGCAAACGCAAAATCGCATGGAACAATCTGAATGGAGTAAGCTACCCAAATGCAGAGTGTTCGCCAAGGTTCGTTCCATCTGTTTCGCTTCGCAGGGGTTGATCTGTATCTGCACTGGTCGTGGTTCCTCGTGGCGGCTTATGAGATTCAGAGCCGAAGCGGAAGGTACAACTCCGTCGCCTGGAATGCAGTTGAGTACCTGGCGCTGTTCATGATTGTGCTGATGCATGAGTACGGGCATGCCCTTGCTTGCCGGCAGGTCGGCGGGACGGCAAACCAGATCGTGCTTTGGCCGCTTGGTGGCGTGGCGTATGTGAATCCACCGCAACGGCCGGGCGCAACTCTCTGGAGCATCGCGGCGGGACCGCTGGTAAATGTGGTGCTGCTGCCGGTGCTGTACACAGCGGTTGTGGTTGCCCGTTCGGCAGGATGGGCGCAAGCGATGCCCGACGTCTATCAGTTGCTGCGGGCCGTCCTGTGGATTGACTTGTCGCTTCTGATCTTCAACATGCTGCCGATCTATCCCCTGGATGGCGGTCAGATTCTTCGCTCCCTGCTGTGGTTTGTGCTGGGACGCGGCCGCAGCCTGATGGTGACCACGGTTCTCGGCTTACTCGGCATAGTGGGGTTGATCGGCCTCGCCTTGTGGCTACGGTCCTTCTGGATAGGTGCGATTTCCGTTTTCATGCTGATGAATTGCTGGAGCGGGCTGAAGCACGCGCGGGAATTGTTGCGTGTCGCAACGTTGCCGCGCCGAGAAGGGTATGCCTGTCCGAGTTGCAGAACTGCGCCACCGCTGGGACCCTACTGGCAATGTGGGCTGTGCGGGCAACCATTCGATACGTTCGAAAGCAGGGCCATTTGTCCTCACTGCGCTGCTCGGTTTGGAACCACGAGATGTCTGGACTGTGGGGAACAGCACCCGCTCGACGAGTGGATAGATCGCACTTACCCGGGCGCTGGTACGGTGAGCGGCAGCTTCTCGACAAATTAGAGGCGGATGTGCCGGCCAATCTTCGCACTTTCCTCAGGGTCGCATCGTAAGCTATTTCTGCCAAACGTGTATCGTGCGTCTCGAGCAAGGAGCGATGCGAGATGACTTCGCCGAAATACCCCCCGAAAGGTGCGCAAGTTAGGCGAAATGCAGACGGCCTGACGGGGAAGGTCTATGTCAGCAGCCCGAAAGCAGACCTCGTGGCTGTGCGCTGGTCGGCGGAGTACGAGTCGGGCACATTCCTCTTTAATGCCGAGCAGTTCGCACATGACTGGGAGTTAACGGGGAAAAGCGCTCCGAACCGGAGGGGGCTCGCAGGGGCAATTGCTCTGCTTGTGATCTTCGGGATTTGTCTCTACGGCGGGTTGAGAGCCTGCGAATCCACTCACACCAGTCCGCGCTCCTCCACAACTCAGCAACGGGAAAGCGCAACGGCGCTGGCGCTGAAGGATAAGAAAGCGTTACCCGGCAACTAGTGACTCATATTCGATATTGGGTAACGAAAACTCCGATCAATTCTTAATACGTTATCGCAAATCATTAGCCTTCAGCGATAGCTCTCGGGCAGTGCCGGGCGCACATTCATCGTGGCGGCTGCCTGGGCGGCGACCGGTGTGTTGCCCGTGAGTGCGGGCTGCACCTGCACCGAAGGTGAACCACTTTGCCCGGCTCGCATCTGACTCTGCTTCGAGGTCGCGGCGTTCACGTACGAAACCTTTGAAGGGGATTGCGCCGCAGCGCTCGCCTGCGGGGGCGTCACGACAGCTTGCGCGGCCGCCGAGGGCTTGGGAATCGAGCCATAGCCAGGCAGCGGCTCATGAACAGGCGCGGTGGGATGGACGCCGGCCGAGGGCTTGGGAATCGTGCGATAGACCAACGACGGCTCATGAACAGGTGCTGCCGGCTCCATGACCGATGCCGAAGCCCGAGCGGAAACAGGATGGATCACCGCGTTTCCAGGCTCAAGTGGCATCGTGCTTGTAGTGTGTGCCGTTGCGAGCGTACTTGCAGTGTTGGTTGCGGTTGGGACCGGGGCTGGCGTTGGTGCAGCCTTTAGAGTCAATGAGGGGGCATCGCCCGCCTTGCGAAACTGAGGGACCCGAACCTTGTCGAGCCGGAACGCACCCGGCACGCACATCACCATCAACAACACAGCAGCAGGAACCCAGAGCATCGCTTCGCCGGCAGACGCTGGACCCCAGAGTGTCAACAGTCGTCTGGTCTGCTTCCATTGTTTGTGTTCACGGGGCTTCACAGCCGCAACGCTCTCGGCGACTCCAATTGGCTCTCTTGATTTCGGAGTCAATTGCAGCTTGGTAATTACCTTGGCCACCATGCTGCCGTCCACCTGTTTGCTGTTCAGCACAAAGCACAGTGACAGCGCGTTAAAGCAGAGATTGTTGATGATCCGGGGAGTGCCCCGGCTGGCCCCCGCGATCATTTTGAGCGCATCTTCGGTAAACAATGGCTCGCCATAATAGCCCGCAAGTTTAATCCTGTAGTCGATGTAGGAAGCTATCTCTTCCGACGAAAGTGGTTCAAGCCGGCAGACGGTCGATATGCGCTGGCGAAGTTGTACCAGAGAACTCTGTACCAATTTATCGTCAAGTTGCGGCTGTCCTGAGAGGACGATATGCATCATCTTTCCCCGCGACGTTTCGAAGTTAGTCAGCAAGCGCACTCTTTCAAGCACGGCATCCGAGAGGCTCTGCGCCTCGTCGATCACGATCACGAATTTGCGCCCTGCCTGAGTCTCTGCGACGATCGCGTCGC
Organism: Occallatibacter sp.; assembly: GCA_035648535.1. GTDB lineage: Bacteria > Acidobacteriota > Terriglobia > Terriglobales > Acidobacteriaceae > Telmatobacter. The sequence goes on along the minus strand of DASRLI010000114.1, from coordinate 1,257 downwards.
TTAATTGCTTGTGCATCTCGAAACTGCTCTGCGCGGGCGTGATGCCGAGTTCGCGCAAGATGTAGCCCACCAGTTCCCGCGGCTCGCAATCGGCAGCGATATCGAAGAGAAATACCGTGCGGGTCGACTCCCGAATGTCCTCGAGGAAGCGAAACAGTAACGTCGTTTTCCCCATTCCCGGGGGGGCTATCATGGCAGTAAAACCACGGTTATTGGAGAAGCCGCGCTCCAGCGCTTCCAGCGCCTCACGATGCGTATGGCTGAGATACAAGCATCGCGGATCCGGGGAAACCCCAAACGGTTCTTCTTGAAAACCGAAGTATTGCAACCACATTAAGCTACCCTCCACCTTCCAGCTGTGCAGCTAGCACACAAGTGCCCAGGAAGCCCGCCAACGGGTCAGGCGGACGAATTGTTGGCTCAATCTTATCTGGAATCTCCCCCTCTCTTCTCGTCGCCGAACCAATCCGGTTACCTCTGCTTGCAACCCTTCTTCCATTGGTTGCAGGGTCAGTGCGAAGTTTACCCGCATGGCCAGCCAGGTTCGTTCCTTGTCACTCCATGAGCATGCGAGTCGAGGCGCGTTTCTGACTTCAAACTTCAGGGGCAGCAGCCAATTAGTCTTCGAACGGCACAGGGCGGTCTTATGGCTCATGTTCTTCCAGACTCCCGCAGAGCGCCGTCAGGGGCTACTTACTGATTACCAGATTTCAATTCAAGCCCTATCTAAATAAAAACTCGCCGTGGTCCGGGTCCCGCCGGGCACGCATGGCGGACGACCAAAGGTAATCAATGTCGTGATCCGGCTCATACGGCCAATCGATGCAATATGGTACATTTGCGCCATGATGTTGAAGGATCTGGCAGTACTGGCGATTGTGCTGGCTATCCCGCAGGCGCAATTGATGGCCAGTGGGCAGACGAATAGCCACACAAGCGCAAATCGTCCCGCTGCGGCTTCGGCCCCTTCAACTTCTGCTCCTCTGACAGCCACCCCGGCACCGGGGGTGACTCCGGACGTGAGGACCGATTGTCCGGGCCCCAACTGCGATTACCAGCCGTCCCACATTACCGTTGCCACTCCGGCTCCGGCGCCCTCGCCGTGGCCCTTGCAGGATCGGCTTAAATGGGGAACCGAAGTGGTGTTGGTCCTGCTCGGCTATGGCGGAATCATGGTGGCGCTCTCGACATTGAGAAAGATCGAACGCCAGAGCGGGTACTCAGAAGCGGCTGCCCAGGCCGCGGCTGAAAGTTCCC
>DASRLI010000113.1:0-5605 GCA_035648535.1 Occallatibacter sp. | reverse complement strand
GCAACCCTGAAACCGGCCAGCCCCCCATCGAACATGTGCCCCAGCGGATCCCAAAATGGCTTGAACGCATCGAATTGCTATTGCGGGTGATGTTGAGGATGTACATCGGTTTGGCGGTTTGCTATGCGCCCTGGTCGCCCATGTTCTGGGACCAGAACCCTTTGTTTCTGCAGTTTCCGATGCTTGCCCACTTTGCAGCTCATGGTGCGGTTCGGGGCATCGTTTCGGGGCTGGGCCTTTTGAATCTCTGGTATGCGCTGCAAGATGTTCTCCGGCACCGGGAAGGTTGATTGACGATGAGCGATAAGAACCCACCGGTTGGGAAGAAGGAACAGACCGCGATTCCGGTAGCCACCATTCCTGGCAATGGCGCGCCTCCTCCTCTTGAGCGCGCCCCCCTGGCCTACGAGAACCCGACTTTCTTGAACAGCGCCGACGGCCGCCCCATGCGCATCATCGCGGAGTACCTTGAGCCGCTGGCGCGTTTTCGTCACGAGCAGATACAGGACACAGTTGTGTTCTTCGGCTCAGCCCGCTTTCGCGGCCGAGAAGAAGCCGACCATGCACTCGAGCTGCTTGATAACACCGGCTCCACCAAACCCGCGCCCCGAACTGAGCAGCCCGCCAGCCCGCCTGACATTGCCGCCGGCAACGCTACTGACCTGCAGCGAAAGCGCGCCGTGGCTGCTGTTGAAATGGCTCGCTACTACGAAGATGCGCGGCGTCTGGCCAGCCTGCTTACCAAATGGGCGTCCAAAATTCCGTCGCGTAAGCACCGTTTCGTCATCACATCAGGCGGTGGCCCCGGCATTATGGAAGCCGCCAATCGCGGCGCGTGGGAAGCTGGCGGAAAAACCATCGGCCTCAATATCCGGCTGCCGTTTGAGCAAGCGCCCAACCCGTACATCACGCCGTCGCTCAACTTTGAGTTCCACTACTTTTTCATGCGCAAGTTGTGGTTTGCGTATCTGTCAAAGGCGCTGGTGGTATTTCCCGGCGGCTTTGGCACTCTCGACGAAATGTTCGAGATTCTTACGCTGGTGCAGACGCAAAAGCTGGCCAAAAAAATCACCGTCGTCATCTACGGATCGGAATACTGGAAGAAGGTCCTCAACTTCGACGAGCTGGTTGACTCCGGCGCAATCTCTCCCAAGGACCTGGACCTGTTTCACTACGCCGACACGCCGGAAGAGGCGTTCGCGATCCTTCGCCAAGGCCTGACAGAGAACTATCTGGCGGCTGAAATTGCGGCTGCGGCCGCGGGAGCGCATCCTGTCACTCCCCATGCAAACCACGATGAGGACCTGATGGCGGGCTGGACGGTAGAAGATTTTCTAAGCCCGGAAATGGCCAAGACCAGCAAATAGAGGTATTTGCGCCAATTCTTGCCAACGGATTGATTTCCGGAGCAGATCCGTAACTGACTGGGTAAATGCATCAATTGAAGTGCAATTCTCGTGCCGTTAACGGTCCTTTGATGGGTCCCATGGACACTGTGTACAGTAGCCCGCGCTTCCGGGCGGGCGAAGGAGCAGGCATGCCGAGTGCGACCATTAATTATCTCTGGCGCGACAAAAATGCGTCGAAGGGCTTCAAGACCGGAATCTCCCTCCACAGCCACACCAACCAGTCGCACGAGACTCTCGATTTCCTGGCCAACTTCGGAAATCAGTATCCAGCCTTGCGCCCGCTCATGGTCCGCTCCGAGCGCCGCGCGCAGGAGATGCACGGCGTTCACATTGACTACGCCCGCAGCTACTGGACGCCTCCCATGACACCCAAGCTGGCCTTCGATCTCGAAAGCCGGCAGATTGAAAAGCTCGGCATCGATTCCATGGTCTCCATCACCGACCACGACAACATCAACGCCCCCATGTTGCTGCGCACCGTGCCCAGTGCGCGCCAGATTCCCGTTTCAGTGGAGTGGTCGGCTCCCTACGGTGGCTCCCAGGCCTTTCACCTGGGCGTGCATAACCTGCCCAGCGCCCGCGCCACCGAGTGGATGGCCACCCTGAACGAATACACCGCCAATCCATCGGACGAGCGCCTGACTGAAATCCTGCGCGCGCTCCATGCCGAGCCTAATGTGCTCGTGGTGTTCAATCACCCCATGTGGGACCTCTACATCATCGGCAAGGAGAAGCATCAGTTCCTCGTCAATGAATTCCTGCAGAAGAATGGCGCATTTATCCACGCGCTCGAACTCAACGGCCTGCGCACCTGGGATGAGAATCGCGAAGTGCGCCGCCTGGCTGAGAAGTGGAACATGCTGCTCATCTCCGGCGGCGACCGTCACGGCGTCGAGCCCAATGCCAACATCAATCTGAGCAACGCCAGTTCGTTTACCGAGTTCGTGCACGAAATCCGCCGCGAACGCCGCAGCAGCGTGCTCTTTATGCCGCAATATGCTGAGCCGTGGAAGCATCGCATCCTGCAGTCCACCATCGACGCCATTCGCAACTATCCAGAATTCCCGCAGGGCTCGCGCAACTGGGATGAGCGCGTCTACCACCCGGATGGCAACGGCGTCATCCGCCCCATCTGCGAATTGTGGCCCAAAGAGGCGGCGCCCGTGTTGATGCGCGCCATCATCGCCTTTGTGCAGCTCATGGGCCGCGGCCCGGTCTCTGGCGGCCTGCGCCTGGCATGGAACGACTCGCACCAGTTACGCCACGCGCTTGGTGAGAACGAAGGGTGAGCAAAGGCAGCGGCGTCAGCGATGAGAGTGAGGTTAACGGAACCGGCCTAGGGGCTACCGATTCCTCTGACCTTGCGAACTCCATTCACACAGCTGGCTCTGCTCCGCGCGTCGCCTATTTTCCCGATTCGTTCCATGAAGTAAACGGCGTGGCCCACACCAGCCGTCATTTTCAGGCCTTCGCCCGCCGCCGCAATCTTCCCTTTCTCTGCGTGCGCGCCGGCGACCGCTCTCAAGCCTTTCAAGAAGAAGGCAATCTGCAAACGCTCGAGCTGCCGCGCGGCTTCCTGTCCTTCGCGCTCGAAAAAGACCTGCGCTTCGATCCCGCGTTTCCGCGCCACATTCCGCAGGTGTGGGATGTCCTCCAGCGCTTTCGCCCGGACATCATTCACATCACCGGCCCCAGCGAAGTAGGCATGGTGGGCGCGTGTCTCGCATACCAGCTCAAGGTGCCGCTCGCCGCAAGTTGGCACACCAACGTGCATGAGTACGCCGCGCGCCGCTCTAGCTGGTTCCTGCGCATGCTGCCCAGCGGCGCATCGGCAATCACCGGGCAAAAGATTGAAGACATCGCACTGTCCACCATCGGCTGGTTCTACTCGTGGGCGCAGGTGCTGTTCGCGCCCAATCCGGAGCTTTGCCGGCTGCTGGAGCGCTCCACGGGCCGCCCATGCCACCTGATGCCGCGCGGAGTCGATGCAGAATTATTCACTCCTGCCAAACGCCGCCGCGCATCCTCGGATCGAGAAATCATTCTTGGCTACGTCGGGCGTCTGTCCGTTGAAAAGAACGTGGCACTTCTCGCCAAAATTGAGCGTGAGCTAAACCAAATCCAGAAAAAATTCAAGATCGTTGGTCACGGCGCAGAAGAAGCAGGTCTGCGCGAACGCCTGCCGCGCGCGGAATTCACCGGCGTGCTCAAAGGCGAAGCACTCGCAGCCGCCTACGCCGATATGGATGTGTTTGTCTTCCCGTCGCACACCGACACCTTCGGCAACGTAGTGCTTGAGGCGCTGGCCAGCGGAGTCCCCGCCGTAGTCACCCCCGACGGCGGCCCCTGCACAATCGTTCGCGACGGCATAACAGGCCGCATCGCCAACGACGAAGGTTTCGCGAGCGCGATCACCGGCCTACTTGCCGATCCAGCCCAGCACAAGCAAATGCGCCAGGCCGCCCGCAGCTACGCACTAACTGCAAGCTGGGACTCAGTCTTCGACAACCTCTACGCCGCCTACGAAACGGTACTGCCGCAGAAGATTCGACCCCTGACCGCCCAACCAAAGTAAGCGCGCCTCACAACACATGTGTCCCAACCACAATGAATGGGTGCCCCAGGTCCGGATTTTCGGACCTGGGATAGCACGAACCCACCTTCAACACCTGTGTCCCAAGCACAATGAACGGGTGCCCCATCCTTCGCGTCCTTTGCGAAGGGTGGGATAGCAAGAACCCACACAAGCCACTGTCATCCCGAGCGCAGCCGAGGGATCTGCGGTTGTTCTTCGCCAATCTAGTCGCGCAATTTCCCGCTCCGCAACTCCACAGCAAACGCCTTCTCTTTATCCGAAATCATCTCCCAGCCCGACCCACGCAGCACGCCGTCCTCAACGCCGGTGATGGTCACGCCTTCATCGGAAAGCTTCACCGTCTCCCAAGCCTGCCCATTCGCGCCCCAGGCAATAATCGACAGGTGCCCGACAAACAGCAGCAGCCGCTCCTCAACCAGCGCTCTCACTTCAAGCACCGGCCGATACTCGACCATCGTGAAGCGCTCCGGCTCAGCCGTATCGATCAGGTAAGCGTAGCCGCCGCTCACCGCACAAATCTCCCGCGGACTTGGCGCAGCCCAGATCCCCGTGGGCACCGCCGCATCGCGAAACCCCAATGCACACGTAGCCAGAAACGGCTGACCATGTTCCTGCGGCCTCACCAGCACCTCAAGCGCGCCGCGTTCCACTTCCTCGGCATCGCGCGGATAAACAAAATGTCGTGCGGGTAAAATGGCGGGGCGTGCGGGCAGAATCTCAGCCTGCCAATCGTGCGAAAAACTCAAATCGATTGCGAACGCACTCACAACACCGGCCTGAAGTGCAGAATGTAGCGCTCCTGCTCCAGCGTGTCGGGAACGGCGCATCCGCGCGCCGCTCCCACCGCGGCCAAGGCAGTGTGCGACGTAAAGCCAAGCCGGATCAAGGTACATGCAGTCGCCACCGTCGATCGTCCGATGCAGCCCCGGCAGTGCACGCCCACATTCTCTCCGCCAATGACCCGGCGGGCCAGGTCAGCAATAAAACTTTCAAACAACTTCGCATCCAGCGGAACATTTGCGTCGGGAATCGGGAAAGAGATGAAGTTCAATCCCAGATCTTCAGCAAGCCGTTCTTCGTCGGCCAGACCAAGCCACACGGCTTCATCCGGTTCAAGCATTGAAACTACTGTGTCTATACCGGCGCTTTTCAATTCAAAGAGGTCGCTCTTCAGCTTGTCGTCGCCGCGCGGACACGACACGATCGCCAGCGTCACCTTCGGTCTTGTGCCAAGCCAATAAATCTCGCTCACGCCGTCTCACTTTCCCTGAACCTTGTCACCCGGTTGCGCACATTCAGGATCCCATAATCGCTGCTGAACTTAGTAAGTCGATTATAGCTGTTCTAACATGCCGCAAATAGCAGCGTTTTAAATCGCGAAACCCGCCTTCAGCAGAAATGCTCCCATCCCTGCGGTGTAAGGGGCAGCTTGTCGTGTCCCTTCTTGTCGTGTCCGTTCTTGTCGAGTCCGTTGATGAGCGTAATCTGCGGCTGCCCTTTTCGCCGGCGCACCACGCGCCCAATTCGCGTCACCGCAACTCCGGCAATCGCATTTGGAATGCGCTTTCCCTCCGGCGCGGTAAATAGCAGTTCGTAATCC
>DASRLI010000112.1:0-6291 GCA_035648535.1 Occallatibacter sp. | reverse complement strand
TGGAGCTCGCGCAACCGGCTGCGCCCAGGCACCAAGCATCTGTGCGGACAAACCTGCCTTCATAAGCTCGTCGACGACTTCATGGCCAGAGCGATCGCCGTGCGCCCGCAGTCAGCCGCGGCAGACGCTTCCGATGCACAGGAGCAGGCCGTGGGCACCGATGCCAGCCTGACTTCAGATTCCGCCTATGTTGAAGTGGAGTCTTCCGCGCGCCTGATAACGCCCAACGCACCGCCCGTGCCCAAATCCCCCTTCAGAAACCAGACCGAGCTGGTTGCAATTCCAGGAAGGCTTCATGCAGAGGAGTTGCTTCCACCACCCGGCGAGCCACAGCGTTTTGCAACGCTCAACCGCCGCGCCGAAGCTTGGGAACGTGAGCGTGAACGCGAGCAGCGCGCCAGCGAACACCGTCCCGACATCGCCAGCCGCCGCCGCTCAACCGCCTGACCCGCCGTCTATTCTTTCGCACGTCCGCCTTGAAGCATCGCCAGCAAGCCGGCCTCGTCGAGAACGGAGACCTTCAGTTCAAGGGCCTTGTCGAGCTTCGATCCTGCCTCCTCGCCTGCTACCACGTAGCTGGTCTTCTTGCTCACTGACCCTGCCGTCTTCCCGCCCGCATCTTCGATCCGCTTTTTAGCTTCGTCGCGCGTGAGTGTTGGCAGTGTGCCGGTAAGCACAAACGTCAATCCCTCCAACTGCGTCGAGCGCTGCTTCTTCTCCGCGGTCATATCCACCCCGGCCTTTTTCAGGCTTTCAACCAGCGCCAGGTTTGCCGGCTGCACGAAGAACTCCAGAATTGCCTGCGAAATGCGCGGACCAACATGCTCAACATGTTCCAGATCCTCAAGGGACGCATTCATAAGCGTTTCGATCGAGCCGAATTTCTCGGCTAGCGACTCGGCGGTTCGTTCGCCGATTGATGGAATGCCCAGATCCATTAGCACGCCCGTCATTCCGAGGGGTCTTGGGGCCTCATTCTTCTCGGTCCACCGTCGCGCCGACCCGTGAGCAAAACGTTCCGAGCCAACACGCTGTTCTTTCGTGCCAGAGCTACGATAAGTATTCGGTTCCATTGGTGGTGTAGTCCACCTAATCTTCCCGCCGTGCGTGGATGCTGCTGCTGTAAAGATGAGCAAGGCACGTCTGCAATCGCCGAGGGCACGATGAGTATCGTCATCCGGCAAATTCCTAATCTTTGCAATATCAACTAAGCGGTGGCTAGGCAATTCCGGCCATGCATAACGGGCCATCTGCAAGGCACAAGTATAGGGATTGCTGATGGCGAAGCCATGCCGCTTCGCAGCATTATGGAGGAACCCCATGTCAAAGGTTGCGTTGAAGGTAACGAGAGGTAAGTCCTGAATGAATTCAATGAAATCAGCCAGTACTTCATTTAATCGACGCCCCTCACAGTCAACCATCGCTTGCGAGATGCCAGTGATCTCGGTAATGTGCCGGGGCACCCTTTGATCCGGCTTCACGAGTGCTTGAAACGAGGTGCGAGCGCCAGTTTCACGGTCCGTCCGGATGGCTCCAACCTCAATGATTTCGTCTGTTTCTGGACTGAGCCCGGTTGTCTCCAGGTCCAAAACAATGAACTGCTTGGGAACTGCTGACCTGTAAACAGCCGGCTGGACGTTGGATGAAAACGTACGCGGCCGTTCCTGCTCTGCCGGGTTACCCCACGTTCCCATTCGTTGTGCGGGTTGAGGATTCGAAGGGGTGTTTGGGTACATTCCGGTTGTGGACGTCTCACGGTGCACGCTGTCAGCGATCGAGAGTGTTGGTGTTATCGTTCTTTGGGGGCTGTCAGACCCGAGCAAGGTAGTGTTCCCTACGTCCGAATCACCGGTGTTGCGCAAGAAGCGGAAGATGAGGACCGAAATTCCAAATAGTAAGAGAATGAATCCGAGCAGTCCTTCCACGGTCTTTCCTTTCTGAAGGAACCGATGAATGATTAGTTTAGTAGGAAATCAATTGTATTTACCTATCCGCTGCCCCCTAGCTCAGATTCAATCAGCGCTAGCAGTTCGGCCTCGTCAATAACTCGAATTTTGAGTTCACGGGCTTTATCGAGTTTCGAGCCCGCTTCCTCACCAGCGACTACGTAATCGGTCTTTTTGCTGACTGAACCAGCCGTCTTACCTCCAGCATCCTCGATTCTCTTCTTGGCTTCGTCGCGGGAGAGTGTCGGCAACGTGCCGGTAAGGACAAAAGTCTGGCCCGCCAACTGCGTAGAGCATTGCTTCTTCTCCGCTTTCATATCAACCCCAGCATCCCTCAGTCGGCTCACAAGATCACGGTTCTCCTTGTCTGCGAAGAACTCAATGATCGACTGCGAGATGCGAGGACCGACCTCTTCTACGCGTTCCAGTTCTTCGGGGGCATTTTTGGTGGCCTTTTCGAGCGCTTCTATCGTGCCAAACTCCTCCGCTAAGAGTTGGGCCGTACGTTCGCCAACGTAGCGGATGCCCAACCCCATTAGAACGCGAGCCAAGCCGGCATGTCTTGATTTGTCAATCTCTCTGAGGAGTGCCTCCGTTGCCTTTGGCCCAAGCAAATGCTGGGTTTTTTTCTTCTCTATGCCGGTGCCCTTCTCTTTTCGGGTGACTTCCATCTCAAGCGAGAGCAGCGCCTTTTCGTCAAGCTTGTAAAGATCGACAATGCTGTTTACTACTTTGCGGTTGACGAGTTCCTGCACCACCGCCTCGCCCAGCCCCTCAATGTTCATCACCTCGCGCCGCCCAAAGTGCAGCAGGCTTTCGCGCAGCTTGGCGGGGCAATCGGCATTCACACAGCGGTAGTCCACCTCGCCCTCGGCGCGGACGACTTCGCTCTGGCACTCAGGGCAAACCGAAGGAAAAACGAAACGAAGTTTCCCGCGCGGATGCTGCGCGTCTTCAATCACCTCGACCACCTTGGGAATCACGTCGCCGCCGCGCTCCACCTTGACCGTATCGCCGAGCTTCAGTCCCAGCCGCTCGATAAAATCCGCGTTGTGCAACGTGGCTCGGCTCACCGTGGTGCCGCCGATAAAGACCGGCGTCAGCTCGGCCACCGGTGTCAATTTGCCGGTGCGCCCCACCTGCACCGTTATTGCGGTCACCTGGGTCACTCCCGACTTGGCCGTGAACTTGTAAGCAATGGCCCAGCGCGGCGCGCGCCCGGTATAGCCAAGGCGCTGCTGTGTCGCGTGAGAATCCACTTTCAGAACCACGCCATCGATCTCGTACCCAAGCGTTGCTCGTTTGGCCTCAGCGCCCTCAATAAACTTGAGCATCCCGTCGACCGAGTCGACACGCGCGCGATTCTGGTTGACGCGAAATCCCAGTGCAATCAATGCATCCAGCGTGGCCGTTTGTCCGGCAGCAAAGTACTCGCCCTCCACCAGCAGGAAATATGCAAAGAAAACCAACTGCCGGCTCGCAACAATACTCGGCTCCAATGTGCGCAGCGTGCCGGCGGCAGAGTTGCGCGGATTGACAAACACCGGCAGCCCATCGCGCTCGCGTTCTTCGTTCATGCGCAGAAAGGCAGCTTCCGGCATCACAACCTCGCCGCGCACTTCGATTGCCTGCGGTAGTCCCGCCTTCTTCACCTTTTCTGCGGGAATGCTCAAAGGCACGCTGCGAATCGTGCGGATGTTCGATGTAACGTCTTCGCCCGTCTGCCCGTCGCCGCGTGTGACACCGCTGACCAGCCGCGCCCCACCACCATCACCAGCTTCATAGCGCAGCGCCACGCTCAGCCCGTCCAGCTTAAGCTCGGCAATGTATTCCACCGGCAGCGCTCCTGCCAACTCCCGCACGCGCCGATCCCAGTCCGCAAGCTCTACGGCATTGTAGGCATTGTCCAGGCTCAGCATGGGCCGCGAATGCCGCACTTTCTTGAAGCCCTCTGCAGGCTTGCCGCCCACCCGCTGCGTTGGCGAGTCTGGCGTCAGCAGTTCCGGATGCGCTGCCTCAATCCGCTTCAGCTCGTTCATCAGCGTGTCGTATTCGGCGTCGCTGATCGCTGGCGCGTCGAGAACGTAATACAGGTGCTCGTGATGGCGCAGATCCGCACGCAATTGCTCGGCGCGTTTTGCTGGATTGGTCGAAGGTTTTAGAGGTTCGCCCATGGGCTGGATTATAGGAGGCGACGGGGCTGGTCAGCATGCCCGGATAGTATTGTTTCCAGAGCGATATGGAGCCAGTCACTCATTTTCTTACCGGAGCCTGCATCGGCCGCGCCGGACTGAACCGCAAGACGGCCTATGCCACTGTTGCCGCAGTCCTCGCCGCGGAGGCCGCAGACATCGATATTCTGTGGTCCTTTGCCGGCCCAGTGGAGAGCCTCAAGCACCACCGCGGCATCACGCACACATTTCTCGCGGCGCCCATCGTCGCAGGTGTAGTGGTGGGCGGAATCTGGCTATGGTACTTCTGGCGACAACGGCGCCGCCTTCATCTACCCAATGCTCCAAACCAAAATCCAAAAGAGCCCCCGGCTCCGGCGCCGGCTCCGGCGCCTCAGCAGCAGCAAGTGCGTTGGGCCTGGCTCTATCTAACAGCCCTGATCGCCGCCCTGAGCCACCTGCTCCTCGACTGGACCAACAACTACGGCTTGCGTCCATTTTTTCCCTTCAATCCGCGTTGGTACGCGGGCAGTTTCGTCTTTATCGTCGAACCCGTGCTGTTGGCCCTGTTCTTCCTGGCCCTGATCCTGCCTTGGCTTTTTGGCCTTGCCGATCGTGAAATCGGGGCCCGCCGCACGCCGTTTCGCGGCCGCGGCTGGGCCATCTTCGCGCTCACCGGCATGGTGCTTTTCTGGTGCTGCCGATGGGCAGAGCAAGCCCAGGCCCGCGCCTCGCTTGAAAACATTCAGGTCACCGCCTCTCCCGTAACCCGCCTGACTCTCGAGCCTTATCCGGTGAACCCCTATCGCTGGCACGCCATTCTCGAGACTGAGGACCTGTTTCAGACCGCCGAAATCAACACCTGGACCGGCGCGATAACGAGCGATCCAAACCGCGACGTGATCTACAAACCCGCTGACACTCCCGCGGTCGAGGCTGCCAAGCAAACGCTCATCGGGAAGGTCTACCTCGATTGGGGACGCTGGGCCGTGGTGCGTGACCTGGGCCAGGAACCCGTGCCCGGCGTCCCGCCCCCCAACCTTGGTCCAAACCGCCAGTGGACCACCGTTGAGTTCTCCGATCTGCGCTTTGCCTATTCGTTTCTTTCCTCACGCGGGACCGGCGGCCGGCCCCCGCTCGGGGGATGGGTCTATATCGTGGACAACCGCGACGACGCAGGCGAAGGCATGGGCGAACGCGAGCAAAAATAGGCCATTTTGCTCCGGATAGAAATTTTTGTTCGCCCGGTGGAACGCTTCAGGTTGACCTTGGGCCCCGCGACCCCCAGAATGAATGAATACCGTTTCTCTGCCGGAATGTTCTTCCCTGACTCCGGGAGACCATCCAGAATCCCAAAGAATGAGGTCTTCATGTTCGCTTATCTGCTTTTGCTGGCTGCTGTTCTGACCCGTGTTCTGCCCCATGCCGGGTGGATGAACTTCACCGCAGTCGGCGGCGCGCTTCTCTTTTTTGGCGCCCGGCGCTCATGGCGGGAGATGTTGCTTCCGCTGGTCGTCCTCATGGCTGCCGATTATTACCTCACCGTTTTCTCCTACCACTACGCCTTCCGCTGGGAGGCCTACCTGCCTACATGGGCCTGGTATGTGGCAGCAATGGCGCTCGGCCAGATTCTGCTCAGTGCGCGGTCCACATTTACGCGCTTTGCGGCAGCCACTCTGCTTGGCCCCACCTCGTTCTTCCTCATCTCGAACTACGCTGTGTGGGCAGGTGGCGGAATGTATCCGCGCACTCTCGCCGGCCTCCAGGCATGTTTCGTGGCAGCCATCCCCTTCTACCGTAACGACCTGGCCTCAACTGCAATTGTTCTCGGCGTAGCGATCGGCGTTCCCGCGCTGCTGCGGCGTCTGCATGCTGCGCCTGCGCAGACTGCGCTGGCCGGGAAGTAGCTTCCAAATCTTCGAGTCCGCCATACCTTGAACCGCGCCCGTCCCTGGGCGCGGTTTTCTGTTAGCGCTCTTGGTGATGGCCGGGGGAAAATCATTTGACACCCGCGCCCGCGCGAGAATCGAATAGCCCCGTCCGCGTAAAGCGTCAGGATTCCGACCAGAACCTGCGGCCGTCAATACAGCCCGCTATAGCATTTTCGGAATTGGTGTAGGCCGAAGGCACTATGCTAAGTGGCGTTTTCCTCAAGAAAAAGCCACCTTTCAATG
>DASRLI010000111.1:0-3079 GCA_035648535.1 Occallatibacter sp. | reverse complement strand
CCCGGTGCGCAACCTCGACGGCTACGTCGGCACGGAGATCGAAGTCCGCGTCATCAAGCTGAACAAGAAGCGCGGCAACGTCGTCATCTCCCGCAAGGAGCTGCTCGAGGAAGACCAGAACGCCAAGAAGGAAGTCACCCTCGCCTCGCTCGAAGAGGGTTCGGTCTTCACCGGCGTCGTCAAGAACCTGACCGACTACGGCGCGTTTGTCGATATGGGCGGCCTCGATGGCCTGCTGCATATCACCGACATGTCGTGGGGACGTTTGACGCACCCGCGCGACCTCGTCAATGTTGGCGATGAGATCCAGGTCAAGGTGCTGAAGTTCGACAAGGAAAAGCAGCGCGTTTCGCTGGGCTTCAAGCAGTTGACGCCCGATCCGTGGCTTGACGCCACGGAGCGCTACCCAATCGGTGCGCAGGTCCGCGGACGTGTTCTTTCGGTCACCGACTACGGTGCGTTCGTCGAGCTGGAACAGGGCATCGAAGGTCTCGTCCATGTGTCGGAAATGACCTGGTCGAAGCGGATGAAGCACCCTTCGAAGATGGTCAAGCCCGGCGATGAAGTCGACACAATCATCCTGAGCGTGAACCCGACCGACCGCCGTATTTCCCTGGGCATGAAGCAGCTTCAGGACAATCCCTGGGAGCAGCTTGAGGACAAGTACCCCATCGGCGCCATCATCGAAGGCCGCGTCCGCAACCTGACCGACTTCGGTGCGTTCATCGAGATCGAAGACGGCATCGACGGCCTGGTCCACGTTTCGAACCTGAGCTGGACCAAGCGCATCAAGCATCCTTCCGAAGTGCTGAAGAAGGGTGAGAAGGTCAAGGCGATCGTGCTCGGAGTCGAGCCCGAAAACCGCCGCCTCTCGCTCGGCGTCAAGCAGCTTCAGCCGGACGTTTGGGACACGTTCTTCGCGCAGCATCGCGTTGGCGACGTCATCAAGGGCAAGGTCCTGCGCACGGCGCAGTTCGGTGCCTTCGTTGAGATCGCCGAGGGAGTCGAGGGCCTGTGCCACGTCTCCGAAGCGGTGGACGACAAGGGCCACCAGATGACTTTGAATGTCGGCGACGAGCACGAGTTCAAGATCGTCAAGATGAACCAGGAAGAGAAGAAGGTTGGGCTGTCGATCAAGGCCGTTGGCGAAGAAGCCAGCCGCGCCGAGGTTGAGAGCTACAAGGAAACCAACAAGGGAAACAAGGGAAGCGGCGGCAAGAGCCAAAGCAGCTCCGGTTCCTCCTCCACCACCACCCTGGGCGACCTCATTAACTGGAAGAAATCGGAAAACGAAGACAACAACTAACTTCGTTTCGCAAGAAGCAAACAAAAACCGCCTAATGGGCGGCTTTTGTTTGCTTCGGATCGCTGCATGGCGTAACGCTTCACTTCAAGCATGTTGCATCCGGTTTATTCACGGAACCAGCACGAAGCTTTCAATCGAGACCTGCGGCGCTGCACGCTCTCTCGCGGGCGCAGCCTTAATCCTGACGGTAATCTCGCTGAACTGAACTGCGTGCGCCTCGCGCGGGAAGCGAAACGTCAGCGTCTCGTGGACAGGCGGCCGTAGAGCGTCGATGGGTTCCGCCCTGCTCGACGGGAGAACGATCGTTCCCAGCGAAATTTTCGAGTGTGCCTTCGTCTCCGTGTCGCGCAAAATCACCTCGATAGCGATCGAGCCCGGCCGGGTATCCGCGTTGACGACGTTCACGCGCAGCGCGCTGCAACAGCTCACCTTCGCCGCCGGCACGATTGCCTGGTGCGCTTCCATTCGCAGCGCCAACTGGTTGGTCGACTGGATGCGCGCCGTCAGCGGATCGCCGTGCACCACCTTCGCATCCGGCCTCGGGCGGTCGTCAGGCTCTTTGAAATACCAGTACGCACCGTCGAATGGGATGACCTGGGGCTTCGCTTTGGCTGCCGCCTGGTCCGCGTCCGGTGCAGGCGGCAGCACCGTTCGACGGGGCTTCGGCGGCAGAAGAAGAATGATGCCCGAGTAGCCGGGGCCGGTGGGCCGCGGTTGAACACTGGCCTTCACCGTCTTAATCTCGGTCATTCGCAAAAGCGCCGCCAGAGCGCGATGGCCCGGCCCGGCTTTGAGGAACGGCAGCAGCGCTATCATCGTCACCAGCAGGGCAGCAACCGAGCTCACGACAGGCCTGGCGCGGCTTCGCAAGACGCTGGGGGGCTTGCGCGGGAATCGCCAGACAGGCGTCACACAGGCCAGCGACAGCAGGAACCCAGCCACCCAGTTCCACCTCAACATCAGTGCCACCAACGCCAGCTGCGCCGCCAGTGCCGTCAACAGCATCGGGAAGATGGTCCTCGACAGCGTTGCTTCCGGGGGAACGACAAAGAGGCTCTGCAGATCGCCTTCAGGCGGATAAGAGCTTTCCACGAATACAAATCGATGCAGCAGGAGGACGGAAGAAGCTGCCATCATCGGCAACAGCGCGGCCACCCACCCGGAGGCGTCCATACCCAACACCACGAGCGCTGGAATCCATACGACCGGCACCCATGCGGCGCAGATCAGCGGCCAGGTGGAGACATTTTCCTGCTCATCGAGAATGCCCCGGATGGTCACGATCGCGCCTGCATGAATGCATGCCGTAATGACCCCGCAGACTACCGGAAAAACAAACAACGCCGACAACGAGAGCGTAGACCCCAACTGAAAGCGGCAGACAAACCACATCACCCAGCCGCTAACCACAACACTGCCAGTGAGCGGCCAGACGATCGAAACCGGCCTTTCAGCAGACTCGCCACGCGTGTCCATGATTGAAACGATACACGCCTGACAAGTGCGTATTCACGCGACATGAGGAAAGGCGGGCAGCCTCGCAGCGTCTATCGGATCGTTCCACCATCCGCAATTTAAGCAACAAGAGAAGATGCCCCCGCTCACGCAGGGGCATCTTCTCAAATCAATACCGCTAGCCCGGATTTCTCACGAGCGATTATGTATTGGCAAAAAAATATATAGCAAAAGGCCGTATTTTCTGTCATAACAGCGTTGTCAGACGAAGTTATAAAACAGAAAAAGGACGGCCTTTGATGACAGAGTGTACACAAG
>DASRLI010000110.1:0-5983 GCA_035648535.1 Occallatibacter sp. | reverse complement strand
GCTATTACCTCAGCTGTGCAGACTACTACTGAGCCTGGCTCGCCTTCCGCGCTGCTTCAAACTCATCCCCGGGATTCCATTCCACGGACTTCGGCTGGGCGCTCGCCAGCCAGCCGAGCACAAAGCCGAATCGCGCCATTTTGGCGTTGCCTCTGAAATCCCAGTCGGCATGGTACTCGTCGGATGGCTGGTGGTAGTGGTGTGCGGTGAAATCCGCAAACTGCTCGTGGCCCCACTCTTCCTTGTGCCCTTCAAACAGATCGCCCTGGCCAACCGAAATGCCGGGGATGCCGACCCGCGCCAGCGAGAAATGGTCGGAGCGGTAATAGTGGCCGGCCATCGGATTTGAGTCAGGTTGCAGATTCAGGTCAAATGCCTTGGCAACACCCTGAACCGTGGGCCAGAAGTTAGTGCGCTCAGCTCCAGCCAGGTTCGCCGAAAGCGGAACGCCGATGGGCAGCAGCATGTCGTAGTTGAGGTCGAGTGTAATGTGCCCGGCGGGAACAGGCGGGTGCATCCCCAGGTATTGCGAACCCAGCAGCCCCTGCTCCTCTGCCGTGACCGACGCAAAATAGACCGCGTGGGGCGGACGCACCTTCGACTGCGCAAAAGCGCGCGCCAATTCGAGCAGAACGCCGCAGCCAGTGCCGTTGTCGGCCGCGCCGTTATAAATGTTATCCCCCTTGGCGTTTGGATCGATGCCGAGGTGATCGTAGTGCGCAGAGTAAAGAACAGCCTGGTCAGCAGAACTCACACCAGCCACGCGGCCCATGACGTTCGTGCTGTCATAGCGGCGGACGTGGCTTTCTACATGCGCCCGCAACCTCACCGGAAATTCAACCGCATGAAATCCGCGCTTTCCCGCCCCATCGATCGCCTGATCCAGATCGCCCAGCCCGGCCATTGTCAGCAGTTGCTGCGCCACATCATGCTGAATCCACGCCGCGGCGCGCAAAGTAGCAGAAGGGTCGCCCTGAAGATAGCTCTTCTCGATCGCCTGCGAGTTCCGCACCACATCCCACGGATAGCTCGCCAGATCGGTGCGGTGAATGATCAGCACGCCCACAGCCCCGCGCCGCGCTGCCTCCTCATACTTATAGGTCCAACGCCCGTAATAAGTGAGAGCCTTGCCCTTGAAGAACTTCTCGTCGTCGGAAGGCGGCTCGTTCACAATGACCAGTGCGATCTTGCCCTTCAGATCGATATCGTGGCCGTTTGGGCCCGCGTAGTCGTTCCAGTTGTACTCCGGCGCATCAATCCCGTAGCCGACAAAAACGATCGGAACATCGAAGTCCGCGGATTCCTGCCCCTTCTGGTCCTTGGAGACGATCTGCGAACTGTAGGCGAGCTCCACCGGAGCGCCGTTCGCAGGAACGAAGGCAAACTTCGTTTTGTCCTCGACAGTGTGAACTGCAAACAGCGGAACGCGTTGAAAGTAAGTTCCGTTGTCTCCCGCCGGCTCCAGCCCTGCCAGCGCAAACTGCGTGGCCATGTACTCAGCAGAGAGCTGGTCTCCGCGCGTGCCAGGTCCCCGCCCTTCCATCAGATCGAGCGCCAGAAACCGCACATGCGCGCGAATCTTCTCCGGATCGATGGAGGCTGCCGCATCCCGTGCCGCCGACGGCAGCCCCGCGATAGCAGGTACCGAAGCAGCGGCGAGTTGCTGCGTGTTGCCCAGAGGTGAGGTTAGAACGGCTGCAGACAGAATGGCCAGGATCAGAACAGGACGCATGAAATCTCCATGGATTGTGCAGATATTGCGAAAGTTTCGCTCAAATGATTACCGGAGTTGTCCTCTTTAGAGTACGTCCCTATCCCGCCGTGGAGCAATCGCATCCAGCGCCGGCGTAGGCAGCAGGTGAGCCCGCGAGAGCACCTTGCGCGTCAGCCCGGTCAATGCCATCCGCGCAGCCTCGCTCAGCGGAACCCACTTGCGCACATCGCCCGGCACCGTCATCGCGTCAACGTCGTCTTCAAATACTGTGCGGATGCGCACGTAGTAGTTCACCTGCATGATGGCGTGGCGCACCGTCATGCGCAGGTCCTTTTCCGGAACTGCAGACTCGCGCAACACGGGCAGCTCCCACAACCCCGGCATCACCGTCTGCGTCTCAGGGCGCTGTTCCAGCAGAACCTCCCTGCTGCCGGGCCCGCGTGCCTTGCCTGCACTGCGGCCCATTCGCACCGAGAGCGCGTGGCCAACCTCACGGCTCAGCATGCGCGGCCGCGCCATGGTCTTGTGCTCGCCGCGTGTCTTGCAGTCCGCGGAAACCGGGCACACCAGGCACTTCGGATTGCGCGGCAGGCAAACCGTCGCGCCCAGTTCCATCATCGCCTGGTTGAAGTCGCCGGGACGCTCGGGATCCACCAGCCGTGCCGCCAGCTTCTCAATCTTGCGGCGCAGTGCGGCTGCTCCGGCACGGCTCGCGGACTCCCATCCAGCCATGCGGCAAAGCACCCGCTCCACGTTGCCGTCCACTACCGCCACCGGCTCGCCGTGCGCGATGCTTGCAATGGCCGCTGCCGTGTACGCACCAATGCCGGGGAGTGCACGCAACTCAACCGAAGTGACCGGCAGATTGCCCTCGTAGTTGCTGGCCACAAACTGCGCCGCCTTGTGCAACATGCGTGCGCGCCGATAATAGCCCAGCCCGCTCCACAGCGCCAGCACGTCCTGTTCCGGCGCTTCGGCCAGCGCAACAAGCGTGGGAAAACGCCCCATGAAAGCCTGGTAGCGTTCAACCACCACGGCAACACGAGTCTGCTGCAACATGATCTCAGAGACCCAGATAGCGTACGGTCCCTGAGTGTTGCGCCACGGAAGGTCGCGACGATTGTTTCCGTACCACTCAATCAGACGGAGGCGCAGCGCGGCGATTTTTGCACGATCCTGATCCTGCCCGGCCATTCGCTCAGATTAAGGCATTTGCCCCAGGCGCTGCCGTTTCCGCGCAGTCTTTCGTGACGCTGGTGGCATTCCATGGCACGAAAGGGGCATTGTGCCGGCCAATCTCCGACGTTAGGATTTTGAAATAACTCCCCACCCGGCGTGGCGCTGCACGTGCAGTTGTTCCAATAAATTGCACAATGAACTCCGGCTCAGTTCCAGGACATCACGATCGAATTGCCGGATATACAGTCTCGACTTTCTGGAGGTTTCTGCATGAAATGTTCTGTTCTTTGCCTGACGCTGGTCCTGTTCACCGGTTCCGCAGCATTGTTCGCACAATCATCGTCCCTGCAGGGCGAACAAGCCATGCTGTCCGCACCGGCCACCAGCGTAAGTTCTCTCGCTACGAAACCCATCGATTCAACTGTCCGCCCCTTTTCCCGCCTCGCCCTGGGCGGCGGAGTCTCGCCGCTGGGCATCAACATGCAAGTTGCTGTTAACGCCAGCCGTTATATCAACCTGCGCGGCGTGGGCAACCTCTTCAATTACAACGTCAACAACATCTCAACAAACGGCTTGAACATTAACGGCAAATTAAACTTTGCCACGGCCGGAGCTTCGGTCGACTTCTATCCTTTTCCGAACCACGGCTTCCGTCTGAGCCCCGGGGCGTTGTTCTACAACCAAAATAACGTCGCCGCCGATGTAACTGTCGCCGGCGGCACCAGCTTTACGCTGAACGGCGTCACTTACTATGCGTCCAGCACAAACCCCATCAAAGGCAACGGCGCCTTGGGCCTGAACTCGCGTAACCCCACATTCGCCATGACCACCGGTTGGGGAAACATGATCCCTCGCCGCGGCGGACATTGGTCGTTCCCGTTTGAAATCGGCGCGGCCTTCGTTGGCGCTCCTACCATCAATATGGGGCTCACCAGCGGACAAGCCTGCGATGCCCAGGGACAGAATTGCGTGAATGTGGCCACTGACCCCACCGTGCAGGCAAACCTGCAGGCTCAGCTCGTCAAGTACAGGAACGATGTGAACCCGTTCCAGTACTACCCCATCATCAACTTCGGCGCGGCATACAACTTCAAGCTGCGGTAACCGTTCATTTTCGTCCACGAAAAAGGGCCGCTTCCGATTAGGAGGCGGCCCTTTCCTATTGAAACGAGTACGTTGAGATTTTGGGTGCCCCAGGTCTCGCCTTTAATGCCAGGGAAAGCAGAACACCGAATCCTCACCCCAGCAAATCCCCCACAATCCCCGCAGCCGCCTTCAGCGCCGCATCAATCTGCGTCTGGTCCTTCCCGCCCGCCTCGGCAATCTCCGGCTTCCCTCCGCCCGATCCGCCTACAAGCTTCGCCACGCCGCCCACCAGCTTCCCCGCCTGAATCCGCTTCGTCAGTCCCGGTGTAACGCCGGCAATCAGCGCCACCTTGCCTTCAGGCTGCACAGACGCCAAGACCACCACACCCTCGCCGAGCTTCTGCTTCAGGTTATCCACCAGCGTTCGCAACTGTCCGCGCTCCAGCGAGTCCGCGCGCAGCGTCACCAGCTTCACGCCCTTCACATCCACGGCGCCGCTCATCGCCTCATCCAGCGCGCCCGCGGCCGACTTCATCCGCATCTCATCCAGCTCGCGGCGCAGCTTCTTCATCTCATCTTCCTGCGCATTTAACCTAGCAAGTAATCCGTCCGAAAGTCTGCCCCCCGCAGGGGTGCCCGCGACCTGCGCGGCTACCTGCGCCACCGCAAAATCATCGCGGAAAGTTTTCAGCGAACCAAACCCGGTGATCGCCTCAAGCCGACGCACGCCCGAGGAAACCGACTCCTCAGCCATAATCTTGATCAGCCCAATCTCGCCCGTGGCGCTCGTATGTGTGCCGCCGCAAAGCTCCGTCGAAAATCCATCCGACAGCTTCACCACGCGAACCTTGTCGCCGTATTTCTCGCCGAAGAGCGCCATCGCATGGTACTCGTTCACCGCAACATCAATCGGTACATCTTCGAGCGTCTCCACGCGAGCATTGGCCAGCACCTCGCGGTTTACGATCGACTCAATCTCTTCCAACTCCTCATCGGCGACCTGCGCAAAGTGAGAGAAGTCGAAGCGCAGCCGCTCAGGATGGACCGCCGAGCCGGCCTGCTTTACGTGCGTGCCCAGAACCTGGCGCAGCGCAGCGTGCAGCAAGTGCGTTCCGGTGTGATTGCGGCGAATGGAGTTGCGGCGCTCGCCATCGACAACCGTATTCACGCGATCGCCCACAGCCAGCGGCTGCTTCAGCTCCGCCTTGTGTGCGCGCACTCCCTGCACCGGCAGAACGCAGCCCGTGATTTCCGCTATCGTAGAATTTCCGTCCAAAGTCTGGAAAAAACCGGTATCGCCCACCTGCCCGCCTGAGTCGCCGTAGAAGCTCGTATGATCCAGCACCACCTCAACCGAATCACCCCCAGCGGCTGCGGGAACGCCCAAGCCGTTCTTGACGATGGCGAGAACCTCACAGTTGGTGGAGTTGAGCTGGCGATAGCCTTCGAAGGCCGTCTTCGGCAAATCGCGAAACGCCGGGCTCGCCGACTTCTGACTGCCGCCCTTCCATGAAGCGCGCGCACGGGCCTGCTCAGTCTCCTTGGCACGCTCAAATCCCTCACGATCAAATGGAATCTCTGCATCGCGTGCGGCATCCATCATGAAATCCAAAGGGAGTCCATATGTTTCATAGAGATGAAATGCATCTACACCTGAGACATTTGGCCTCGAAGCTCTCAATTCATGCCATTTCGTTAGTAGAGGTTCCGCCAGCGACGGCGGAAAGCCAAGTTTAATGGCATCTTCGATTTCGAGAAGTGGCTCACCGTCGGCTCCCAGCATTCCGGATGTATCAACGCCAAAAGATTGCGATTTAAGCTTGGCGGCAACAGCCGGCACAGCGGACTCCGCAAGTTCGTTCGTGAATTGTTGCTCCCGCGCGTAATTTTCGTTCACCTTTTGAATGATCAACTGATCCCATTCGGCCGAGCCTTTCGCGAGCACACGATCAAACTGCTTCTCCTCAGCCTCAACGACCTTGGCGACACGCGCAGCAGACTCCG
>DASRLI010000109.1:0-6032 GCA_035648535.1 Occallatibacter sp. | reverse complement strand
TTTCAAAGCTGCGCAACAGCAACCCGGAGCCAACCAGCAGCACTAACGCCACCGCGATCTCGAACAACCACCAGCGCCGAGCGCAGACGCGCTTGCCCACCGCCTGCTGTTCCAGTACGCCCGCCTTCCTTCAATGCGTCGTTGACAGCGGTACGAGAAGCGGAGAGAGCTGGAACCAGACCGCACAGGAATCCCGTAACCACGGCCAACACGATGGCGAAAGCCGCTACTTTCCAGTCAACACCGATAGAGCTGATCCGTGGCAACGTCTCCGGCAGAAAACTCACGCCCACCTGAAGCCCCACCGACGCCAGAACCAGTCCCATCAGTCCGCCAGCCAAGCTGAGCATAAGCGCCTCGACCAGAGTCTGGCGCAAAATGGCCTCCGTACTCGCGCCCAGGGCGAGACGCACGGAAATCTCGCGACGGCGCCTAATTACCCGCACCAGCAGCAGTCCGGCCAGATTGGCGCAGGCAATGAACAGCACCACTACGACAGCGAGGAACAGCGTGCGGACTAGGGGCCGGGCCTGCGCCATCGTGCGCTCCGCAGCCGGTTGCACCACCGGACGGATACGCACACCGCCCATGAACGCGGGGAACCCGCGCATGATCTCCTGCGACGTGCTCCCCGCATCCTGCTCGGCCTGTGCCGGCGCGACGCCCGGCTTGAGCCGCCCCACCATCTGAAACTCCCAACCCGCTGCATTATTGATCTCCAGTTGGGTAATGCTCATCGGCACCCAAAGCTCACAGCGGTTGAGTTGGCCCGGAACCGGAGGAAATTCAAAGCTGCGCGGCATAACGCCGATGATCTCGTAAGAATTGCGATCCAGCAGGATTTTCTGCCCCAGGATGTGCGCGTCGCCGTGGAACCGGCTATGCCACATCTGGTAGCTCAAAACCGCCAACTGTTGTTTGCTCTCGTCCTCTTGCTGCGTAAACGCGCGTCCTATCAAGGGCGAAACGCCTAGAACCTGAAACATGCTGGCGGTCAGCCGTGCTGCGTTGATCCTCGCGGCGTCGCCCACGCCGGAGAGTTCAAAGCTCCTCGCCTGGTAAGCGCCAAGGCTTGTGTAGCTGTGCATATCGCGGGTATAGGCGCGAAGCCCAACTGCCGTAACGCCGTGCGCTCCGCTGCTATAGCCCACTCCCTCCAGAACGTCGTCTTGCGTCACGAGCCGGCTCGGTTCAGGAAACGGCAGCGGCCGCAATAGCACTCCCTCCACAATCGAAAAAATCGCGGTGGTGGCACCGATGCCGAAGGCCAGCGTGAGCACAGCAGTGAGAGTGAAGCCGGGAGACTTCCGCAACTGGAGAAGAGCGTAACGAATATCTTGAATAAGCATGGTGATGCCCCCTTCCTTTAGAGCATTTCCAACTCAACCTCGAATACGATCTCACCGTCGAAGAGATCGACATCGCGCTCGGCGTGGCGGGGCGAACCTGGAGGCGAACCGGGAATCGTGGGCGACCATGCTGATGGGCGAGCAAGATCCATCAATGAGAAGAATAGCAATTGCCGTGCCAGACGGCCATCGACTTATGTCTTTTAAAACACGCTGCTTACGCTGGATGCATCGTTGGATGCTTGCGCTGAAGTGACCGTTTGCGGCTCAGTCCGTCCGATTTTGAACAGTTAAAATGTGGGTAACAGACGCACCGCCAATCCCAGCGCAGATTCCGAGAGTGAGATTCTGGCACAGCAATGGCAGTCTTTGGCGCTTTCGATAAGCGCGCCCAGTGACGGACGGAAGATTGGCGCCCAAGAATCATGTGCTCATCCGGCCAATGCAGCATCAAGCAGAGGCGCATCGCATGATCCACAACACAACTGACATCCACAGTTATCGTTTTTGGCCGCGCTGAAGGATCCGATTGTCGGTTAGGAGACCAGGCCACTCATCGACCGCGTTTTACGGATGATCGCAATGATTAGTCCTCCAGCGCCGCAGGGTCCAGGAATGCCGTCGGGTTGCAAACTACTTCAGCGCTTTGTGGGCTTTTTGGAGAAGTGAAGTAGAAGCCACCTGGGGCTTGCCAACTAAGGAGTGAATGATAAGAGATTCTCATCAAGAATCTGGTGCCCCAATTTGCGCTGAGCTTTCGCAAGGGTGAGAATCCCGAAATACCATTCGATGAACCGTTCGATGGCGTACTGGTGGCTCCGACGCGATTGAGCGGAGCCAAGCGTATTGAGCACTGCCGCCCGCGATTGTTCCAATTCCGGGACTGAGATATTGGCAAGGCGAGCCTTGGCAAACATCAAATGCTGCCACGTGTTCTCGTTTTATGCTGCCACCTACGTTTTTGGGGATTCCGGAGCAAGCCCGTCCTTTCCACACTTCGTGGCTCATAACTGCCCTGCCGCCTTCAGGTCGGCGGCAAACGAGGCGAGAGACATTACGAGCGTCAAAGGCTTGCCGCTCAAAGGCACTGCGCCGTAACTGGCGTACCATCGGGCCGCGCGATCGTTCTTCGCATCGATAATGAGCACAACTCCGCCGACCTCAGCCGAAGCGCGCAGGCAGCGCCGCGCGGCGGCGGCGAGGAGTTGGCCGCCGATACCTTGGCCTTGGCAACGCAGGTCTGTAGCAATGCGCGCGAGCCGGAACCCGGGCACATCGTGCCGGGCGAGGCCACGGCGAACCGTCTCCGGCGTGTCAGCGTAGGCCAGAGCGCCCGGAGCCAGGCTATAGAAACCAAGAATGCTCTTGTTGTCTGCGTTGTCAATTGCGAGAAAGGTCTTCGCGGCACCAGATTCATGACTTTGGCGGGCGTAACGCTCGAAGAAGTCATTCATGGCCGGATCGCCGCAATCGAAAGACTTCCGATCATGCTTCTTTGAGATAGGCTCTTCGTGCCAGGCGGGAGCGCTCATCCCCGTTTCCGCGTGGGCTTTGGCATTCGAGCGATGACTGCCCGCAGCTTAGCATTCGGTGCTGGCGGATTTTCGAGTAGGTTCAGCACCAAGAGGCTGTCACGCTCGGACAAGACGATACGTTCCGACTCCTCGATCACCGCCTTGGCCTCCCGCAAGGCGGGTTGGAGAACAAACTCAGTCAGGTCCGTGTGCCTCAACGCAGCAGCGCGCACGAGCGTAGCTTTTTGTTCCGGTCGCAGCCGGAGGTTCATTCGTGGGTTGTCGTCCACGGCCACTCTAGGCATAGATTCCTCCTTGTGTACTTATTAAAAGCGTACATGGTTCTGAAGTGCTTGTCCAGACCCGCCTCCGGCGCGGATGAGGCTGCTCATACTCCACGCTTGCTGGTGGCAGGCTTCGATGAGAATAGGCGGCCGCATACGATAAGAACGGCTGGCAGAGTTCGTAAGAACCAGTACGGGTATCTACGAGGCGGCCGGCAATCCTCAACCACGGCCGCCGTGTTCAAGCGTTGGCATTGCGTAGGTGTGTTCTCTGACTGGATTGGGATCGAAGTCAAGCTGATGTACGATGTTGTTGTTCCGCGCGGATCCGTTCGGCGGAACACACGAGTTGCTTCCGTGCGGGCTGCTTGGGGGTGATCTCGTGGAACTGTTCAGAAAGAACAAATCGAAGTATTACTGGTATGACTTCACGGTGCGCGGCGAGCGCTACCGCGGGTCGACCAAGGAGACCAACGAAACGAGGGCGCAAAAGGCTGCCGCTCTCAAACTCGCTGCCACTATTAAGGGCAGCGCCCCGCTCGACAGGAAGCCACCCACGCTTCGTGAATACTCGACGGATTTCCTTCAATGGGTGGAAACGGGACGGCTCGAGGCTGACAGCCGCCGCTATTACAGAAACGGCTGGCGACTATTGGAGCAGGCGAAGATCGCCGGAATGCGCATGGACCAGATCACCAAAGACGAGGTCGAAAAGCTGCAGTTTCCCGGATCGGCCTCGAACGGCAACAACGCGCTTCGGACGTTGCGGAGGATGTATTCCAAAGCCAAGGAGCACAAGATGATCTTTGAGGTTCCCGGCTTTGCGCTCTTCAAGGAACATGGGCGGTCGCTCCGCCTCAACGACGAAGCGGAAAGGAGGCTGTCAGCGGTGGCCGACCAGCCGCTGAAGGACATCATCGTGGTAATGCGCGACACCGGAATGCGCAACGCCCGCGAACTCTATTGCATGCGGGTGGAGAACGTGGACTTCGATGCCCGGACGATCTTCACGCCGGACAGCAAGACGGAGTCCGGCCGCCGGTTCATCCCTATGAGCAGCCGCGTGAAGCAGATTCTCGAGGCGCGCTGTGAGGGACGGAGCGAGGGCTGGGTGTGGATGTCGCGTTATAAGGGAAAGCACATTGGGGAAGGGATGGTGTACCGGCAGTGGGCGTGGGCGAGGCAAGCCGCAGGGCTGCCGCGCGAACTTGTTCTCTACTGTGCGCGCCACGACTTCGGCAGCTTCGTGTTGGCGAAGACCGGAAATCTGAAAGCTGTTATGAACGCAATGGGCCACGGTGACGTAAGAAGCGCCATGGTCCACCAGCACCCGGAAGGGGAAATCGTTCGCAACGCGTTAAACGCACGGCACATTTCGCGGCCCACCGTGCCCGACGACAACCAGGCAAATGCTTGAACCTTATTTGGATTGGTCCCCAAAGAGCATTTCGAGGATGTTGATGCCGGATCAGTCGCCCTCCGGCGGCACTGCACCAGACTTCCGGCAGTTGAGGTTGGGTTTCAGGATTCCGGACCCTGAGGCGTTTTCGGGGAGTAATCGCTCTGATTGCCCGTAACTGTCTATCAATGCGTGCTTTGGGCATCGGCCGATGCAAGTCCTAACGGCTGAACAACTGGTATCCTCCCACACTGATTCGGAGGTTCGCTTCGTCAAGCGACAGACCTCGTCGAATACAAATTGCGGATGTTCACTTGCGAACACCCAACTCCATAAGCGGACACCTCTCCACTGGAGAGTATTGGAATTGTGATCGAGATCACCGGATTGCGGGGGAAGCAGTATCAAGTTTGGTCGCCCACGTGCAGTGTTCTCTACCGACCGTTACAGTCACAGCATGTAACGAGGTTGGGAAAGATGCACGCATTCCTTCAGAAATTTACGCGACGCCCCAGTTGCGCAAGTCGCCCTGATTTACGGTAACCGTCGTGCTGATGCCGGCGCTCGGAATCGGTGCGAACACCGCCGTCTTCAGGGTGATGAACGCGATTCTCGTGCAATTGTTCTCTGTGAGCCACAGGGACGGGCTCTCTAACGTGCACCTGACCAAAGGCCAGGATCCGCCGCCGGGAGATTGCGCCACGAGTTAGGAGAAATCGAAATGACGGGACTCATTCAAGATTTGCGTTACGCGCTGCGCCAGTTGCGCAAGTCGCTTGGATTCACGCTCACCGCCGTTCTGACGCTGGCCTTCGGAATCGGCGCGACCACTGCAATTTTCTCCATTGTGGAAGGTGTCTTGCTGCGCCCTCTGCCGTTTCCCGATCCAGCCAGGCTGGTGCTCTTCGGCGATGTTCCCGAAGGCGTAGTCGATGCCTCGGGCACGTACAATGCGACCGCGCCCGCGGCTCGCATCTATGCCCGCGAGACCCACGCTTTCTCCGCTCTTGGCGCTTTCCAGCAAACCGGCTTTGAACTCTCCGGCCTGGGCGATGCGGCGCAAATCAGCGCTTCGCGGCTCACTGCCAGCGTCTTCCCGGCACTCAGCGTTTCGCCTTTGATGGGGCGCACCTTTACGCAGCAGGAGGACGAGGACAGCCAGCAGGTGGTGGTCCTCAGCTACCAGATGTGGCACAGCCGCTTCCACGGCGATCCGCGCATCTTGGGCCAGACGGTCCAGCTCGATCGCAAGCCCTACGAGATTATCGGCGTGATGCCGCGCGGCTTCGAGTTTCCACTGGTTCCGGGGCAGTTAAATCGCAGCGAGCTTTGGGTGTCCATGAGCTTTACGCAGGGTGAACTGGAGCACGGTGTTGGGAGCTGGAACTACAGTATGGTGGGCCGACTGAAGCCGGGCGTAACGCCCGTGCAGGCCGTCGAGGATGCAAGGCCGGCAGCGCAAGAGGTCATGCGCGGCTTCCCTCCC
>DASRLI010000108.1:0-4557 GCA_035648535.1 Occallatibacter sp. | reverse complement strand
ATTCGATCCGCTTGTCGCCTTTGCCGTAGCGGCAAACATCCTGTGGTCAGGCGGTCGACTGATGTGGCACTCGATGAAGGGATTGCTTGATTACTCTGATCCCAAGATCGGTCACCGGATTCGCAATCAGCTCGATGTCATCTGCGAGGAACTGGGGCTGCAATACCACGGGGTGCGCTTCCGCACCACGGGCTATAGACAGATCATTGAGGTTCACTTGTTATTCCCTCACGCCATGGAAGTGGGCGAAGCACACCGGCTGGCGACAATGCTTGAAGAGCGCCTGACGATTGATTTGGAGGTACCTGCGGAGATCACCACTCATTTGGAGTCCATTGAGGACCATTCCGAAGTGCATCATATGCAGCACTACACAGGACGACCTGATTATTGCCTCGTTGCCAGCTTGGGCATAGCAGGAATCTTGAGTTGCTGGCGAGTGACCGCCATCCCATCTCTAACCCGGTCTTTGGCCGTCCCAAGGTCCCAGGCAGGCACCGGCCACGGTTGGAGAAGAGTCGGCGGCAAGCCTCTCGGAAACCTGAAGAAACAACGACAGACTTCTTTCCTGATTTAATCCAGTGGTTTCACCAAGTGACAAACAAGGCGCACAGGGCTGGGCGAAACGAATTTTGCGGCGAGGGTACGGAATCGCGATGTAAAATTCCGAGTTGCAGAGCAGATGGTCTACCGAGGGACCTCAGCATGACTAACGAAGCGCGCAAGCGCGAAAAAGCTGTCAAGAAGATCGAAACTGCTGTCAGGAAGGCTGTGGGCAAGGGAGTCAGCCAAAAAGTCGTTGAAGACACCGTTGGACAGGCAATCGTTAATGCCACGGAGAAAGGTGTGGCGAAGAAAGCGACCGTTAAGAAAACACCAGCCAATAAAACTCCCGTGAAGAGGGCAGTTGCCAAGAAAGCTTCCTCGAAGAGAACTCCCGCGAAGGTGGCAGTTGCCAAGAAAACTCCCACGAAGAGGGTGGTCGCGAAGAAAACTCCCGCGAAGGTGGCGGTCGCCTCGTGAAGCACCTGCGGAGGAACGCCGGCGTCGATGAGTGCGGCGAGAAACATGTCGCCTGCGATTCCGGCGAAGCAGTCGAGATAAGCAATACGCATTGGGATGGTCTCTCTGGAACAGTTGCGGTAAAGTTGCCGGTCATTTGCCGGGGGCCGAAGCGATGGCCGAAACGGGAAGCACGTCGTTCATCGATCCGGACCGATAGCCCTGGGTGTCGAGAGTGACGTAGACGAAGCCGCACGCACGGAGCGCTGTGGTGATGCTGTCGAGCATCGCCAGATTGAGTGCGCGGGGAAGGTCCTGGCGCGCGATCTCCACGCGAGCAAGTTCACCGTGGTGACGCACCCGAACCTGGGGAAGCCGAGGGCATGTATAGCGTCTTCGGCGCGCTCAACCTGGGCGAGGTTTTTGGCGGTGACGGGACGGCCGTACTCTATGCGCGAGGAGAGGCACGCGCTGGCGGGCTTATCGGCAAGTGTGAGGCCGGCTTCGCGAACGAGGGTGCGGATCTCGTTCTTGGTCAGGTTGGCAGTGGCAAGCGGCGCGAGTGCGTTGTGCAGCGCTGCGGCTTTCTGGCCTGGGCGGAACTCGCCGCGATCGTCGAGGTTCATTCCGTAAGCCAGGTGCTGGAAGCCTAGTTGCACGCACGCGGCTTCCATCTGGGTGAACAGCTCATCCTTGCAGTGGAAGCAGCGGTTGTGGTCGTTGCGAGCGTAGTTTGGGTCTTCGAGTTCGCGGGTCTGGAGAATGTGGACGGGAATACCGTGCTCCGACGCGAAGGCAAGGGCCGCGGCCAACTCCTGGCGGGGCAGCGAGGCCGAGTCGGCAATTACGGCGAGCATACGTCCGCCCAGAGCGCGATGGGCGGCGTAGGCAAGATAGGCAGAGTCCGTACCGCCGGAGTAGGCGACCAGCAGTGAGTCTAGCGAACCAAGTATCTGGTGCAGCGCGGCAGATTTTTGTGTCAGGTCCATGGACTCCAATCGGGAGATCTGCGATTGCGGTTCAACTGTAAATGGATGCAGGTTCTTACGCAGGCGTCGCATCGATCTGGCCGCTCGAGGTACAAGCAGATTGTAAAGCGTGGTGGACCGTAGTGTCTGCGCCGGGTGTCGCACCGACTCTGTTAGGTCGTAGGGATGTCATAACCGGTTTGGGCTTCTGCTTCGTGAGGTCAAAAAAGTCGGATTTGCTCGCCAACGCATAAGGGCCTGCGTGCATCCTACGGGACAACTATGCAGACCCAAGGACAGATCCCGCTGCGAAAGTTTGGCAAGACAGACGCTCGGGTCTCGGCGCTCGGGCTTGGCGGCCATCATCTGGGCGCGGCGAAAGACGAGCAGACCGCGGTGGAAATCGTCCATCGCGCAGTGGACGGCGGCGTAACCTTCTTCGATTGTTGCTGGGAGTACAACTGCGGCAAGTCGGAAGACTGGCTGGGTAAAGGGTTGAAGGGGCTGCGCGAGAAGGCGTTCCTGATGACGAAAGTCTGTACCCACGGCCGGGACGCCACGCTGGCGACGCAGATGCTGGAACAGAGCCTGCGCAGGCTGCAGACGGACCACCTCGACCTCTGGCAGATACATGGAGTGAGCTTCCAGAACGATCCGGACCTGTTCATCCGCAAGGGCGGCGCGGCGGAGGCGCTGCTGAAGGCGAAGAAGGATGGCAAGGTACGTTTTGTGGGCTTTACCGGACATAAGGATCCGGACATTCACCTGGCGATGTTGAACACCGGTTTCCCGTTCGATTCGGTGCAGATGCCGCTGAATCCGTTCGACGCGA
This sequence comes from Occallatibacter sp., assembly GCA_035648535.1. Classification (GTDB taxonomy): domain Bacteria; phylum Acidobacteriota; class Terriglobia; order Terriglobales; family Acidobacteriaceae; genus Telmatobacter. The sequence continues at coordinate 1,755 of DASRLI010000108.1, read as the reverse complement.
GCTTCTTCAGCTTTGAGCAGAAGGTGCTGCCGGTGCTGAACCAGCGCGGCATTGCGCCGTTGGGGATGAAGCCGATCGGCGGACATGGAGAGCCGGTGGCGAAGGGCGTCTTCTCGGCGCAGGAACTGTTGAAGTATGCGATGTCGCTGCCGGTTGCGACGACGATTACGGGCGTGTCGGAGATCAGCATTCTGGAGCAGAATCTGCAGGTGGCGCAGGGGTTCTCTCCGCTGAGCGCGGGCGAGATGCAGAAGCTGCGCGACCGGGCGAAAGAGTATGCCGGCGACGGGCGGTTCGAGCTGTATAAGACGTCGATCAAGTTCGATAACCCGGAGGCGCGGCTGGCGCACGATTTCCCGCTGGACCTGAAGCAGGTGGAAGTCGAGCAGATGGTGAAGGCGACGGAGAATTCCGGCCGGCCGTATCCGGTGATATCGCAGTAGCGATTGGCGTTGAGGAGAATCAGGATGTCGATGCAGGAAGAGGTGGAACGCGCTGAGACTGCGGGGAAGGCTGCCGAGGGTGTGTCGCGGCGGCGCTTCCTTCAGGGTGCAGCCGTGATCGGCGCTTCGGTGGTTGCAATGCGGGGCGAAGCGGCTGGGCAGGTGGTGGGTTCCAACTCGGCGGCTGCGGAGGCGAGTATGCCAAATCCGATTGTCCCGAACTTCTCGGGTCAGTATGGCAAGACGTCGGTGCCAAACTTCCAGGCGCCGAAGCGTCCGATGGGCAGCACTGGTTTGCAGGTGTCGATCCTGGGCATGGGCGGCTTCCACCTGGGATCCGGCGCGAGCCAGGACGAGGTGAACAACATGGTTGCCAAGGCGCTCGACCATGGCATCAACTTCTTCGACAACGCCTGGGAGTATCACAAAGGCGAGAGCGAGGAGAAGCTTGGGATTGCGCTGAAAGGCAAGCGGGACCAGGCGATCGTGATGACCAAGGTGTGTACGCACGGGCGAAAGAAGGACGTGGCGATGCGCATGCTGGAGGAGTCGCTGACGCGGCTGCAGACCGATCATCTGGACGTCTGGCAGGTGCATGAGGTGGTCTACTACAACGATCCGGAGAAGTGCTATGCGCCGGATGGGGTGCTGGAGGCGCTGACCGCGGCGAAGCAGCAGGGCAAGGTGCGGTTCGTCGGGTTTACGGGCCACAAGAATCCTCTGATTCATCTGGATATGCTGAACCGCGGGTTTGCATTCGACACGGTGCAGTTTCCGGTGAATCCGTTCGATCCAAGCTTCCGGTCGTTTGAGAAGAACGTGCTACCGGTTGCGGTGGCGAAGAAGATGGCCGTGTTCTCGATGAAGAGCATGGGCGGCTCCGGCGAGGCGATTGTGCATGGCGTGCTGACCCCGACGGAGGCGCTGTCGTATGCGATGAGCGTGCCTGGCGTTTCGACGACCATATCGGGTATGGACTCGATGGCGGTGCTGGATCAGAATCTTGCGATTCTGCATGACTTCAAGCCGCTGGGGGAGAAGCAGATGGCTGAGTTGCGCGAGCATGGGCGGCAGTTCGACGATGGGCGGTACGAGCTGTTCAAGAGCACGATCATGTACGACGGCGACGTGGGGCGCCAGCAGCACGACTATCCGACGCCAGCGGAACTGCCGGCATAGAAGCAGATTCCCTTCGGGAATGACAACCAATGGACAGCGATAGTGCGGGCGAAGCTGATCGTTAGCCGTAGCGGAAGAGGGCTTTGAAGCCGTAGTCCATGTGGGCCTGGATGTGGCAGTGGAAGAGGGTGAG
>DASRLI010000107.1:0-5803 GCA_035648535.1 Occallatibacter sp. | reverse complement strand
ACTTTACACGGAATTCAAAGTCGCCTTCCAAATTCGTTTCGTTGGCGACGGGACGGTCGAGAATGCGTTCCAGGGTGCCGCAAACTATTCGGGATACAGCAGCGTGATCCGCAGGTTCTGCGCGCCCGCGCTTAAACGCAGCGCCTTATCGTCGTTCCCTGAAAACCAAAAGACATTCCCCACCTTAAGTGATCGTTTGCCAGCCTTGGTTTCGATCTGCTGCGGTGTAATAGCCACCAGCAGCGAACGCGCCGTGGCCGGTGTTGCGGAGCACGGACTATCCGCCGGGCAGACGACGCGATCGATCCTCAGCGCAGCGTCCTCAAACTCCGTATGCGTCCCCGGCGAGGGCGGCGAAGGAGCTTCACCACGGAAGACCTCCTCCAGGTCCGATAGCGGAATGCTCTTCAACTCGACGCGCAGGAAGTCCGAGACGGTGTCGCCGAGATTGGTGACGCTGTGCCGCTCGGCCATCGACGGGCTGATGCGAAATGCTCCCGCGTGGGTAGGTGGACGCACCACCTTAAGGCCCTCGGGGCCTTCGTGTGCAATCGCCACCTCTCCTGAATTGTTCAGGTACACATACACAGTGGGGTAGGCGGAATGGTCATGCATCGGTACGAACTCGTGCGCACCGTAATGCACATGCATCACCAGCAGGTCTTGGTTCTCAAAGATAGTTTTGTAGTTGTCCGGCAGTGTCGCGATGGTGGTCTGCGCACCCGTCGAGGCGCAGTAAAGTCCGCAGAGCAGCAGCGTGGCTCGAAAGATCGAACGCGCCGGTTGTAACAACATATGCATGGCGATCCTTGAATCACGCCTCTTCGGAATCATAAATCACCCGCATTGCGACTCTAACATTTCGCCCGACGGGCGGAGTCGGTGGTGATTTGGGGCCTGCCCGAAGTTTTGTGTCAGTGAAGAGTTAGTTTAGCGCAGCTATTGTTGAGATCAGATATTCTTCGAAAACTCGGGTTGGGGACGGATTGCCGGTCAACCGCCCGGAATCCAACTTGTGACCGCAGACAAGCGTGTCGATGAGCGAGTTGGCGATTTCTCGTCAGCCCAATGCTGTGGAGAGTCCGCTTCAGTTTTGACTGACCGACTCTTCTACGCTGGACTCGTCCAACCTTTCAGGCACCGCGGTTTCTAACCTACGCGCCAAAAATGTTAACTGGTGCCGGTCGTCTTGGGACACAACCATCCGCGTCGGACCTATAGCGTTTTCGAACCCTAACCTTCCGAGGCGTACACTTAAGGCAAACGAGCGAATCAGTGACCCAAGATTTCAGCACGCCCCGGCCAGATCTCAATGCATGCGCATGTGCGGCTCGAGTCCTTGCGTGGATTGGTCGATCTCTCTTGATTTTGACCGCCGTCTCGTTAGTCAGCATGCCCGTGACGCAGCACTTCTGGACATGGGATCATTTTCTGCACGGCGGCCAGGATTTTGAGCTGGGCGCTCTCCTCGTACTCTCGATCCTCTGCCTTGCGCTGGTGCTCCCAAGGCACGGCAAGCAGTGTGTCGATTCGCTATTCGCAAATTGGTGTCATCTCGCTTTCATCTTCAAACACCGCCAGTTGGTCAGAACTCCTCTGCGCAGAGCGTTCTCGATCCTTCTTGCAGGGCGTGTCCCCAGTCCCGCTCTCGCCGTCTACAGCCTTCCCCTTCAGATCTGATCCATCCTCTCTCCGGGCACCTGTCGTGAACCTCTCCTACCGAGCCGTTCACGACCCATTACTATCCCGCTAAGTGCTACGTAGTCTGATGCAGAGAGGTCATGAAGAAATCTGAAGTTCTCCACGCCTGGGCCAGGATTCTGGCGGGTCGGATGCCTTCCCTTTCAATCGAGATCACTAAGGAATGTCCTTTGCGATGCCCGGGCTGCTATGCGTTCGACGCGGTGCACCTAGGCGGAGCAACCCAGCTTAGCCAACTCTCCGACTTCCAAGGCAATGACTTAGTCGCCCGCGTGCTTGCGCTGATCGATGAGCATAAGCCGCTCCACGTCTCGCTGGTCGGCGGCGATCCGCTGGTTCGCTACCGTGAACTCGAATTGCTGTTGCCACAGATTGAGGCCCGCGCCGTACATACACAGGTCGTCACTAGCGCATTCAGGGTGATCCCAGCCTCTTGGATGAAATTCAAGAAACTGAATATCGTAGTATCGGTCGATGGCCTGCAGCCAGAGCACGATGCGCGGCGCAAACCAGCTACCTACGAGCGCATCCTCAAGAACATCAAAGGGGCAAAGGTAAACGTTCACTGCACGATTACGTCGCAGATTGCAGAGCGCCCCGGCTACCTCGATGAATTCCTTAGCTTTTGGAGCAGCCAACCTGAGGTTGCAAAGATGTGGTTCAGCATTTTTACCCCTCAACGCGGTGCCACCGATCCAGAGATACTAACTGCTTCGCAAAGAGCTTCCACCATCTCCGATCTACGACAATTGCGGCTAAAATACCCCACTCTGGACATGCCAGAAGCGGTCATTCGGGAGATAGAGTATCCACCCAGGAGTCCGAAAGAATGCATCTTCGCGAGAACCACAGAGACCATCTCCGCCGATCTTAGGACGCAGGTCACTCCCTGCCAATTTGGAGGAGACCCTGATTGCGAGCAGTGTGGCTGCATCGCTTCGATGGGATTGGCCGCGGTCGGTCACTACCGTGTGTTCGGACAGCTTACTGCTGGGCACCTCTTCATGGCTTCGGACCGATTGGGTAAAGGTTGGAAGAGTCTTCGGAGAGCCTTCATACGCAATCCCAGGGTTCAAGCAAGACTTTCCCCATTCACCATCCTTGAACCTTAGGGTTCGGTAACGGCGTCACCAGCAAGATCGAATGGCCCCGGCTGTTTGGGCGGCATGTGACAGTCCGGAGGAGGGCGCAGCGGCGTTCCGGATGTATCGTCGCCTATTCGACACTGACGATTTGGCGGTTGACGAGTTGGCGGTGATTCAGGAACAACCGTCAGCGCACAAGGAAGCGGGCCACTCTAACAGACTGCGACGAGCCGTCAATGTGGTTGAAAACTACAACGTCATGAGGCAGGCTCGGTAGGCTGCTTCGCTGGCGCGAGCGCGATCAAGGCTGCGCCGATGACGACGAGAACGGCCACTCCTATCAGTTCTCCACGTGCAACCATGTTGCGGCATGCCTGAGTACCCATGATTAGGGCGTGAGCAAAACTTGACCATGCCGTGAAGGCGATCAGGCTTCGGCTCGCCAACGGGTTGCGGATTGCCAGAAGCAGGAATACCCCGAGCGTGACGTAAAGGCTGAACATCATCGACGTCCCAGGATCTTGTCGCATAAAGATCGCCATGGGGTAAGCCAAAGCCAAAAAGAGAACTCCCACCAGCGCCAGCACGATCCTTAGAGCCAGTTGTCGATTCATGTAAGCCCTCCCGAATACGATGCGGCCCTGTTCGTCGCCAATTCCGAGCGAGTCCAAGCGGTTGATCAGTGTGATAGGGAGTCTAGCATGGCGTTCAAACTTGAGTCGGACCCTTCAGGCCAACGGCACAAGAGCCATTGCAAATGGATTGCCGGGAGGCTCGGCAAGTGGCCATAACGAGAAGCGTTTTCCATTCTGGCTTTTCAGGTGCTCGGTAACGAGATGCTTTCGAGCGAGAAGAATCGCGATTGCGAATGTATCGTCGCCAACTCGGACCTTTGATGAATCTTCGCCCAGCGTTCGGACTTCCCACTTGGCGGTCATACAACCAGAATCCGAGATGACTCACATCTGCGGCCAAACCTTCAATATGAACGCTGGGTGACGATTTCTTCATTCTTCCTGGATTCAGCTGCCATTCCGTTCTCTCCAGTGTCTGATGGTTAACGGAGGTCGATTCACGTAGTGCCAAGGCCAGTTTGTCGAGCGCCACATTCAATGGTCCCAGGAATTCAGAATCCAATGACCTTCTTGGTGTGAGCGAGATTTCTCTCTGTTCTTAATCATCACGGCGGACACTTCAATTCGATCGGGAGCAATTGTTGAAGTATGACTATCTAGGACCGCCTTGGCTAGTTGGAGCAGTTGTTTGAACCGCGCCAATCGGAAGCTTCCCCTCTGGATCGGCAAGATTCGAAAGGAACGATGAACGACGGGGGTATCGCAGTCCAATGAAACTCACAAGACACGCTGGAATCTGGCTTTTGCCCTATTTGAAAGACCGTTTGCTGAAAACCGTTCGGCCGTCGAAACCAAAGCGAATCTGGGTTGCCATCACCGATCATTTCGAGCCACTAGTCGGCGGCGCACCCCTTGATACCGCGCTTGGCCGTCTCGCACAGTGGCGCGACAAGTGGCCCCGCATCGCAAGCGACGCTCCCCTCGATGCCGCAGGGCAGCCTCCCCAGTACAGCTTTTTCTATCCGCAGGATGAATACCGGAGTGATCTCCTGGAAGGCATCGCGGAGATGGTGCGGCTGGGAGTCGGCGACGTCGAAGTGCATCTCCACCACGCCAATGAGCGGCGCGACTCCTTCGTTCAGAAAGTCACGGAATACTGCCGCAGACTCACGGACGACCACGGTCTCCTTCGCCAGCAGGGCGGCCGCACCGTCTTTGGCTTCATCCATGGCAATTGGGCGCTCGACAACTCGCTCCCAAATGGTGAGAGGTGCGGCCTCAACGGAGAAATCGCCCTGTTACGCGATCTCGGCTGCTACGCCGACTTCACCCTGCCATCGCTCCCCTCGGCGGCCCAGGGGCGGGTGGTCAACAAGATCTACTGGTGTACGAATAACCCGGACAATCGACCCAGATCTTTCGATCGCGGGATCGCAGCCACTGTCGGAGGCGGCAAGCGTGGCGACCTGTTGATGATCACTGGGCCGCTCGGTCTCCGGTTCGGCGAACGAATCATGCCGCGGCTTGAGACAGGAGAAATCGCCGGCTACGATCTGCCAACACCCTCGCGGGTACGTCAATGGTTCGATCTTGCCCCTTCCATTGGCGGCGACCTGTTTCTTAAGCTCTATACGCACGGCGCGGCGGAAAGAAATCTTGTGCCGCTGCTCAACGGCGGGCTTGGCCATCTTTTCACATGGCTTGCGGAAGAAGCCGATCGAAGGGGGATCGAGATTCACTGGACCACGGCCTGGCAGATGTACCAGGCAGCCGACGCACTGATTCATGGTCTAGAACCAGTTGTATCTTCAAAGAAAAGCAACCGCACAAGCTCAAAACGATCGAGGAGTTGTTGTTCGAACCTGCCGTGGCAGGACTCGGCCAGGGTGGCCCGGATCTCGTCTTTGCAGGTTCAAAGTCGAGCAAAACAGAATATACAGAATTCTGAACTGTGACAAAGATGGACATAACGTTAGCCCGGGTGCCGGGTGCCCCATCCTTGAATCGCCTATTGATCCTAGTTCCCCTATCGATCCCGCTGGACACATAGAAACCCCAACACTTGGGGCGCTTTCGGCTCAGCGGAATAATCTCATTAACTTCTGTTGCGTCGCCACTATCGCGGATGAAAATTATACCGGGATTGACGCAGTTAGCGGATTGTCGGCGATCCGGACATTACTCCAGAAAACCGCTGTCGGTGAGTGCCTCATCGCTGAGTATTAAATCGACCAGATTCGGTGTGGAAACGTGCTTTGGCCTGTGATCGCCATTTGAGGGTTAATTCCGGATTGGTGATGATACAGGCGTTACCTGCAAACAGATGGAATTCCCACTCCGTATGCCGGACGCTTGGCTTCCATCCCAGCTGCGAAACAATCCTCTCCGGTTCTCCAATTGTCATGACGTCCGGAAGAAGGCAGTCCCGTAAGAGCGTCTGCG
>DASRLI010000106.1:0-5557 GCA_035648535.1 Occallatibacter sp. | reverse complement strand
GTTGAGAATCGAGTACATCAGCTTCCGGGAAAATATCGACACCGGCGGCCCACTTGGCCGAGCCATAGTGGTCATCGTCGGCGCAGTTGCTGAGTTGGAGCGCAGCTTAATCATCGAGCGGGTGCGCGCCGGCATGCGGCGTGCACGGCTCGAAGGCCAGCACATCGGTCGTAAACCGCTCGTGCTGGATAATGTTGCTATCCAAAGAGATCGCGAGCAGGGCCAGAGCCTTCGCCAGATCGCTAAAGGCCACCGCATCTCAACGGCCACCGTGCAGCGTGTGCTTCGCATGCCGCCGGCCCAAGCACAAGTACTGGAAGAGCTCGATAAAACAGCCTGACCGGCCTTCTTCACCCTGTGACAAAAGGGGTCAAAAAACCAGCCTGCTAACCCCAACAAAACACACGGCCGGATTCACTCAATCCGGCCGTCTGAAAAGGTATAGGTTGCGATACGTCCCTGAACGGCTTAGTCTCTCAGCCCGACCAGAACTCTCTTGCCAATCGGGCTGCTGCCATCAACTAAGTGCCACCACGCCCTGAGTTCATCGATGCAGCGTTGCGCAAGGGCTTGACAGCACGGAATCACCGAATCTGTCTGTCCAACCTGTATCTCCCTGAGAGAACGGATATTCCACGAGCCTCAACTCTAAGTTGCGCGACGAACTCCTGGAGGAAAAAACTTCGCAGAAGAAGCACAGCTCCTAGCTGAGCAATGGGCAACTTATTACAATACTGCAGGCCAGCCCTCGAAGAGAACTCGGAGCTGGCCCTGATTAGCTGTAGATCGCCGTGTTCAGCGATGAGCAGCAGTTCGCAGCCGGGTACTACATATCAGAACCTGCCACCAGAAGAACTCACTTAACACGCCTAGTTGGGGCCTAGGTCCACCAAGGTCTGAGCATCCCGTGCAGCATACAGTTGACCGTCCTTGAGCTCTAATTCAGCGACCTGTAATACCGTATGTGAACTCGAATGCGGTATCTTCGGGTCCGCGTCTTCGTTCACAAGATGTGTGAAGTAATAAATAAAAACCCTATCTCCATTGACAATAACGTCGCAATGATGACCGATCGATCGGTCGGTTGGCATTGTTCCCGGCGTTGCAAGAAGATTCTGGGCCTGAACTGTCCAATGTTCTAGATCGTCTGAATAGTAGACGCCCAGACCATGCCAGGCATCAGTAATCAGCCAATAACGGCCAGACCAACGAAAGACTTTTGGAGCCTCACTTCCGCGATCTGAAACTGCCGTTCCTCTCGCAGTCCAATTTACTAGGTCAGGACTATCAGCGTAATGGATGTGCGATTTATCTGCTTCGTCCTTATACCAGATCCGCCACGTACCCGAGTCCATTTGGTAGAGTGACGGATCGATGATTCGCTCGGAACCGACGTCGAGTTTTGATATGAATTTCCAGTTTTCAAGATCCGAACTTTGAAGGTGAATGATCTCTCGGGGAGCGTTCCAGTCCTTGAATGTTCCGGGGACTATCGTAAGAAACATGTCGTAGAGGCCCTTCCAGTAGACAATATCTGGAGCCCAATGGGTGTAGTCGTCTTTCCCATATGGGATCTGGGCCTCTCCTCGGTAGGTCCAAGTGGCACCTTTATCTTTCGAAACTGCGATGCCAATTCGAGTGCGATGTACCCAAGTAACATCCTTGGGTACATCGGTTGCCAAATCTGCCCTTCGATTTGTATAGAACATCCACCACTCATGCATTGATCGGTTGTAAATGAGTGTCGGGTCCGCCGCCCCATCGTGCACTGGATCGCGAAAGAGCGGCTTCGGGGCAAGCTTGCCGGGCTTCTTAACACCTTGTGCCGAAATCTGCGCAGAGAATGCCCCGAGCAGTGCGGCCAGGAGAATTGCACAAATCCTTTTCATCGAATCTCCATTGGTTAAAAGCTATAGCGCAATGCAAATTGCATAATGCGAGCCGGGCCGGATGCCGTGATCTTTCCGAAGTTCCCCGATGAGAGGTTCGAAGTTGGATTGCTGAAGTTTGTATGGTTCAGTGCATTGAATGCCTCCCACCTGAATTCGACCTTTTGTGATTCCGTAATTGGAAAGTTCTTCATGAGGGTTGCATCGAGATTGACGAATTTTGGACCGAAGTACGTGTTGCGACCAAGGCTTCCGTTTTGGCCGGTGGTTGGCATTCCAAATGCTGTTTTTGCCAGAAAATTCGAAAGGGTCCGTGTGCCGTCAGGAAACGGATTGCCTACGAGATTGGGGCGATCAATGTTAATTCCATCGACGTTGGAGTCGACCCCCGAAGTGACCGTGAACGGGCTGCCTGAGTTTGCACTCAGAATTCCGTTAGCCTGCCAGCCGCTGAGAATATGCTTTCCAACAAAGCCGAACCGCTTTGTTGTGGGTAGCTCATATACGCCTGAGAGGGTAAACAGATGGCGAGGCTGACCATCTGAATTACCTTTGTCCAGCCCAGGATTTCTCGAGTCAACGATTCCGATGCCGGCATTGTATTGGTTGCCGGAAACGATGTCCAAAGTCTTTGCCCAGGTATAGTTCGCGACGAATGACACGCTATGACTTAAACGGTTCATCAATGTAGCTTGCAGTGCGTCATACGAAGCGTTTACAGCCGTGCTATATGTCGCGACTTGAGCGAGTGAGACCGCGCTGGCCGGAACAACCGTTGAAGCGGTTGCCCCGTTGTAAGGTCGCCGTTGGTTCACGTTTGAAGTCGTTGAATTGGCAGTGCCATTCGTCGAACCCGGTACAAAGATCGGAGCATTCTCATCAATGTTGAGCTGTTGTTTCCGGGAGCGTGATCCAACATATGCAAGCTGCAAACTCATTGAGCTGGTCAATTGCTGCTGAATGTTGACGTTGTATTGACTTGTGAAAGGGGTCGCCACATTCGGAGCAAAATGGATAACGGTAATTGGCTTGATGAAGGTGGGGTTCTGTGGGTTCAACGTATAGGGGAAGGGATCGACGCCCCCATGGGCTGTATCCCAAGGATCAACAAGGTTCGGCGTGCTGTAAGTAGTGATAGAGACTCCATATGGCTGGCTGGCGCGAACGCCATCACCATATTGCGCCCAATAAAACATACCGAATCCGGCGCGGAGTGCGGTCCTTCCATCCCCGAATACGTCGTAGGCAAGTCCAATGCGGGGCGCAATGTTGTTCCAATCAGTCTTACGACCAGCGCGCGTGATGCCTTTATCTCCGTAGTACAGCATCCCTGTGGGCGCCGCAGGAAATACTGTCGACTGTACTCCCACCTGGAAGCTTGGTATCCAGTTCTTTGTCCATACGAGCGGAGTTGTTATTTCGTAACGAGCGCCCAGATTTAACGTGAGGCGTGGTGTGATCTTCCAATCATCTTGGGCGAAACTGTGAATTGAAGTAGTACGAAGATCGGGATAATTGCCGTTATCGACATTAAAGTTTGCGGATCGACCAAGCATGAAGTCGGCCATTGCATCTCCAGTGAATGTACCCGTGAAATTCGAGACCGTGCTTCCCGCACTGCTGCCATTCTCATGGTAGATACCCTGCATATACCAGCTTCCGAAGCGGACACTATGATTGCCAAGAACCATCGTGACCGTGTCGCTTGCTGCAACCGCTTGATCATTGCCGACTGCATAATATGTGCCGGCATTAAATCGGCCGTTGATGAAGATTCGAGGCGGTATCACCGGTGTGGATCCGAAGTGCACTTTGCTGCCGTAGTCCTGCAGGCTCTTGCTGAAGACCGGAAGCCATGGAGTAATCCGACGCATGAAGTTGGCTCGTGCTTCGTTGACGAACCTCGGAGAGACAAGCCACACGTGGTTGGCTACTAAATTCTTCTGTCGTACGCCGTCGTTTCGATCGCCAAATCCAGGGTAGCTCGAAGGATAAGGAAGAGGGTTGTACTGGTCCGTGTTCAGCTGGAAGTAACTTACGCTGATCTTTTGCTTCGACGTCAGATTGTGATCACCCTTAATTACGTATTGCCACTGATTTTGCGGGGCGCTAGCTGTTGCACGGTAACTCAAGCCATCAGCGGAATTGTTCGCAGGGAAACTCTGATTGACGATATTCACTGCGACGGGGTCAAGCCTGGACGCAGGGATGATGTTTCCGGGGAAAGCTACTCCAGTCGTAGGATCAATAACTGGCTTACCGGAGGCGCTGAAATTGCCGGCACGTTCTGCCGCGCTGGGCAGCAAGATACCGCTCACGAAAGATGCGGTTCTGAGACGTAGCATCTCGTAGGAACCGAACAGGAACGTGCGGTTTCGAATGACTGGTCCGCCAAGTGACCCACCGAACTGATTTTGCTTGAGTGGATTCACGGACTTCTGAAAATATGGCGAGGCGTCAAAGAAGTTATTCCGCAAGTAATTGTATGCCGATCCATGGAAACTATTAGTGCCCGACTTTGTTATCACATTGACAACGGCACCGGGCAGTCTCCCGAACTCGGCGCTTGCGTTGGAATTGATCATCCGGAACTCTTGCACCGCGTCCGGATTTGGGCCGCTGTTTCCTTGATTTCTCCAGATGTCATTGTTGAACCCACCATCCAGAAGAAAATTGCTTGTTCCCGGACGTTGTCCATTGACACTAACGTTATTGTTGTCACGTGTCTGAATGGTGAGAATGCTCGTCCTCGAGACTCCTGGAAGAGTGGCAAACAAACCATATGTGTTACGCCCGTTTAATGGAAGTTCTTCAATGCGCCGGTTTTCGACCAGTTGTCCAAGCTCAGCAGTGTAAGTGTTTACCAGCGGTTGACCGCCAGTCACCTCGACTGTCTCCGTTTGTTGACCAACCGTCATTTCAAGGTCAAGGTGCACTGCCGCGTTGACTGTCAATTCAATTTTGTCCCGGACAGATTGTTTGAACCCAGGAACAGTCGTCGTGATGCGATAGATTCCAATCGGCAGGTTGGGCAAAACGTAATCACCCGAGGCCGAAGAGCTAGCGGCGTGCGCCTCATTTGTTTGCGTGTTCAGCGCAATTATCTGGGCATTTGGAATGACAGCCCCGGTCTGATCGTGAACTGATCCTTGAATTGTTCCTGTCGTGGACTGCGCGACGATGAAAGCGTTTACAAAAAAAAGACAAAAAGCGGCTACATACACAGATGCTATGCGTAGATTTTTTACGTCCATATCAGCCTCCCTGATTGGCCTTCGTTTGGAAGGATATGACCATCCCAAATGTTTGTCAAGGCGCCCAACTGATAACCGAACTGGCTGCGTCGTGACTCTCCGCTTATCAGGTGAAATAATGGTCGCCGGGAATGCTGAGCTGAGTTCAGCAGATCGCGAGAAGTTCAGTCGCAACCTATCGACCATTGTCGGGGCCCAGAACCGGCGCGTGGATATCGTGTTGAGCACTGCGGGCCAGCAGTCCATTTGCCAATTCCCGTTCAACGCTGCTGATTAGTCGATCCTGAAAAAGTCGTTTTCATCCATTCTGGAATTGCACATGGCGGGCCTGAAGGCCTTGTAGGCTAAGAATTCGTCTGCAGAAGCGGATCAGGCAGCTGAGAAAAAGGCGCCAATAAGCTCCGAGGAGCTTCT
>DASRLI010000105.1:0-2750 GCA_035648535.1 Occallatibacter sp. | reverse complement strand
GTATCAACGGCATCGCCAAAACCACGGTCGGTTTTCTGGCCGCGTCCTTTGGCGTCCGCATCGACGTCGAAAACCACACCATACGGCTCATTCTCAACTTCCTGTTGTCCCTGTTGTCGAGCGCCATCTATGTTTTCGTTTTCCGCGTAATGCTCGGCCTCGATCTGAAGTGGCTGTGGTTCACTGAAGTCTTCCGGGCCATAGGCAACTCGCTCATCGCCATGGTGCTGTTTCCCTTGCTCGATCGTCTCCAGATTAGAGAGTAAAGAACCAAAGGCCAGGAAATATGTAAGGCAACGAAATTCGCAGAATTCTAAGGCGTAGAAACATGGATTCCATCAGCAGCCGCGGCGAAAAGCTCTCCACCCTCAAGTTGACGGTGGTGCAGTACGGCATTCTGTTCATGATGCTCGCACTCGCTGGGCAGCTGTGGCGCCTGCAGGTACTTGGCGCGGAGAACTTCCGCATGCTTGCCGAGCAGAACCGCATTCGCAAAGTGCCTATTCTTGCCCCGCGCGGCAAGCTGTTCGACCGTGAGAATCGGCTGCTTGTAGACAACTACCCTTCGGTGTCCTGCTTTCTGGTCCGCGAGCAGAATCGCAACGTGGACGCCGATCTTCCCTTGATCGCCCGCGGACTTGACATTGACCTGGAGCAGTTGCAAGCCACATTGCGCCACTATCGTGCTGCTCCTGGTTATCAACCCATCCCCATCAAGCAGGACATCACCGCCGACGAGCAGGCCTTCATCCAGTCGCACCGCAACGAGTTGCCCGAGCTTGAAACCATTGATGAGGAGCGCAGGCTTTATCCCCGCGACGGCTTTGCATCTCACCTGATCGGCTATGTGGGTGAAGTAAGTGAAGAGGATCTGAACAATCCGCGCTTTGCCTATTACATGCCCGGCGACGTGGTGGGCAAGGGCGGCATAGAGGAAACCTACGACCAGTTGTTGCGGGGCCAGGACGGTTCCCGCGATGTCATAGTCGACAGCCGCGGACGCGAGGTTGGCTTCCTACGCACCCAGCACGCCACACCCGGCCAGGACCTGCGACTGACCATCGACGAAGACTTACAGCATGCAGCGGAGTTGGCGCTTGGCGATCGCAACGGCGCTGTAGTGGCCATGGACCCCCGAAATGGCGAAATTCTCGCCATGGTCTCTCGTCCCAGCTTCGATCCCAATGCGTTCGCCGTTCGCATCAACCGCACAGACTGGAACAAACTCATCACCGACCCCGATCATCCGCTGATGAACAAGGCCATCCAGGCACAGTTGGCACCAGGGTCAACCTTCAAGATCCTCATGTCCGTTGCAGGACTGCAGGAGGGGATTGCGCAGGACATGAAGATTAACTGCCCGGGCGGCTGGGGCCCCTACGGATATTTCCACCATTGCGACGAACATCATGGGGCGGTGGATATCCACGACGCGATTCCCTATTCCTGCGATACCTTTTTTTATATGCTCGGCGACAGACTGGGCATCGACAGAATCTCAAAATACGCCACTGAATTTGGCTACGGACAGAAGACGGGCATTGATTTGCCTGGTGAACAGGCCGGGCTGATGCCATCCGCGCAATGGAAGTTGAAGAACTACCGCGCCCGCTGGTATCCCGACGAGACGCTTGACGTTGCCATCGGTCAGGGTGCTGTTGCGGCTACACCGTTGCAACTGGCTCGCATTATTGGCGGCATCGCCTCTGGAGGGCACTTGGTCAGGCCCCACGTCGTTTTTCCCGATCAACTTCCTGAGGAATTTCGCAAGGCTCTGCCGGAGACCTTTCCGGGAAGTGGCAATGTGGATATTCCCATTGATCCCGACAACTGGACCATCATCACTGACGGTATGTATCAGGTGACCCAGCCCGCCTACTTCCACACTGCCGGCTCGGCCCACCTTGAGGGCATCGACTTCGGCGGCAAGACGGGAACCGCGCAGACAATGAGCCACGATGCGTTGAGCCGCCTTGGCAAGAGCAAGAGCAACAATCCCAATGTGTGGTTTGTCGGCGTCACTCCACGCCGCAATCCGGAGTTGGTGGTGGCGGTGCTCTGGCAGAATGGCGAGTTCAGCTACTATCCTGCCCGCATTGGCGCCAAGATTGTCTCAGCTTACGTGGAGAAGCAACGCCGCCTGGCGCATAACCTTGTGCCGGTCAAGACAGCCGCGCCGGTGGTGATGAGCGCTGTATGGACTGGCCCGAGTTCCGGCGGCGGTCCCGGCAAGCAGAACGACAGCCCGCCCCGGATGCAAGGCGGCAGCTTTCTTGTTCAGAACGGCCAGATTGTTGCGCGCACCACATCTGACACGCACTCCGCTGCACAGGCCGCACGCAAGTCAGGGACAGAGTCCGCTGGGGGAGCGAAGCCAGCCGCAACCCCTGCCCAGCAGGCGGTGACTCAGCTCGCAAAAACTCGAGTCGTGAGTCCGGTGAAGCCACAATGACCGCCATGCGCCGCATCCTCAGTTTCCGCGAATTCGACTGGGCGCTTCTAGCTATGGTGTTGCTGCTCTGCACGCTTTCGGTGTTTGAAATCTACTCGGCCACCTTGCATACAAAGTATGTCGGCTTCTACACCAAACAGATGTTCTGGATCACCGGCGGCCTCGCGGCCATGTTTCTGTTTGCCAAGATCGACTACCACCGGCTGCTCGACTGGGCGCCCTGGGCCTACGGAGTTTGCCTTTTTGCGCTCTCGGCGGTGCTGGTGCCGGGAATTGGTCACAAGGCCCTGGGCGCAAG
>DASRLI010000104.1:0-14128 GCA_035648535.1 Occallatibacter sp. | reverse complement strand
CCGGGCAAGCTGCCGCTGGAGTTTGCCATTGCACATCTGACGCTGACGGGAATCCGTGCCGGTGGGCCGATGAACTTCGACGCGGAACTTACCAATCCCAGGCCGGTGGGGACTATTTACACCAAAGGCAGTTTAGGGCCGTGGCTGGTGGCGGACCCCGGCGAAAGCCCGATTGTGGGCGACTATCGGTTTGATCATGCGGACCTTAGCGGATTCAAGGGGATCGCGGGAATTTTGAACTCGACCGGGCACTACCAGGGCACACTGCGCGACATGGTGGTGGATGGAGAGACGGATACGCAGGATTTCCAACTGACCCACTTTGGCACTACGCTGCCCCTGCACACGAAGTTTCACGCGTATGTGGACGGGACCAACGGGGACACGCAGTTGGAGCCTGTGGAGGCGACCCTGGGGCACTCGCACTTCTGGACGCGCGGACAGATCATGCGCGTGGCTGCGGTGGCGGTCGGGAAGAGCGGGCTGCGCCCTGCCGGGCACGAGATTGCGTTGACGATCAATGTGGACCGGGGACGGATTGAGGATTTTCTACGGCTTGCGAGCCGCTCAAGAACTCCATTGCTCACTGGTGCGTTGACGATGAAGGCAGGGCTGGAAATTCCGCCCGGCCCTGTTCCCGTTCACGAACGTCTAAAGCTCACAGGCACATTTGCGCTGGACGATGCGCAGTTTGCGAGCGCGAAGATACAAGATCGGATTCGGGAGTTGAGCGCGCGCGGCCAGGGACGGCCGAAGGAAGCGAAGGCAAGCGGCGAAGATGAGGTTCGCTCAGCTATGAAGGGGAGTTTCCGGATGGCGGCGGGATTGGTCACTCTGCCGGAACTGGAGTACACGGTGCCGGGAGCAGTAATTGATCTAAAGGGTACATATGGCATTGAGGGTGGGCTGCTGAACTTTGCGGGTACTGCGAAGATGCAGGCGACGGTATCAGCAATGGTGGGTGGTTGGAAGGGATTCCTGCTGAAGCCCGTGGACCGCTATTTCCAGAAGGATGGAGCGGGGACAGAAGTTCCAATTCATATCAATGGCACACGCGCGAATCCGCAGTTCGGCGTCGATTTTGACCGGATGAAGGGAAAGCCGGCGCAACGGCCGGACCAGCCTCAGTGAGATTGGGGTTTGGGCTCTCGCCCCTTGGCACTCAGGCCCTTCAACGGAGCGAGTCTACTTGACAATGAGGCCGTCCTGGAATTTCATGCGGGCGTGTGCTCCGTTACAAAACGGTTTGTTTTCGGATGCACCGCAGCGGCAGAGCGTAACGCGGTTTCGCTTTTCGTAGCGCTTGCCGTCGTGCGACTCAACGGTGATCCCCCCGCGCACCCAGAGCGGGCCGCTGCATCCCAGCGCCGGATCTTCCACCACGCCAATCGAAGGAGGAAGGGGCGGTTCGATCTCCTTGTGCGTTTTCTTGTCCTGGAAGACCAAGCGGCCCGAGGGGCAATACGTCGCCTCGTGGATCGCCAGTTGCCGAACCTCGGGCTCATCGGTCCTGTCAATGAGCGACCAGATCTTTCCACCTGCATCGCAGAACCGGGCAAAGGCGCACAGGTTTTCAGCGTCGCTCAGGACCACGGTGGGTCCGTCAATCGTTTCCGCCTGCCGGGCGTAAGGCACGCGGCTCGCGGTCTCGCGGCCATCGAACCCGATTTTGGCATGAGAACCGTCGCAAAATGGCTTGGACTTGGAGTGACCGCAGCGGCAAAGCGCGTAATCGGGCTTTACGTCAAATGACTCGCCTTGCTTCCATTCCCAGGATTCCCCATCGCGGTTGGGAGTGATGACTTGAATCGCGATCGGTACATCTCCAGAAACGATGTATGGACCATCCTTACTGACAACGATTTTTGCCTCTTGCGTCTGTTTTGTCATGTTGTTGGCTCCATTCATGCGGTTTTGGTAAACGGATGATACACCTTCCCGTTATCCTCCGTGAACGAAGCTGAATTAGATTCAGAGGTTAACATTGGGCTGTGGCGGACGGTACCAACTGAAGCCGACAACGCTTTGGTAATTTCACCCGTCTAATACAGTTGCCGAATTGACGAACGGCGGAACAAGCACGAGGAGGCGCAATGAAGTTAGGGAACTGCGCTCTGGCCCTGATTTTGGGGACCGCGGCGCTGACTGCAGGAGGACAAACCGCGGCTGTGAAACCGGCTCCCAGCATTACAACTCACTCGGCGGAACGAGACTGGTGGAAGAATGCCGTCATTTATGAGATTTACCCACGCAGCTTTCAAGACACAAACGGGGACGGACTCGGCGATCTGAACGGAATCACCGAGCGGCTGGATTACCTGAAGGAGCTGGGTGTGGACGCGATCTGGCTGACGCCGGTGTATCCGTCGCCGCAGGTGGATTTTGGCTACGACATCTCGAACTACATGAATATCGATCCGCAGTACGGCACGCTCGCCGACTTTGACCGGCTGGTGGCGGAGGCCAGCAAGGGTCACATCCGGGTGCTGATGGATATGGTGATGAACCACACCTCGGACAAGCACGCGTGGTTTCTTCAGTCGCGCTCGTCGAAAGACAACCCTTACCGGGACTGGTATGTGTGGAACGACGGCAAAGTCAATCCAGCCACCGGCAAGGTAGTGCCGCCAAATAACTGGCAGTCGTTGTTTGGCCACTCGGCGTGGCAGTGGGATGAGAAGACGAAGCAGTATTACTACCACAAGTTCTACATTCAGCAGCCGGACCTGAACTGGCACAACCCCAAGGTTCATGAGGCATTCGAGGAAATCGTTGGCTTCTGGTTGAAGCGTGGAGTGGGCGGATTCCGGTTCGATGCGATCACGACACTCTTTGAAGATCCGAGCATGGCCGACGAAGGCGTGGTGCGGGACAAGAAAGGGAAAGTGATCATCAACGCCTACGGGGACCCGCAACTGGACAACTCGAAGACCGACAACCAACTGGGACTGCATCCGGTGATGGAGGAGATGCGGGCGACTACGGACAAGTTTAATACCATCGCGTTTCCGGGAACCCGGGTGCTGATCGGCGAGACGTACCTGCCTAACATTGAAGAGCTGGCCAAGATGTATGGCCCACCGGGGAAGCCGGAGTTTCATCTGCCGATGGATACGCAGGCGGCGTTCATCAACAAGCTGGACGTGGCGCAATTCCGCTCGAAGCTGGTCGATGCGGAGACGCACCTGAGCGCGCACATTCCGCTGCTGCTGTTTGACAACCACGACAACCCGCGGTTGGATATGCGCTACTGCGACGGTGTCCATGACGAGGACATTCAGCGGGTGCTGGCGACGATTCTGTTCGCGAGTCGTGGGGCGGCGCTGTTCTATTACGGCGACGAGATCGGGATGAAGACCACGCCACCGAAGCGCAAGCAGGACGTGAAAGATCCGATTGGCATTACCGGCTGGCCGAAGGAGAAGGGACGCGACGGCGAGCGCACACCGATGCAGTGGGACGCGAGCACGAACGCGGGCTTTACCCAGGGCACACCGTGGCTGCCGGTGCCGCCGAGCGCGGCGACCATCAACGTGGCTACGCAGAAGAACGATCCTACTTCGCTGTTTGCGTGGTACCAGAGCCTCATCAAGCTGAAGAAGACCGTGCCGGCATTTGAGAACGGCGCCAACATCATGCTGGACACCGAGAACCACAAGGTGCTGAGCTGGATGCGACAGGCGCACGGTGCGTCCCAGGTGGTGGTGAGTGTCAACTTCACTGCCGACCCGCAGACGGTTGACCTGGCAATCGGCGGTGCGGGCGTGAAGCCTTACCAAGTAAAGACGCTGCTAAAGACGCCAGGGGCGGCGGACCCAGCGACGCTGGGAGCCATCGAACTGGGACCTTTCGGGGTTTATATCGGAGAAGTGCAATAGAGTTCGCACGCTGGGCCTGCAACAACACGGCGTAAAGCTCGTCTAAATACCAAGCAGGATACTCTGCGCCCCGTTTCCCCACGATACGGGCATCTTCCTTGATTCAGAACCGAGGGCAGGCCTGAGCGGACTTAAAGCAAATCTGAAACGAGAACCGAGAGGTTCTCGTATGCGCGTGGTGCAATCCGGCCTAATCCTGATTGTTGCGCTGTTTGCGCCTGGGCTTCGCGTGAGGGGTCAGGATGGCGCATCGGCAGGCGTGCCGCAAGTCCAGGAGAAAACCGCGGAACAAACCGCAGAACCCGCTGCCGATGAAGCCTCGCCAGGGACCATTCACGGCGTGGTTGAGAGCAAAGACGGAGAGGTATACGAGGGCGTGCGCGTTGCGCTGACGTTGGCCGGCCCCGGCGCTCCACTGTCCCGAACGCAGACCACCGGCAGCGACGGCGCTTTCAATTTCGCCGACGTTACTGCTGGGGCTTTCAAACTCACGATCTCCTCGGATGGATTCGCAACCCGGACACTCTCCGGCACTCTGCACCCCGGCGAGAATTACGACACGCAAACCATCGTGCTGCAGGTGACAACTGCTACCAGCGAGGTGCAGGTGACAGCTTCGCAACAGGACATTGCCGTGGAACAATTCCACGAAGAGACGCAACAGCGCGTGCTGGGCATCATTCCAAATTTCTATGTCACCTACGCGCCCAACGCGCCGCCGCTCACCACTCGGCAAAAATATGTTCTTGCATGGAAGTCGTCAATCGATCCTGTTGCATGGGTGGCTGCCGGAGGCTTCGCGGGCATTGAGCAGGCTGAGAATTCATTCAGCGGTTACGGGCAGGGAGCCCAGGGCTATGCCAAACGCTTTGGCGCGAGTTATGCCGACGCCTTTATCGGCACCATGATCGGCGGCGCAATACTGCCTGCGGCTTTCAAGCAGGACCCGCGCTACTTTTACAAAGGCACCGGGACGGTTCGCTCGCGCATACTCTACGCTGTTGCGAATGCGGTTATTTGCAAGGGCGACAACGGGCATTGGCAGTTCGACTATTCGGGAATTCTGGGCAGCCTTGCTGCGGGTGGAATCGCAAATCTTTACTATCCGGCAAAAAACCGCGATGGCGTGGCACTGACGATTGAAGAGTCCGGGCTGGGCATTGCCTCAAGCGCAATCGGAAATCTGTTTCAGGAGTTCGTGGTACGGAGATTGACGCCCAAGGTGCCGCATTACGGGGAGTTGAATCAGTAGTTCCTGGCGGGCCGGCGTTGTGCTAACCTCTTCGGCATTCCATCGCTGGGATTCAGGAGCGAACATGCGAGCCTTGACCATCATGAGCGGAATTGCCGTAATCCTCACCGCTCTCCACTTTGCCCATGCAATCCATCACTTCTTCGCAATCAGAGCATTTTCGGAATACACGTAGACTTTTTAAGCGCATTGAAAGGTGGCTTTTTCTTGAGGAAAAAGCCACTTAGCATGGTGCCTTCGGTCTACACCAATCCCGAAAATGCTATGGCCCCAGCCACGACCCCGATTTCTGGACAGGAGTGATCTTTGCGGGGGCTGTCGATCTGCTTGCGTTGTACGGCGGTTACCGGCTGATCAAGTCCGGTTGAGTGTAGGCGGCTTTTATGTTGAGCGGCGCTATAGACCGCATATAGAACCAGTTAGCTATCGAGTGACAGGATGAGCCGGGAGAGGTGGCAACTCAACCTTCATAGTCGGGCATCTAACAGTGAAGCAAAAAATACTAATCTCGGAGATCCCCCAACGATGAGACTGTCAGTCCTTTCCAGGATGTTGATTCAAGGAGTTTTACCAGGCGCGCTGGTTGTTGCTCTCGCCTTTCCTCCCGACGTTTTTGCGCAAGCTATGGAGCAGGACCATATCGTCAGCTCCCAGGCGCTGCAGAAACAGTTGGAGACGTCTTCCGCGGCACGGCAGCGGAACATCACTACTGTCGCCGGATTTCTTTCCTCGCCGATGGCCGAGCGCGCCATGCGGGATGCGCACGTAAGCCCCGTGCAGGTGCAGACGGCCATTCCCACGCTATCCGATGAGGAGTTGGCGAACCTGGCTACGCGCGCAGCGGATGCGCAACAGAAGTTTGCTGCAGGCGCGCTGAGCAATGAGATGCTGTTGCTCATCATTCTTGTTGCGGTCGTTCTCATCATTGTCGCGGTCAAGCATTGAATGCAAAAGTTGCAGCGCGGTGCACGGCGTTTCTGGTTCTTGTTTTTCCGGTTCTAGCAGGAACGGCAAGGGCCGAAACGCCAACACCTGCGCCTGTATGGATTGACGTGCCGTTTGTGCATCAGCCGAAAGAGGGATGCGGAGCCGCGTCGATTGCAATGGTGATGGGGTACTGGGCAGCCCAACAAAGGAATGCGTCTGGCGCCGACAGCGACGTTGATGCAATTCAACGCGAGTTATATTCGTCACGCGAACACGGCATTCGTGCGGAGCAAATGGGAGAGTACCTGCGCCAGCATGGATTTCAGGTGTTCGCGCTGAACGGAAGCTGGAGCGATCTTGAGGAGCAACTGCGGAAGGGACGTCCGCTGATTGCGGCTCTCCGGCCCGGCGGCCAGCGCGAGCTGCATTATGTTGTGATCGATGGAATCGATGCGCAGCGCGGGCTGGTGACGATGAACGATCCTGCAGAGCGCAAGCTGCTGACGCGGGAGCGCGCGGGATTCGAGAGAGAGTGGAGCGCAACGCACAACTGGTTGCTGCTGGCCGTGCCGGCTGCGACTGCGCGCTGACCATTCTATTGAGAAAAGAGCCGTACGGAGGCGCTCTTGCAGAGACAGAGGAAAGCTGAGCGCGTCTGTGCACTGATTGCAGGATTGTTTTCTCTTGTGATTTTTTCCGGCATGTTGTGGGGGCAATGCTCTGCGAACGGGCCGGACGCCCAACCGGAATCTTCCCAGATTCAACAGCTCTTTGAACAGAAGAATTGGGCCGAGGTGGTGCGGCTGGCCGGTTCGATTGCTTCGCGCTCGGCCGATCTGAATTTCGAGTACGGACTTGCCTTGGCGCATTTGCAACAGTGGCCGGAGGCGCGCGCGGCGCTCATCGCGGGCGAGCACGAATGTCCTGAGGAGAAGCGCTTCGCGATCGAGTTGGCCGGCGTTGCTTTTGAACTCAAACACAATTCGGAGGCGACGGCGTGGCTGCGTCGAGGGTTGAAGATCGACCCGAAGGACGAATACGCCAACAACTTTGCTGGGACCGTTTACCTGCTGATGGGAAACACGAACGCGGCGCTCAAGTATTGGAACCGCGCTCAGAAACCATATGTCGCTGCTCTTAATTTCGATCCGCAACTGCGCGTGCAGCGGCTGATTCTGGATCGTGCATTTGCGTTTTCGCCGGCGGCGACGCTGAAGCAGCGCGACTTTGAAACGACCGAGGCACTGCTTGATGGGCTGGGCATCTTTCCGAAATACAACATCGTTTTGAATGCGCGCGCGGATGGAAATCCCAGTGGAAGTTTCGACGCCGAGTTTCATGCGCAGGAACTGAACGGCTTCGGCAGCAGCCGCGTGCAGGCGCTGATTTCGACGTTCGGTGGGGCGGCGTACGGAACCATTTATCCCAGCTACTTCAATATCCGGGGGTCGGCCGCGAATGTTGAATCTCTGCTGCGCTGGGACTCGCAAAAAAGGCGTGCATGGATTTCCGTTTCTGCGCCGCTGCACGATCTGCCACAATGGCGATGGCAACTGGAAGCAGATGCGCGCAATGAGAACTGGGCGATACGGCGCTCGTTTACCGGCGCGGCCCCGGTGCTGGGATCGCTGAACTTGCAGCGGCAGACGGTCACTGGATCGGTGATGGGCTTTCCGAGTGGACGACTGCAGTGGTCTACAGGCGCGGAGTTGTCGCATCGTACCTATCGCAACGTAGTGGATGGAACAGCGTTGACACCTGCGCTGGTGGTTCCCGGCTATGAACTGAAACATCTGGCTTCGATCGAGGGCAAGGTAGTAGATGTTCCGGAGCGGCGATTTTCAATTGCCGTGGAAGCGAACTCAGAACTTGCGCGCATGTGGCCGACACAGGCGCAAGTGCCCGGCGCGCCGAATGTTTTTGGAAAACTGCAGGGATCGGTCCTAGCGCATTGGTTTCCGCAGGCGCAGGGCGACACGTATGAATTTGCGGAACGAGTGCGCGCGGGACGGACGTTCGGAAGCGCACCGTTTGACGAACTGTTCATGCTCGGCATGGAGCGGGACACCGATCTTTGGCTTCGCGGGCAAATCGGCACGCGGGACCGGCAGAAGGGCAGCTCACCGTTGGGCAGTAATTACTTTCTCGCAAACACGGATTTCTACCGGCGCATCTATGGCAATGGGCTGTTCAGCATCAAGACCGGGCCGTTGGCTGACATTGCCAGAACGGGCGCGCCGACAAGCGGATTGTCGACGGGACAGTGGATATTTGATGTAGGGGTCGGGACAAAGCTTACGGTGCTGGGCACGAGCGTAGTGTTCACGTATGGACGCGACCTGCGCTCGGGCAGCAATGCGTTCTTTGGGACGATAGCAAAGTAGCAATGGCGGTGCAGTAAGCGCCATGCCCTGCTTTCATCCGAGGGCGAAATACCTGCGGGCAGCGCACCATCTCTCCGTACTTTAGCGCGGAGTACGCGACACAATTGATCAGGGCTACAGGGCCGTTTCTAGGAAGCCATTTTGAGCAGTTCCCGCTCGGCACGCAGCCAGTCCTGCTCCGCATAGCCATCCTGGTACCCGCGCTGCTCCCAATAGGCTCGAGCGAGTTTTCCGATCTCGTCGCGAGGCGGCATGGACGTTTTTGCTGGTTGGCTGACTTTTTCTTTCTTTGCTGCGGTTTTGCGCGGTTTTGCGGGGGCTTTTGCTTTCTTGACTGTATCTGCCATGGGAAAAATCCTCCGTTGGTTTTGAGTGGAACCAGGGTTACGGTGCCTTGCTGAGCCTAATGCGGGGGTCGCCGCTCCCTGCTGGTCGCGTCGACGTGAGTGCAATGGGCTCTGGACACAACATCCCTGCTTCCGCTGGAGCCACCAAATCGCGGGGCATCCCCTTAATGATACAGGATGCCGTCGTTCACTCGATGAGAATGCGGCACGGCGTATCTTTCTGCTCAATACGGAGCTTTGATTGCGCAACCCTGGAAAGTGTTGCGTGGCCTGGTGGACGCCTACCGCAGCCGCCTCCTTGCCGTTGAGCAGGCAAGCGTGTTTGACTGTGTTCCGAAGGTGGACGAAACAAATGGGATACATTCTTGCACTGGACCAGGGGACTACCAGTTCCCGCGCGATTCTGTTTGATGAGAGCGGAACGATTGCCGCAACGGCGCAGCACGAGTTTGAACAGTTCTATCCGCAGGCGGGATGGGTGGAGCACGACCCCACCGAAATCCTTACCAGCCAGCTCTCTTGCGCGGTGGAGGCGCTGGGCAAGATTGGTGCGCGGCCGCGGGATGTGGCGGCGATTGGGATTACCAACCAGCGCGAGACGGTGGTTGTGTGGGAGCGCGCGACAGGCAAGGCGATTCATCCAGCCATCGTGTGGCAGGACAGGCGGACGGCTGCGCGGTGCAGCGACCTTGAGGCGACTGGGGCCGGGGAGGCGGTATCCGCAAAGACCGGGCTGGTGCTTGATCCGTATTTTTCAGCGACCAAGGTGGCGTGGATTCTGGACCATGTGCAGGGCGCGCGGGCGCGCGCCGACAAAGGCGAGCTGGCGTTTGGCACCATCGACAGCTGGCTGATCTGGCACCTGACCAGTGGGCAAAGGCATGTAACCGACGTGACCAATGCTTCGCGAACGCTTCTCTACAACATCGTGAAGGGCGAGTGGGATGCGGAGATGCTGCGCCTCTTCAGCGTTCCGGAGAGTATGTTGCCGGAGGTGGTCTGGTCGAGCGAAAAGGTGGGCGAGGTGACGACAACGCTGGGCCTTGGCGGCGTGCCGATCGCGGGCATTGCCGGGGATCAGCAGGCGGCGCTTTTCGGGCAGTTGTGCTGGAGTGCGGGCGAGGCCAAGAACACCTATGGGACGGGATGCTTCCTGTTGCAGAACGTGGGGACGGAGTTCGTGCGTTCTCGCCATCGCCTGATTACGACGCTGGCGGCGAGTGCCGGGCGGCGGCGGGAATATGCGCTGGAGGGAAGTATTTTTATCGGCGGCGCGGTGGTGCAGTGGCTGCGCGACAACCTCAAGCTGATTAGTTCGTCGGGGGATGTGGAGGCCCTTGCGGCCTCTGTGCCGGACACGGGTGGCGTTGTATTTGTGCCGGCGTTTGTAGGGCTGGGTGCGCCGCACTGGGATGCGCATGCGGCCGGAATGCTGATCGGGCTGCGGCGGGATACCAAGCCGGGACACATTGCGCGGGCGGCTCTGGAGGCCATCGCGTTCCAGGTGGCCGACGTGCTGGAGGCCGTGCACAGCGAAACAGGGACGCCGCTCGCTGCGCTGCGGGTGGATGGCGGCGCTTCAGTGAACGATCTGTTGATGCAGTTCCAGGCCGATGTGCTGGGTGTTCCGGTGGTGCGGCCACAGGTTACGGAGACGACTGCGCTGGGTGCGGCATATCTCGCTGGGTTGGCGACGGGATTCTGGGCAGGGCCGGAGGAGTTGCGGGCGAAGCGGCAAGGCGACAAGCGGTTTGAGCCGCGCATGGATCCAGCTGATCGTGCAGAACGGCGCGGGCGCTGGCAGAAGGCCGTGGAGCGCGCGAAAGACTGGAGCGAGTAAGCAAGGCGCTGGCCGGTGATTGGTGCGCGAGCCTCGGAATCTCGGGCGGCGCGGGCGCTCTTGTTGCGCTCTGATCGGGGTTTTCTCGGCCGTGGCGGCCGTGGATGGCGGCACCTCAGTAAGATGAGATGACGGGCACTCTGCAGAACAACCCGCAGCCTCTGAAGAAAAATCAACCTTGGAGTAGATCCTATGAAGAAGGCGAGAATTGTTTCCTTTCTTCCGGCCGCGACCGAAATGGTGTATGCGCTGGGTATCGGCGATCAGCTGGTCGGGATCTCGCACGAGTGCGATTTTCCTTCTGAAGCAAGAGTGAAACCGGTTGTGGTCAGGCCCGCTTTGCCGCTGGAACATATGAGCCTGAAGGAAATCGATGTTGCAGTCGCTGAACGCATTGGCAGCGGTGGCAGCCTCTACCAGGTGGACGAAGCTCTCTTATGTGAACTTAAGCCGGATTTAATCCTGACGCAGAACCTGTGCCAGGTCTGTGCTACCTCGGGCAACGATTTGGCTTCTGCGTTGAAGCTGCTTGAGCCCAAGCCGGAGATTGTTTGGATGAGCCCGCACTCGCTGATGGAGATTTTTGAAAACATACGCGAGCTGGGCCGGGTTACGGACAGGCTGGAGGCGGCGGAGACCTTTATTCAGGCTCGCCGCACGCGGTTGAACAATATCGCCGCGCGGACGGAAGGGATTGCCAACAGGCCGCGGGTCTTCTGCATGGAGTGGGCCGACCCTGTCTATTGCGCCGGGCACCGGGTCGGAGAGATGGTGGAGATTGCAGGCGGCACGGATGAGTTGGCGAGGAAGGAAACGGATTCCGTGCGCATTCCATGGGCGGACGTTTTGGACTGGTCGCCTGAAGTGATCATTTTCTCGCCGTGCGGATTCAATCTTGAGAAAGCGCTCGAGCAAGTTGGCCATTTGCAGAGCCAGCCGGGCTGGGCGGAGTTGCCGGCGGTGCGCAACCAGCGGGTGTATGCGGCGGATGCAAACTCCTATTTCGCGCGTCCCGGGCCGCGTGTGGTTGAGGGAACCGAACTCCTGGCTCACCTGATCCATCCGGAAATATTCGATTGGAATGGACCGGCTGATGCTTTTCGGGCGATTGCTGCATCCAATTGCTGCGCGTCCGACGACACTTCGCGGGTGCGCATGAAGAGTTGCCCAGAATGCGGCCAGACATTCGAATGCAGAATGGGCGGTTGTTGGTGCGATGAATTGCCGGCGCTGCCGCGTGGGACCATCCGTGAGTCCGACTGCCTGTGTCGAGCGTGTTTAGCGAACGCCGTAAAGGCCAGCGCGGCATTGGGATGAGCAAGCTGCAGGCGATGCAGGGTGTTGTAGAAGTTCCGAACGAATCGTCTCGAATAAGCGGAGGTTGCGATGGCGGCTACGGTTTGCAGTCACGTTGCGGAGCACCTGAAGAGCGTGAAGCCACAGACGAAGGGGTGCGAGGAGTGTCTCAAATTGGGCACCAAGTGGCTGCATTTGCGCATGTGCCTTGAATGCGGGCATGTAGGCTGCTGCGACTCGTCACCGGGCCGTCATGCGCGTGCGCATTTCCATGAAACGCAGCATCCGCTGGTTCAATCCGCCGAGCGCGGGGAGGATTGGCGGTGGTGCTTTATCGATAATGTGTATCTGTAGCTCGCTACGCCAACTCCACTTCAATCTTCTTTGCTTCGGCATCCACCTTCGTGATTCTGAAGCTGCGGATCTGGCCTTCGGTTAATGGCTCGGGTGCGGATGAAGCAGCGGGGGCGTTGCCCTGCCAGCGCTCTTTGAGCTTCGACGACAGGCTGGATAGATCGATCTTGCCGGTGCTCTTGGTTTCCGTCTCAACTGCCGGCGCCGCAGGCGTTTTGCCCGCACGGCAAGCGGCGCGGATGCCTTCGCCTAACTCAACTACGGTGCGCGTGGGCGACTGCTCGACTACGCGTCCGGAAACTTCGTCGCCCACTTTGTGCTCGGCGATGTACTCGTCGATGCTGGTGGGGACCAGCTGCTTCATGGAGAGCTTGATCTGGCGCTTTATCGGGTCGATGGCCAGAATCTGGGCTTTGACGACCTGGCCGGTGCGGAGCACATCCTGCGGATGATTGATGCGCTTGTCGG
The DNA here is from genome assembly GCA_035648535.1 of Occallatibacter sp. Classification (GTDB taxonomy): domain Bacteria; phylum Acidobacteriota; class Terriglobia; order Terriglobales; family Acidobacteriaceae; genus Telmatobacter. Next base: position 1,382 of record DASRLI010000104.1, on the reverse strand, counting down.
CGCTGATCTCGCTGACGTGGATCAGGCCTTCAACGCCCTCTTCGAGTTGCACGAAGGCGCCGAAGTTCATGAGCTTGGTGACCGGGCCCTCGATCTGCGAACCTGCGGGGAATTTTTGCTCGATGTTCGACCAGGGGTCGGTGAGAGTCTGCTTGAGGCCGAGGGCGATGCGCCGCTCCTCTGGCTTGATGGAGAGGATCACTGCATCGACACGGTCGCCCTGCTTGAGAATGTCGCTGGGGTGGCGGAGCTTTTTGCCGTAGGACATCTCCGAAATATGAATGAGTCCCTCGACGCCGGGCTCGATTTCTACAAATGCTCCAAAGTCGGCGAGGCGGGTGATGGTGCCGGTGATGCGCTGGCCGGCGACGAGGCGCTCCGGAGCCTTTTCCCAGGGTTCGGCCTGCAGCTGCTTGAGGCCGAGCGAAATCTTCTTGGTCTGCGGATCGATCTTGAGGATACGGACCTGCAGTTCCTGGCCGACGGTGAGCACGTCTTCGGGCTTGGCGACGCGGCTGTGCGCGATGTCGCTGATGTGGAGCAGGCCGTCGATGCCGCCGAGATCGAGAAACGCACCGTAAGGCATGAGGGTACGGACGGTGGCGGTGACGGTGTCGCCTTCCTTCAAGGCCGCCTGGCGGGTGGCGCTTTCGGCGCGGGCTTGCTCTTCGAGGACAACGCGGCGGTCGACGACTACATTTTCGTCGGTGACTTCGAGCTTGGTGATGCGGCAGTTGATCTGGGTGCCGACGAGCTTTTCGATCTCGGCTGCGTCGCGGGCGCCGCTGCGGCTGGCGGGCATGAAGGCGCGGACGCCGATGTCTACCGAGAGACCGCCCTTGATAACTTCAGTGACGGTGCCGACGACGGCGAGCTTTTCGGCAAACGCAGCTTCAAGTGCGGTCCAGTCGCGGGGCTGCGCGACCTTGAAGCGGGAGAGCTCGTAATAGTGCGCCTCGTTGCGGCCGGTGACGGAGACCGGGACCGTGTCGCCAGGCTTGACGGCTTCGGCATTGTTCTCAAAAGCGGTGCGGGGCAGAACGCCCTCGGTCTTGTAGCCGATGTCGAGGAAGACCTGGTCGGCGGAGAGGGAGATGACAGTTCCCTGCAACTGCCTTGCGCCGGGCTCCGATTTGTGCGAGTGGCTGCGTTCGAAGTCGCGGAGAAGATCGGCGAAGGACTCTGTGGGTTCTTCTTCGACGGGCTCGGGAGCAGGCTCGGTGGCGGCCTTGGGCGCAGGGGTGGGAACCGGCTCGGCGATGACTGCAGCGGCTGGTTCGGCGATCGGCTCTGGAACTGGCTCGGGCGCGATTTCCGTGATGGGCAGAGATTCGGTAATGTTTTCTTTGGTCATGACGGGTTAGTGTCCATTCTCCCATGAT
>DASRLI010000103.1:0-23393 GCA_035648535.1 Occallatibacter sp. | reverse complement strand
CTTGCGCCCCGTTCTCTCTGGAACGCTGAGCCGCGCAACGGTTCCCGGACCGCGATTATTGGGATTCGCGAGCTATCGTGCTTTGACGAGAATTTCATGGCCGAGCGGATGAATGAGCAAGCGCGCAGACTGGGTTTTGCTTGTACTTACACAGCGCGGCAGATATCTCTTGCGCAAATTTTCGGAGGCCCGGTTACAACGCCCCGCATCGCAACTCGCTTTGACGACGATCCCGGCTTCCGCTCTGAGCTGGTCAAGGCGCTGCGGCTCGCGACGTCTGGATTCGAGCATGCTGTAGTTCCCGGCATTTTGGGGCTGCATTCGTCTGCGCAGCAGCTCGCGCAATGCGAACGCGAACTCGGTTGTTCTCTTTGCGAGTTGCCGACTCTGCCTCCGTCCGTTTCGGGCCTGCGCTTGTTCAATCGACTTTGGAGCTATCTTCACGAGATTGGCGTAGAACTCTTCCAGGGATTCCCGGTACAGAAGGTGCAGATCCACGATGGCTCATGTCTCGAGCTGCAGGTTGCGAGTCCGGGGCACCCCATGATTCTACGCGGCGAATGTGTAGTGCTCGCAGCGGGACAGGATTCTGCCGCTCTTCTGGGCACGGAGTTTGCGGGGTATGATGAGCGGATGCGTCCCCTCACCGCTGGGGGCTCGGTAATGGCGTGGAATCTCTTCGTCGCCGAATCGAGCCCGCACGACAGAGCCGATAGCAGCGGAGACGCAATGGAAATCCTCGCAGGTTACCGCGCAGGGAATCTGGCCGCGGAAACAAGGGGGCACTATGCGGCTGGATGAATTCGCCATCGACAACTGTCTGAAGTGTTCGGTTTGCAACGCCGCATGCCCGGTATACAGTGCTCATGCGCAATATCCCGGTCCCAAGCACCTGGGTCCGGAGCTTGAACGCCTGCGCTGCGAAGGTGTTGCGACGGACACTGCGTGGCTCGAATATTGCCTGGGATGTCACCGTTGCGACGTCGCTTGTCCTCACCAGGTTGGCGCGTCCGAGATGATTGCACGTGCCAAGGCAATGCACCGCAAGCCCCTTGTTCGCGGCTTGCGCGACTGGTGGTTTGCGCGTCCCGGATTGTTGGGCCGGCTGACCACGATTCTACCTGCACTTTCCAATTTCGTGCTGTCGATGGATTCAGCCCGTTTCCTGATGTCAAAGCTCATGCAGATTGCGCCACAAAGAGTTTTCCCGGCGTACACACGGCCGGATCTGCGCACACCGACAATTGGCGCGCATAAGAAGGAGCGGCCGCGCATGCTGTTCTTTCCCGGCTGCTTCATTCGCTACAACCGGCCCGAACTGGGCCGCAAAGTTATCGATCTTCTGGAGCGAAACGGATTCACCACAGAAGTTGCTGCAACAGACTGTTGTGGAGTTCCAGCGTTGGCGAACGGTGACCGAACCAAGGCGCGCTCTCTGGCGCATGACAACGTCCGCACTATGGCGAATCAAGTGAATGCAGGAATGCGCGTCGTCACCGCCTGCTCAAGTTGCGGGTACATGCTCAAGACTGGATTCGGCGGTTTGCTCAAGGATGATGCGGGACTCGCCGATGTAGTTCAGAGGATTGGCAGCCAGACGTTCGATCTCGCCGAGTTGCTCATGGAGCAGTCGGATGCAGGAATGCTCAACACGGAGTTCCAGGCCGCCAATATGCACCTCGCTTACCATGCGCCATGCCATCAGAAGTCGCAGGGAATTGGCCGCCCGTGGTTTCACCTCCTGCGCCAGATTCCAGGCGTGACGGTTGACGATATCGATGCCGGATGCTGTGGGATGTCCGGTACGTTTGGCTTCAAACAAGAGAAGTATGAAGTCTCCATGGCAATCGGCCGGCAGCTGTTCGATCGCATCAACGCGTCGCAGCCGCAGATGGTTGCTACCGAATGCGCCACCTGCCAGATGCAGATAGAACATGGAACCACGTACAAGGCTATTCATCCCGCAGAAATTATGTTGCAGGCCTACGATAGGCGGCCTGTCTAGAGCGCCTTCGGCCGGGGTGTTCACAGTTGCGATGGATGTCAGTGGTCTCCCACCCTTTGCGCAAAGAACGCACAAAGGATGGGGCACCCGAAGTTGTGTTAACACTCAACTCGAAAATGCTGTAATGGCCACTCCCGGGGATGGCCGATAGCAACGAAACCATGCGGCCGTCATCGTCTGGCGATTGCGGGTCTACGCGTACTAACCCTGGCCGTCGATTCCCGCACAATCAATTCCGCATTGATCTTGATTCTGACCACCGATTCCTGGCCCGACATCAGTTTGATAAGGTTCTCCATCGCCAACTGCCCCATGCGGCGCATCGGCTGACGCACCGTCGTCAGCGGCGGCTGGGTGTAGGATGCGACGAACAGATCGTCGAAACCCGCTATGGAAATATCCTCGGGTACGCGCAAGCCCAGCATATGAATCGACCGCATCGCTCCCAAGGCCGACATATCGTTATAGCAGCAAACTGCCGTTGGAGGGCCTTTCAGCGCCAACAACTCATCCATTGCGCGCATGGCCGCTTCCGGTTTGCCATCGCCGCGAACCACGAGCTCGGGAAGAAACGGAATTGCGGCCGCGTTCAGAGCCTCCCGGTAACCTGCGAAGCGCTCCGTATCCGACTGATAACCGAACTGGTCGCCGATATAAGCAATTCGCCGATGACCTAACCCAACCAGGTGTTCGGTCACCGCACGGCTTCCTTCCTGATTGCAGATCATTACGGAGTGGACAAACGCACCGGGATGTTGATCGTTTACCAGGACAATTGGCACCATCATTTCTGACAACAGGGGGAGGTATAACGCGCCCACGCGAGAAGAGGTAACGATGATGCCATCCACACGCTGTTCTGCAAACGATTGGACTATCTTTCTTTCGCGATCGGGATCGGCGTTCGAGTCGGCCAGAAACACGCAGTAGCCATGATCGTTGGCGGTTTGCTCGATTCCGGTGACGACCTCGCTCGTAAAGGGATCGGCGACCGTTGTGACAACCAGTCCGATTGTGCGCGTCCGCCTGGTAACGAGACCGCGTGCAACAGCGCTTGCGCGATAGCCCGACTCTTTTGCGATCTTCCGGATCTTTTCGGCGGTCTTGGCATTCACGAGCGGGCTGTTCTGCAAAGCGCGAGAAACTGTCGGGTGCGATACCCGTGCCAGCCGCGCGATGTCCTTGATTGAAGGTTGGCGAAGACCTTGCTTCGAAGTGCCGGGCTGCGCAGTTCCATCCGCCTTGACATTGTCTTTGTTAAACACGGCACACTCTTTTCATCTCAGGCATGTGCTATCGACCTCAGTCTGTAACAGCGCGCAGGCTCTCGTCAATGCCCAAGGTGTCTGCGCCTGCCTCCAGATGCAGAAATCATGAGTTTCTGGAATGAATTGCCTTCACGTCGCGCGGCGAGAGTTTCCACGACAAAGATAGAAGCACAATTGACAGGAAGGTCGCCGCCAAGACCGCATTAAGTGCCGTGTTCCAGCCGTATCGTTCAGCCAGAACACCAATTCCTTTTCCCTCTACCACCCGTCCCACGTAGCCAAAGAGGCCGATGAGGCCGGCCGCGGTGCCGACCGCCTTCTTTGAAGTGAAGTCCAGCGCGCTCACGACAAGCAACAGAATAGTCGGATAGACAAAGAATCCGATGACCCCAAACAGGACAAAGTCGAGCCATAGCTTGTTGTCTGGACTGCACAAGATTCCTACATAGGCAAGAAATACGGGAATCATGCAGAGCATGCTGATCATTCCACGGCGCCCGCCGAGCTTGTCGGATAACCAACCTACGGCGATGCTACTGAAGATAGCGGAAAACTCCAGTGCCGCGGTACTTACTCCACCTTCTCCGAGGCTCGCGTGCTTCACCTCTTTCAAGTAAGTGGGCCCCCAATCGAGCATTGCGTACCGGGCGATATACGTAAAGAAATTAGCGCCGGCGAAAAGCCAGATATAACGATTCTTGAGGATGTAATTTACCAGCAGATCGCGCGTGCCGAGTTCCGCTTCAGTGTTAGTGTGATTGCCGGCAGGATAGTCATTACGATATTCCTCGATGGGCGGAAGGCCTACAGACTGCGGCGTGTCCCTGAGTCGTATCAAGAGGTAGATTGCGCAGATGATCGCCAGTATTCCTGGAACATAAAATGCCGAACGCCATCCAAGCAACGATGTGCTGTAGGCGACGATGAGGCCGGTGAGTCCTCCTCCCACATTCTGCGCGACGTTCCAGAACGCAAACTTCGTTCCCCTCTCACCGATACTGTACCAGTGGCCCAGTGAGCGCCCGCATGGGGCCCATCCCATACTTTGTGCCAGGCCGTTCAGTGCCCACAGAGCCATGTGAATCGGATAACTGCTTGCGCTTGCGAAGGCGAAATTGCAGAGAGCCGTAAAGACCAATCCAAGAGGCATAAAGTAGCGTGGATTGCTGCGATCCGACCACGCGCCCATGAGGAACTTCCCAACGCCATAGGATATTGCGGTTACCGCGAGCAGATCTCCGATCTGCCCTTTGCTATAACCAAGAGATTGTCCTATCTCTTTGGAGACAACCGGAAGATTATTTCGGACCAAGTAGAAAATGGCGTATCCAATAAACGTGGATTCCATAATCTGCCATCGCAGCCGCGGATAGACTCGCTTGATCTGCTCTTCGGGAAGCCTGGCAATATGCGCGGCCGGCCTGAGGAATGGAAAATTCCAAGTCATGAAAATCCTCACTGTATCTGCAGCGTTTGCGATTGAATCAGGATGATTGGACTAAGCCATTATAAGTATCGGCTCTCATCAGTTCTCAGCGCGGTGGACATGATTCACGCTGAGCTCACCAGGAACGCTGGGAAGAGAGCCTTTGCATAGAGTACTTTTATGTAGCCGCCTGAACCTTTGATTGGCTCGTCTTGCCTGCAGAGCAGTCTCTTCATGCCATGTCGCTTTCCTGGTAGACATAGCCATTTGCAACTCCAAGAAAGTTCGCCAGGTCCTTCTCTCTCCAGGTTTCACTTCTTTTCAACTCCCGGGTCAGAAGGCGGCCGACTGCAGGCGCAGCTTCTATGGCCGCGCGCGCGTCAAGGAAAAGTGCGCGGGTACGCCGGGCAAGGACATCCTCCACCGTGCGTGCCATCTCATATCGCGCGGCCCAGACAACTTCGCGTTCCCTGAAAGGAAGGCGCGGATGAAGAAGAGCATAGAGGCCGGCATCCTCTGATGAAAGCGCACAAAGCAACGGCAGATCCGCGCCGTAGACGCGCTCCCACTCGGATGCCGCTCCGCTGGTATCCATAGTCCAGCCGTGAATCTTCAACTCCAGTGTTCGCGACGGCCGCGAGGGGAGCGAGGCGACATCGCAGGCGCGATTGATCGTATCCTGTCCGATGCGCCGATAGGTGGTCCACTTGCCTCCGGTTACCGTAATCAGGCCGGATTGAGAAACCAGAATGGTGTGGTCTCTCGATAGCTGCGACGTCTTGACAGCGCCCTTTTTCACGAGGGGCCGTAAGCCGGACCATATGCTGAGAATCTCTTTTGGGTCTGGCCTGCGGCCAAAGTAGCGGGCGATATGGTCGAGGAGAAAGTTCTTTTCCGAGACAAAGGCCCGTGGCTCTGTGGATGCTCGATCGACGGATTCATCTGTTGTTCCAACAATTGTGGCTCCGTGCCACGGAATGGCGAAGAGTACACGGCCGTCGGCCGTCTTTGGAATCATGAGTGCAGCGGTGCCGGCCAGCAAGGAATGCGGCAAGACGAAATGGGTCCCCTGGCTGACAGAAAGCAACGATTCATGCGCGCCACCATCCATCGAAAGCGTTTCTTCCGAAAAGACGCCGCAGGCATTAATCACGGCCTTTGCAAGCAGATCGAAGGCGGCGTCATCTTCCCGGTCACGCGCCTGGATGCCGATTGTCTTTCCGCCGCTCTGCAGCAAACCAACTGCTTCTACATAGTTGATCGCAGTTCCGCCCAAATCCTGAAAAGTGCGCAGCAGGGAAATGGCGTAACGGGCATCGTCAAATTGCCCATCATGATAGAGAATGCCCCCGCGAAGACCCTCTCCGATAAGCCCCGGCAATTTCTCCAGAGTGCTCTTGGCAGAAAGAATCTCTGAGCGTCCAAAGGACAACTTGCCGGATAGCAGTTCATATACCTTGAGCCCGAAACCATAGTAGGGAATGGAAGTATAACTGTAAGCCGGGACGACGAACTGCTGATCGTGGACCAGGTGCGGCGCGTTCCTCAGCATGTGGCCGCGCTCCCGCAATGCATCTGTCACAAGGGTCAGATTGAGCTGTTCGAGGTAGCGAACGCCGCCATGCACGAGCTTCGTGCTTCGGCTCGAAGTTCCTTTTGCGAAGTCGGATCGCTCGACCAGGAGGGTGCGATAACCACGGGAAGCTGCCTCAACCGCGGCACCCAGGCCGCTGGCGCCGCCCCCAATTACTAACACATCCCAAGGTTCCGCTTGCCGGCCAAGTTCGCGCAGAATGTCTGCTCTCGTCGTCATCTCTATCTCTCCCAGCCCCGGACACGATCCCAGGTCCGAAACCAGTCAGGACGCACTCTGCTGCGCGCTACGGCACTCATATTCATAGAACACGAGCAGCGCTGTCTGGATCAAGTGCTGAATGACCTTATCTTTCGGCTGCGATGCTCCTGAACACGCCGCTTGGGGGTATTTCTCTTTCGTTCGAATCGTTCCGCACCCATTCGTGCGTAAAAAGTCCCCGCCACCCCAGGGGCGAAGGGAACAGAACAAGGAGCGTGTCAGCCGCCTGAACTGGCTGGCACGCTTGTTTGGTCGCGGCTAGTAAATGACCTTCAATCCGAACTGGAGAATGCGCGGCTCAAAGGTGGAGGTGATCTGACCGCCGCCTGTCGGATTGCCTCCGGTAATTGCCGAGGGGCTGGGTGTAGCTCCGGTCGAGAGAATGCTCGAAGTGGTGCCTTGCGAGCCGCTGATCGTGCCGGGTAGATAGAGGTTGGTGTGATTGAAGACGTTGTAGGCCTCCGCGCGGAACTCGATCTTCAGGTTTTCGAGCGGAGTATTGAACTTCTTGTTAAGGTCCAAATCGGTTTCGTTGAATACCGGATTGCGGCCGGGATTACGCGAAGCGTTGCCGAAGGGGCTGAGATAGTTCTTAGTAGGGGTAGAGTTGTCCTGGACGGGTGGCAGCACGAAGGCTGAGAAGTTGATGTAGTTCACGTAGCCGGTGTTGGCTGAGCGGTTTGACTTTCCTTGCGAGACTTTCTGGCCGGGCACAAAATTCGGCCGATATTCGTTGGCGCCGCGGTAGGTTGCCGAGATCTGCGGAGAAACCTGCTGGGTCGCGTTGGGTGTATAGGTCAGGTTGAAAGGCGTACCGGCCTGCGCTGTAACGATTCCGCTGATCTGCCAGCCGCCCAGCACTGCGTTTTCAGCGCCGTTGATGCCGGAGAGGAAGTGCCGACCATGGCCGAACGGCAAATCATAGACAAGGCTGGTGACGTTGGCCAATGGGAGGTTGTAATCCGACTGGGAATAATCCCCACGGATGTTCGTGCCATTCTGCGGTGAGGGAGTATTGGCTTCGAGCGAGGCTGAAGCGTTGTCGAGTGAGTGCTCCCACGTGAAGGAATTCAGCAGGGTCAGCCCGGCGACAAAGCGCTGCTCGTAGCGAACCTGCAGCGCGTTGAAGTTCGACCAAAATTCATTGAGAGATTCGGTTATATCGCTGGGCCAGTTGGCGTATTGCCTCTGGACGTTGCTGGTACCGAGGGTTGAGAGAACTCTCTGGTTTGCATTCAGGAAACCTTCCAAGTGGAGTCCGTGGTTGCCGACATACGCAACGTCGAGGAGGGTGTTCTTGGTCAGCTGCCTTTGCACGCTGAGGAAGTAGTTCTCAACGTAGCTGTCAGGCCTGTTTTTGGGAACCCACGTAATGTTATCGGTTGCCGGATTGAACGCAGTCACCAACCCGGTCGGGAATCCCTGATCGGAGGTGGCGTAGCAACTGGGAGTCGTTGTCCCGACGGCGATGATCTGCGCGGGGAGCGGGGTGCTGCACACGTTCGTGGGGCTCGGCGTGAGCTGCGTGACCGCCGCGAATTGGGCCTGGGGCGCATTGATGCCCGTAATATCTCCCGAACCCGCGCGGGTGTAGTGGACGTAGCCCGTACCGAAGCCGCCGCGAACAACAGTGTTCGGCGTAACCTGAAAAGCGAAACCCAGGCGCGGCGAAAAGTCATGCAGGGCTGGATTGACGAGCGTTTTACCGTAAACTCCGCCTGCGGTAACCGGTTGGATGCCGTTGCCTGCCACGGCTCCGGGCGCGAGGGTGTCCACGACCTGGGCTACAGGATCGAAGTTGGAGATGTAATTATGCTGCTCTGAGAGGGGCGAACCATACTCCCAGCGGACGCCTAGGTTAAGCGTCAGATTGGGAGTAACCTTCCAGTCGTCTTGCGCATAAACACTATCCAGCGACTGGCGGAGGTGAACTACGAAGTAGTTGGCCAGCTGATAGCTGCTGGTGAGGCCGAACATGAAGTCGGCCCAGTAATCGTCCGCTACCTTGGTGCCGATTGCGCTATAGCCGCCGCCGTAAGTCCACGAACCATAAAGCGGGTTGTTATCGTTGACGGCCATCCAGATGTGCTCGTACTCATATCCGAACTTGAGAGAATGCCTGCCCTTGACCCAGGTAAAGTTCCCCTTGGGATCAAGCAGCGCCGGATTCTGCCATTGCGGGTTGGTGCTCTGGCGTCCAAAGGTAGTGAAGTTGGTGATGGATACTTGAGGCAAGCCACCCGCAATTGCAGCGGGCACAGTTTGAAGACCCGGAATCGTGAACACGTTCTGGCCGATTGACAGGGTGAACTTGCCCGCCTTGGTGCGCGACAGGCCAAGGCGCGCATCCAGCACCTTGTTGGAGCCGAACAGGTGTGTAAAGCCGAGCGCAGCCTGCTGGTCGAGGACGCGGATAGTGCCGTTCGCCGTGCTGTCAAGCGGCAGTGGAATAACTGGATAGTTGACTCCAGTCTCCTTGCGATCGCTGATGCGGACGAACCACGATGTATTCGGCGACTGCTGGAAGTCCAGGCGAAGATTGCCCTTGTCCGAGTTATCGGTGAAAGGCACTTCCTTGGCGTAGTCAGAAGACGCCAGTCCGGTGGTGGACACGCCGGAGACTGGCAACGAACTGGCAAACGGCTTGTAGTAGCTGATGATTTTCGCCGAAAGCGGGTTAATGGCGGCTGCTGGAATCGCGGTGCCGGCCGCGTATGGCACCCCGGTAATTGGATTCTTCACCGGCACAACCAGGACGCCGTTGATCTCGTTCTGCGTGGGCAGCGTGTACACGTAGAGCGGACGCAACGTCTGGCGGAATCCCTCGTAGTCCAGGAAGAAGAATAACTTGTTCCTTGCGATGGGACCGCCCAAGTTCATCCCGAACTGGTTGCGGTTAAAGGTGGGTTTCTGAAAGGGAACGCTGCCTCCGAGGCTGCCGATCAGCGTCGGCTTGAAGAAGCCAGCGGCGTTCAGATCGGTATTGCGGATGAACTCATAGAGCGTGGCATGATAAGTGTTGGTGCCGCTCGCCGAGGCCACATTGACCGTCGCGCCAGACGAACGCCCGTACTCGGCACTTTCGTTGTTCGTCACCACGTTGAACTGCGAAACTGAATCCGGCGGAATCGCGATGATCTGGTTGTCAAAACCCTGGTTGCTTTCACCGTATGCGTTGTTGTCCATGCCGTCCAGCAGGAAGTTGTTGAACATGCTGCGCTGGCCGTTCACGTTGTACGCGCCTTGCCGCACCAGGCTGCTGATGGAACTGGTGGTGGCAGCCGTCGGCGCCTGCCGCGACCCGGTCACAAGCGCTAGAAGATCGGTAAAGTTTCGGCTTACCAGCGGCAGAGCTTCAGTCTGATATCCGCTAATCGTCTGACCGCGCTCGCTGTTTTCGGTTTCCAATTGCAGCGACACGCCGGTCACTTCCACGGTGGTCGCGGTCTTGCCGACCTCCAGCGTCAGGTCGATCCGCTGCCGCGCCCCCACCGAAACTGTTACGTTATCGGCAATCGACGTACTGAACCCAGGGTGTTCAGCGGAAATCCTGTAATTGCCCGTGTGCAGCGAAGGCACCTCATATTCCCCATCGCTACCGGATACGACCGCATACTTCGACGCCGTATCCTTGTTCAACACCGTCACAGTTGCCCCGGGCAGCACCGCTCCGGTGGCATCGCGTACCTCGCCCACAACGCTGCCCGTATCGTACTGGGCGAATGCCTTAAGCGCTGGAAACATCAACAAAAGGCCCATCGCCAGGCACATCCACACTGAAAATCGAACTCCGTAATTCGCTTTGCCTTTCGGTCCATCCTCGTGGGCGCTTTGCAGGTGTGTACTTTGCGGAACAGAGGCTGAACCATGCTTCGCTCCGAAGAACTTCAGAATTCCCGCTCGTTGTCCAAACTGTCGATTCGTCGCCATCATACTGCCTCCCAATCCATCGAAATCCTACCAAGCACTCTTGTTCACAATCGTTAAGCTTCCATCAAAAAAATCCACCGCCAAGGACATAACCTCTTTCCCCAAGTAGCGTCGCCGCTCGACTGGTAGGCCAAGGCTATTCATTTGGCGGTGGATTTCTCTAATTCCTCTTCCGCGCTAGGAACCTAGCAATCAGATACAAGCTGTGTCAAGGAGAAAACGGCGCGACAAAGGGCCCGGTCAGAGGGGCCGATTGCCAAAAGGTTTCCGATCCTCTATTGAAAGTTGAATTAACGTATTATTTTTCTGTTGTTTATGGGGAGCCTGGAGAATCCAAGTTTGCATCGGTCTGTCTTCAATCCTGATCAATTTTGACTTTGGACAGTTTGGGCTCGAGGTCCAAGGAGTTTATCCGTAAGGCGTCCATTGTAGGCGTCCGCCACCTGCGTACAACCATCAGCGTGCAACAGGCGAACATGGAGTGCGCTATTTAGTTTTCATACAAAACAATCCGACAAAAGGAGAATCCTGAATCAGGTCACTCAGAAAGAATGCGCAAGCTCATGCCTGCTATTCAAATCAATAGAACACCTACCCGCCGTATGTGATTCTGGGACTGAACGCTGATACGAACCGCCTTACTGCGTCAACTCTTCCACCGTCGAAATCAGAGCTTTTATATTCTCCGTGGGTGCCTGGGGCGGCATTCCTCCCCCGCACGAAACAATCAACCGCGACTTGTCGTCGAGTGCACTCAGTATTTCAGTGACCGAGCGTTTCACGTCCGCGGGCGTCCCTTCGGCGAGCACATCGCGCGGAGGGATGTTTCCCATCAGTGCTATGCGGTTGTTCGTCCAGGTCTTCATATCCGCCAATGTGTGCTGAATTCCGAAATTGAACAGATTGATTCCCGCCGCTTCCAGCATCGGTGCGCTAGCTTTTGCCGGCGCATCATTATGGAAGAACTTTACTGTCACATCCGCACTGAATGCGCGCTGCAAATAGGGCAGCCCAAACGTTTCAAAATCGCGCCGGCTCACGAATCCGACAATATCGTCAAGCAGCAAGATCCCGTCAATCGTCGGAAATGCCTCGCGCTGAACGGCGATCCACTCCACCAGAAAATCCGTCACGATTTCGAGCAGGCGATGCATCAGCTCCGGTTCTGTCTTCAGCGCCTCCATGAACTCCGGCGTGCCCATCAGGAACGAGGCGATATTGAGCGGGCCGCGAGCCACTGCAAATCGGATCTTGTGTCCGGCCTTTTCAATCTCCGGTTGCAGGTGCTGGAGCCGCTTGATAACAAATGGCAGCAATCCATGTTTGCGCGCATCGGGCTTCTCCAGGCGCTCGACATCTGCCGGCGAGAGCAGCACCTTCTTCGCAAATGGAAATTCGTCCTCACCCCAAATTGAGACCGAGCCGAATGCCGAGGGCTCCGTGCACATTCCGTATTCCGACCAGAACCCGGGTAAGAATATCGTCTCCGGAAATGTGCGAATGGCCTTGAGGTTGTCATCCAGAAAAGTACGCTCGTCGGTAAAGTAATCCAGAATCGTGTGCCCTGCCCAATTAGGAAGCCAGGGACTATCAATAATGAAGGCTGTTGGGACTGGACGAACCGCTTCTCCCCGAACCACTGAGACGAGCGTGTTCCACTGTTGGTCGTTCATAACTTGCCTTTACCTTTCGATCACTTTCGCATATACGCATACGGTAATCAGCATTCCAAATCAATTTGACCGGCCGTGCTTTCGCTGTTCCATCCGTGCCGGCATGCTGACGGAGCCAAGCGATGCCCGACATTGGGCGGCGCGATCGATCCAATAAATATCTGCCGAAGCCGACCCCGGAATTCGCAGTGATACCGTAATGGCGACTATATTGGATAAACCATAGCACAATGCGAACCAGCATCCAGGAAGGTCGCGTCTGCCTGACAGACAGCTAAACAATATTATTGATGGTAACCCTCGATGACTGAGGCGCTACTGAAGATGGGGAACCCTCGATTCCATTACGTGTACGCAAGCGCACTATGTTATGCTACGGGCGCTCAGGTGAATGTTGTATTTTCCTGCGCAGTCCTGACTGCGCAAGCGCTTTATTTGCAGGAGAGCATCCGGTGCAACTAAGACAAAACCCGAAAGCCATACGGCACCTCGACCTGACCGATGTTCAGCTTGCTTCCAGCGAAACCGCGCGCGGAATCAACCGGAATATTGTGCTGGAACTGATTCGTGCCAACCAGCCGCTCTCTCGGGCAGATTTGTCGCGCCGCTCAGGACTCCAGAGAAGCACAGTCTCGCAAATAGTGGAGCAGCTCATCCGGGAAAAGTGGGTGCGCGAGGGTGGTGTTGCTTCGTTGGCGCGCGGCCGCCACCCCACGCTTTTGGGATTGAATGAAGACCTGATGGTGATTGCTGTAGACATTCACCCCAAACAAGCAACCGTAGCCATGGTAGACCTGAACGGTCGCCTTCTTTCGCGGTCAATTGTGCCGCTTACCTCGAATCCGGTTGCCTCGACACGTCTGATTACCGACTGCATTCAAAGGATGCGGCAAGAGTTTTCAGGCAAGTCCATTGAAGGAATCGGCATTAGCCTTCCCGGCAGGTTCGACCCCACCACTCAGCGTTTGATCTTTGCGCCGAATCTGCACTGGTCGGACTTCGATTTGATGGGGGCAATTGAAAAGGAGACGGGCCTTGCCGTAAGTATGGAAAATGCCGCCATCGCCTGTCTGTTGGCGGAGCTCCTTTTCGGGCGTCTCAATGGGGTTCGCGATGCCGTGCTGGTGACTGTTTCTGAAGGCGTGGGAACCGGAGTGTTCTCAAATGGCCAGGTGATCACTGGCCATCACGGAATGGCCGGAGAGTTTGGTCACATTTCGCTGGATCCTTCGGGTATCCGCTGCGCTTGCGGGCGGAGGGGATGCTGGGAAACAGTTGCCTCCTGCCGTGCGGCGCTCCGGTATTACCAGGAACTCCAGCCCAAAGCACGGGCGATGACATTTCACGAGCTCCTAAACAAGGCAGAAGAGGGAGACCAGTCTGCCGTCCAGGCGTTGGCACAACAGGCACTTCAAATCGGGCGCGGACTAGGACCAATTATTGCAGGCCTTTCTCCGCGAGTGATTTTAATTGCGGGAGACATTACGTCTTCCTGGCACCGCTTCGGCCCGATCATAGAGAAGGAAGCGGCTGAATTGACTCTGGCAGGGCAGCCTCCGCAGATTCTGCCAACCCACGATGGGGATATCGCAAGGCTTAGGGGAGCGGCAGCGCTTGTGTTTCAGCGGCGTTTTATTCACGAACCGTCCGAGAATACCAATCAGAGCAAACGCATGCCCAAGGATGAGCCCGCAATTCGAAAAGCAAAGAGGGAATAGACATAGAAGTCCCTCTGAATGGCATCCGCACCAGCCGATCCCGCGAAGAATACCTAACTCAAACAAAATAAATGCGATACAGGGATACCAGCGTCTCCGGCGCCCAGGTACGGCACCCCTTCATCGTCGGGGCAACTTGATAAATCGCTTTGTCTCTTGACAATTTCGATAAGGTGCTCATATAGTTCGTGCCGACAACCAACGCCTTGAGCTCAGACTTCGAGTCTGAGCTCGGAGAGACGGCGCTGGTTGCCCTGGATCATGCCGGTTCTGCGAATTCAGGTGAGGGTACCCATTAAAGCGCAAGCAGAGTTTGAATAAACAGCAGCCAATTAACCAGTTTCCGGAGGGTTCTTATGTCAGGTAGGCCAAAAGCAAATCATCGAGTCAATCCCAGTGCGATCGGAACAGTGCTAATGGCGTTCGTACTTATGGCGGTGCTTCTAGGAAGCATCGCTGCTCATGCACAAAAATTGTACGGCTCCATTACGGGCACGGTAGCCGACGCCAGCGGCGCGGTCGTTCCCCGCGCTCAGATTACTGCGTTATCGGTCGATAACCGGCATCAGCCAGACCGCGAACTCCGACACCAGCGGTATCTATCGCTTGTCGGCGCTTTTGCCGGGCACGTACAAAGTGACGATCACCGCGACCAGCTTCGCCACCCAGGAAACCTCGGGCGTGATTCTACACGCCAATGAAATCGCCCGCGTCGACGCGGAGCTGAAGATAGCGTCCGCAACGCAAAACGTGACCGTTTCCACCGAGGCGCCGATCCTGCAAACCGACAATGCCGATGTGCACACGGATATAACGTCCCGGCAGGTTGAGAATATGCCGATCATGGGCACCGAAGGAGCAAATTTCCAGGCGCTGCTGCGGACCATCCCGGGCGCCGGACTGACCGCGGAGACCAACTCCCAGGCCGGCAACCCGCAGCGGGCGATCAATGTCAACATGAACGGGCTTTCGTATCAGAGCGCTAACACTCGCATCGATGGCGTGCAGGACGCCTATCCATGGCTGCCTGCGAACGTGGCTTATGTCCCGCCGGCGGGCGCGATTGAAACAGTCCAAGTCGTGACCAACTCGTTCGATGCTGAGCAGGGTATGGCCGGCGGCGCCGCCGTCAACGTGCAGGTCAAATCCGGCACGAACCGCTTCCACGGCGAAGCCCACGAAAACCATACGGACCAGAACTTCGCGGCCCGGAACTACTTCCAGACGGACACCACCAATCCGTCTTTCAAAAAGAAGAATCGCAAGAACCAGAACCAGTGGGGCGGTGGCGTTGGCGGGCCGATCTTGAAGGACAAGCTGTTCTTCTTCGCCGACTACGAGCGCACCACGGATCGCGGACTGGCAGGACCGGATAACCGGACACTTCCAACCGCGGGGATGATCACAGGTGACTTCCGCGGTCTGCCCGGAAATCCGATCATCTACGATCCTGCGACGGGCGATGTGCACGGGGCGAATAAGCAGCAGGTCTCATGCAACGGGGTGTTGAATACCATCTGCCCAAGTAAGATCGACCCGGCCGCGGCAGCGATGATCAAGTTGCTGCAGCCGTTGATCGGACAGGAAGTGGCAACGACCAACGATCTGGGCAATTGGACGGGCAGCGGAACCGCCCTGTTTAACCGCGACAACATGGATGCCAAGGTCACCTATGTCCCGACAGACAGGACCACCGTGTGGGGGCGCTACAGCTTTTCAAAGACCCTCGTCTACGACCCACCCCTGCTCGGAGCTGCCATTGGCGACGCAACCAACGGCGGGCAGCTTGGCAATGCGCCCGGCCTGGTTCAGAGCATCGGTCTCGGCGCCGCCCACACGTTCACTTCCTCTCTGCTGGTCGATTGGAACTTCGGTTTCACCCGCCAGCGGTTGGGATCGACGTTCGATCTCTCCTCGGCCAAAGGGCTTACCGATTTGGGAATCCCTGGAACCAACAACGCGGGAGCTCCGGGTGACCCATCTCTGTATTACGGGCTTCCGGGCTTCGTCTTCCCCACCGGCGTCGCATCCCCGAATACCGGGGGCATAGTTAGCCCCGCAGGCGCCGCCTTGGGAAACGCTCAACCCGCCAATCCCTTCCTGTTCCGCGACCAGCAGTACGTGACCGGCGCGAACCTGAGCTGGAACAAGGGCAAGCACGCATTCCGCGGCGGCGTTGAGTGGAACCACTCGCAGATTAACCACTTCCAACCACAGGGCGGCACGTTCCAGGAGCCGCGCGGCTCATTCGAGTTCAATGGCTACGTCACTGGTCAGCAAGGGACGACCCCGACATGGTTCAACTCCTGGGCCGATTTCCTGCTCGGTCTGCCGAGTGGGACCGGCAAAGCCAGAGCGCTGTTCAACCCCAATGCCCTGCGCTGGTCCGTGTGGGCGTGGTACTTGCAGGACCGCTACCAAGTGACTCCAAAACTGACGCTGTCTGTGGGTCTTCGCTGGGAGTACTACCCGTTCGGATATGCCGACAACAAAAAAGGCCTTCGCGTTCTCGACCTGAATACCGGCAATGTCATACTCGGCGGATACGGCAGCGTCCCGGAGAATGATGGTGTCGACACGGGAAGCGGAGAGTTCCTGCCCCGCCTAGGCGCCGCCTATCGTCTCACGCCGTCCACAGTATTTCGCGTCGGTTATGGGATCAGTGCTGATCCTTACACCTGGCACGTGCTCCGCAACGCCTATCCGGCCGTGATCCTCGATAGCAACTCTCCGGCGAATACCGCGGATTACGTTCCCGTCGCAAGTCTGACGGGGCTGAACGGCACCGGGCTGGGTAGCGGAAGCTACAACGTCTTCAAGGGCCTCCAGCTATTATCGCTACCTGATCTGAGCACTGGCTCCGGCAAGCTCCCAACCAGCGCCGGTACTACGACAATCCCCAAAACCTTCAACCGCGGCTACATCAACTCCTACAACCTCTCGGTCCAGCAGCAGTTAGGGAACGACCTTACGATCAACATCGGCTACGTCGGTACGTACGATGTTCGGCCGGTCATCAATATGAATGCAAACGCTTCGCTGCCCGGCACCGGCAGTGCCGGCGGTCTTCTGAGCCAAAAGTGGGGCGCGAACTATACGGCAGGAATCAACGAGCTGAATCCTTACCTGCACAGCCGCTACGATTCGTTGCAGGCCCAATTGATCTACCGGTTTGCCGGCGGCTCGAATCTCACCGCTGCCTATACATGGGGGAAGGCGATGAGCTATGCCGACAATGAAGACCTCGGCAGCCTTTCGTACCCTTATCCGGATCCGAAGATTATACAGATGAACTATGCGCCGTCCAATTTCGACCGGACTCACAACCTCGAGATCGCCGGCGTGATGGCACTGCCGTTTGGGAAAGGCGAGCCGTGGCTGAAGTCAGGCCCCGGCAGTTGGATCCTCGGCGGCTGGCTCGTCAACCCGGTGATCAGCGCAATGAGCGGCTTTCCGTTCACGGTCAGCGCGAGCGGCAACCTGAACGCGAATGGCTCCGGGCAAACCGCCGATCTCATCAAACCCTTCAAAAAGCTCGGTGGCAAACCACCACGCACAGGCGTCACCTGCGCCCTGGGTGACCCCGCTTGCTCATACTTCGACCCGACCTCCTTTGGAGCCCCGGTGATTAGCAGCGCCGCTACCGCTCATTACGGAAACACCAAACGCGATGAGTTCCGCGGTCCGGGCTTCTTCAACATGAACCTGAGCATCGTGCGTGACTTCAAGATAAGGGAGTTTGCCACGCTGCAGATACGAGGCGATGCGTTAGGCTTCACCAACACGCCCCATTTCAACAACCCGGGCGCCTCATGCCCCGCCAATGCAAACCCAACTTCGGGCGTCGAACAGGCGTGCAACACGGGCAGCAATAACGGCTTCGGGATCGTTACCGGCGTCGTCCAACAGGGCGGCTTCTTTGGTCAGGACCCCGGCAACCGTGTCGTCTGGGTCGGGGCCGCCGTGAAGTTCTAGAAAGCGGTAGATCTAGCACGCTCGCGATCGCCAACGCCTCTCTGGGCGTGGTCTACACCTGATCGCACGCAATCGACTATGAATACACCGGCGCCATGTCTGGCGCCGGTGCCGCGTCCGGCTATTTCACCAGCTTCTGAAACACGCGTTCGCTGCAGTTTGGCGACCGCTCAACTTCTAGCCATTGCATTCGCAATTTGTGCGGCAGTTCCTTCACGAACTGCCGCACATTTGCATTTGGTAAATGAAAGAAAGGGAGCGCAAACCTTACCAGGCAGACAAATAATTCGACCGCCCCATCGTGACGAAGAATGTGCAACCGCAAGCACAAGCGGAGTCGGTTGCCACCTATTTGTTGTTGTGGGGTAATGTCGGGTGAGATTTCTAGGCGCTCGCTAAGTCAATGATTCTATGGTGGACGCGGTAGGAATTGAACCTACAACTTGTCGGTTAAGAGAGCAATAACAAACGTAATATCAACGACTTACGCGGAACGGCTGGCAGACCAAAGTATTGAAAAGAAACGGTGGGTAACGGTGGGGAGTTTGTACCGTGGGGTTGGTGTGGGGTTGATTCGGGCTCGGAAACCGGGCCGACAAACCTCCAGTATGCACCGAATTATCACCGAATGGTCGCTGTAGCGAACGTGGGAGATTCGTCGGCCCTAGGAGTGTGTCGGGCATAGATTTGTGACGGAGCCTACAGCGTGGGCAGCAGGTTCTGTTTTAAGTTCGAGCCATGGGCCAGAACTTCATTCCTGACACGGTCAACCAGACGCTTCTGTTTCCTCCATCGCTTCACGATTGGCTTCCCGAGGGCCACTTGGCCCGCTTTCTTTTGGATGTGGTCTCGGCGCTGGATTTGAGCGCGATCTACACGTCGTATCAGGAGAAGGATGGCCGCGGGCAGGCAGCCTATGCGCCGGAGATGATGGTCCGTCTGCTCCTGTACGGCTATGCGAGGGGCGTCTACAGTTCGCGCAAGATTCAGACGCGCACATTCGAGGACGTGGCCTTCCGTTATCTTTCCGGCGACCAGCACCCCGACCACGCCACCATCGCCGAGTTCCGCAAGCGTCATCTTGAGGCGCTCTCGGGTCTTTTCACGCAGGCTCTGCTGCTGTGTTCCGAGGCTGGACTGGTGAAACTGGGCCATGTGTCCATCGACGGAACCAAGATCAAGGCGAATGCCAGCAAGCACAAGGCGATGAGCTACAAGCACATGAACGAGACCGAGGCGCGCCTGAAACAGGAGATCGATGCGCTGCTGGCCGCCGCCGAAAAGACCGATGCCGAAGAGGATGCGCAGTACGGCAAGGATCGGCATGGCGACGAACTGCCTGCCGAGTTGCAGCGGCGGGAGAGCCGGTTGCAGAAGATCGGCGAGGCCAAAGCGGCTTTAGAACAGGAAGCCAAAGAAAAGGCCTCGCAGCAACGCGCCGAGGCCGAGCAGAAGCTGGCCGAACGCGAAGAAGAAGAGCGGTGCACGGGCAAGAAGAAGAGTGGCCGCAAGCCCGAGTTGCCCGATCCCGAGCAGGCCAAGCCAGACGACACGGCGCAACGCAACTTCACCGATCCGGAGAGCCGCATCATGCCGGACGGCGCCAACAAGGGCAGCTTCGTACAGGGCTACAATGCGCAGATCGCGGTCGATTCCGCCTCGCAGGTGATCGTGGCCGCCGAGGTTACGCAGGAGACGAACGACAAAAAACAATTGCTGCCGATGATCGCGCTGATCGCGGCGAATCTGGAACAGAAACCGGAGAAGGTCAGCGCCGACACGGGCTACTTCAGCGAGGCGAATGTGACCGATGAGCAAGTGAAAAACGTTGATCTGTACGTAGCAACGGGCCGGGACAAGCACGGCGTCGCGGTAGAGACGAGCAGCGATCCGCCGCCTCCCGGCGCGTCGCCGAAAGAGGCGATGCGAGAAAAGCTACGAACCGAGGCTGGCCGCAACGTGTACAAGATGCGCAAGGCGATCGTCGAGCCGGTTTTCGGGCAGATCAAGGAACAGCGCGGTTTTCGCCGCTTCAGCTTGCGTGGCAAAGAGAATGTCAGCCGCGAGTGGAAGCTGGTGTGCGCGGTCAGCAACCTGCTGAAGCTGTTCCGGGCCGGCGGGGTTCTGGAAATGGCATAAAACGGCGGGAAAAGGGGCCCGTTGAACCCAAAACGGCACAGAAAGCTTGCTATAAGCTACCAACGGGATTACTGCCTGCGCGCCCCAGATCGAACACCAGCCCTGCAAACCGCTGAATCGGCCTTGGCAAAACGCTATGCCCGACACACACCTAGAGGACGATTTTAGGAATTTTCTGCTCCGTCCCGACCCCATTGAGCACTCAGAGTGCGCTCCAGCCTGAATCCACTCATGGAGAGCCAATTTTCGGTGTGCCCGCAATACCTTCAGGCACACCTATCGTTCTCTCTTGGACGAGACAGGTGCACCAATTGGAGTGCAGCAGAAACTCATGCGGCACAGCAGTGTCGCTACCACCATGAACGTGTATGGGAAAGCGAGTTTGAAAGCCAAGCAACAGGCAAACTCAAAGGTCGTTCAGATGGTGATAGCGCAAGAACGGCCAAATGCTGAGCCACAAGCAAAAGCAGGCTAACCGAATGTGGGGTTCAGTGGGGTTGCGAGACTCAGAGGCGTTCGCTAAGTTGTTGATTTTATGGTGGACGCGGTAGGAATTGAACCTACAACCTGTCGGTTAAGAGCCGAATGCTCTGCCAGTTGAGCTACGCGTCCAAGCTATGAGAGGAAAACCGGGCAGCGGAGGGATCAGCGCACGGTTTGCACGGGAAGAATGCCTGCCCGCACTTTCAAAATATAGCACAATTTCCACCCATATTCCAAAGGCGCGTTGGCGGGAGCGTGCGCTCTGCCCGCACTCAGTTCGTTCTGCTGCATCCGCGCGTGGCGTCGATCAGGGCGACGAAATTCTCGGCCGGGTCCTGCGCCTGCGGGTCGATCTGGATTCATTCGCTCTGTTTGTGGTTGAGCGCGCTCGCAAGCCGTGCGCGACCGGCCGCCTCAACCGGGACAATCATCGCCTTTACACTTAGCTTTGACTTTGATTCTCAAGCGCTGCTTCTGGTCTCGGCCGTGTCCGGCGGTCCCACCAGGCAACAAGCAGAGGCGCCAGAAATGCGGTCACAATCACACTGGAAGCAACCAGCACCGTGGCTGGTCCAGCCGCCGCTGCATACTTATGGTCTGCCGCGGCCACAATCGCCGGCACCGCCGCGGCATTTCCCGCTGTCGTCGCTGCGGCGATACCGGCAACTCCCGTTCCACCTGTCAACCGATCAGCTACGACAAGAAACGCTCCCGAAACAAAGATGACCGCGATCCCCAGCACGAATCCAATCAGGCCGGCCTCCCAGATGCGCGTGAGATTAAGCGATGCTCCCAGCCCGAATGCAAAGAAGGGAATCAGCGCCGGAGCGGCCTTTCCCAGAAAACTCCGCAGATCATCATCGAGATTGCCCAGCGCTATCCCTACAAAGAGGGGGAGAATCGCTCCCACCAGCGTTTGCCAGGGGAAACTCGACAATCCCGCCACGCCCAGCGTGATCATTGTGAAGAAAGGACCCGATTCCAGCGCCATGACACAATAGGCGCCAGCATCTTCCGGGCGTCCACAGTGCTCCATGAGCCCCATGTAAAGGCCGCCGTTAGTGTCATTGATGGCTGCTACCACGGCCAGCGTGGATACTCCGGCCAGCCAACCTCCCTGAATGGGCATCACGCCAATCAGGTGGCCGAGCACGTAGCCGATGACGATCCCAATACCCACCTTGGTCCCCATCAGGACGCCGCCGCGCCGCACCATCGTGGGGAGCGCACGCATCGGAATCGTACTCCCGAAGCAAATGAAGAAAACCGCCAGAATGGGAATCGCGCCCGTGAACAGTGCCCCGGTAAATGACCCAAAGAATTCAGCAGTGTGCGGCGCAAACGTAGTGATGATCGCGCCGCATGTGAGTGGCACAACCATCATCCCACCCGGAATTCTCTCAATCGTCTGCTTGATCCTGATGGCCGTCTCCCCACCGCTCAATCGCGATTCTGACTGAATTTTCGCTTCCGTCGAAGTGTACCAGCGCGCATGCAGGTTGAGCGCGGTCGTCCAGCACAACTTGGAACAGGGAGCCGTCGTGCAGGCGAATGAGGCAAGTTGCAATTGCGTGCCGTGTCACAGAGACTTCGTCCAAACCAGTGCTACAATTGCCTGTTTTTTGAGAGTCCGGCCGCCCGGCGACCGACTCGGCCGGCACAGGAAAGTGAGTGTCTTCATGTCCAATACACGTCGCGAGTTTTTGCAGTCCAGCGCCGCTCTTGCCGTTGGCATCGTAGGTGGCGCCTCAGCCCGCTCTGCGCAACCGCAGACTCCCACGGCAGCACCGGTTCCTGCACCTGGCACCATTCGAGTTGCCGATGGCCCGCATGTCCAGATTCCGAAGATGAAATTTGGCAGCGTCGAAATCAGCCGCCTAGTGCTCGGCGTCAACCCGCTCTATGGTTTTGCCCACTACAATAACAACTTTTCCAGCGCGATGAGGGAGTGGTACACCCAGGACCGCGTCTGCGCGGTGCTCCATCGCGCTGCAAGCTTTGGTATGAATGCCTTCAACTATGTGAACATGGGACGCTCCCCGCAGGACCTGGCGCGGTTCCAGTCCGAGGGCGGCCACATGCACCTGATCATCCAGGTGACGGCAAAGGACGATGAGGCCGCGTTGGTTCGGGATCTCAAACCGCTCGCACTGCAGAGGCGGGGCGAGGAGATCGACATTGCCTTCCGCAACGGCACCATGGCTGCCGAGAGAGAGTGGTGCAAACGGGCGCGCGATTTGGGTGTACTGGTTGGCGTCGGCACCCACAAGCCGGAAGTGATCGAATTGGTCGAGGAGCAGGGATGGGACATTGATTTTTACTCCGGCTGCGTCTACAACCGCACCCGCACCGAGGAAGAGTGGAAGCAGGTACTCAACGGCCAGTTGCTGGAAATGCCTCGCGAAATCTACTTACAAAGCGATCCGGCGCGCATGTACAAGGTCATGCGTCAGACTCCTAAGACCTGTTTTGCATTCAAGATCCTGGCAGCCGGGCGCATCGCCGACGGCGGCGTGGCTCAGGCCTTTCGCACCGCTTATGCGAGCATCAAGCCCCATGATGGCGTGTACATCGGCGTATTCCCCAGGGACAAGGATGAGATCAAGGAGAACGCCGAAATCGTGCACGGCATCCTCACAGGCGCGTGAGACGAATGCTGCCTCGCTGCACTACCCGCGCCAGCTTTTTGATCTAATCTCGCCGTTGCAGATCGTAGATTCCGGAGGGGGCCGGGTGCTTCAGTCCCCTTGAACTCACCTAGGTCTCTGACCGTGTGAATTTGTTTCTGTTGTAGCCGAACTTCTGGCGTGCCTTCTTGCGCGTGAACTTCCAGTTGATGGTGACACGGTCGCAGTTCATTTTCCGGTTCCATGCTCTTGCTTGTCGTTGCAGTTGTCCGAGCGACGGGATTCTCCGCCGGC
>DASRLI010000102.1:0-3808 GCA_035648535.1 Occallatibacter sp. | reverse complement strand
CGTCGGCTGCGAGGCCATATCCAGACCCGTAACCGGATCTCGGTCCAGCAGCATCTTGTGCATCGGATCGGCAGCCAAACGCGCCGAGTCGTTGGCGTCCGCATAACCGCAGCCGATGGAGAAGACGCGCTGCGCGAAAAGGTCACGCAACGAATGGTCAACCTTGCCCGCCTGCCGAGGATCCCGCAAACAGCCTGCCATACTGGCGATCAATCCGTAACGCTGCTCGGCGGCCTTCAGCAGCACCGCGCCACCATCGGAACTACCTTGCCGCTGGTCGAGCTCCAGCACCACCGGCTTGGCGAAAATCTCTGGAAACAATAAACGCTCTGTCGCGATAGAATCGGTCAAGCGAAAGCCTCTCAACGTGCCTTAAACACTGTCTTGTCAACATGTTTGTAGCACAAAAAGGCTTTCGCTACCTCAGGCTTCACGAATAATGCAGGCTAGGTGGAACTATCGATCTCTCGCGCTCACCTTATCTGCCCGACTTCACTTCGCAGACTGCGGTTCCACCGGGCTCGACATGTGGGAATCAATGTCTTGTCAAAGATGTTACGCAGGTCGATTTCAGCAATGTGTTTGTGGACTGGGGCGATGGAACGGTTGTGCCTTTGGCGGCACCGCCGGTTTCTGCGAACGTAACTAACTGGGACCCCAGCCAGCCTGTGGCTCTGCCCACTAACGCCACCAGCACGATGCGGCACGCGTATCAGGTCACTGGCGGTTTCACAGTTCGTGTTTACCAGATCTCAAGCGAGGACTTGCAGCATGTAAGCGAGTCGGCGATCTCATCGAGCGTGGATGGTCCGACGACGCCGTTCCTGCAGACTGCGCTGCTGTCTAAAATGGCTTCGCAGGGCGGCGTAAGCAAGAGTGGGCTCACGCTCATAGGAGTGCAAACAAATTTCCAGCAGATTCTTTCGCAAGGCAGTGGTAGCTCTCCTGCTTCGCAAGCGGCCGGCGACGCCTACATGCTCTATTGCCAAACATTGAATATTACCGTGCCAGAAGACCTGGCTGCAGATGGGCCGCTGCATCTGAAGGGCATCGAAGATCCGGACTTTGGCGCTTATGATATTTCCCGATTCAAAACTCCCGTGCTCGATCATGTTGCTGCGGGTAGTCAGGTCGGGAGGCCCACTCCACCTTCGGAAATTCATGCTGAGCGTGCGCAGACCGGCCCGCCAGCAGGCGCAGGCAAGCCGGACGCGCATGGCCAGGTTGTATTGGAACCAATACGGGCCGGGGGTCAGCAGCCCGCGGCGATCTGCAGCAGTTGCGACGATGGAATTGATGCGATAACTTCGCTGCAATATTACGGACGCGGCTCGGTGCGGGTGACATGGGTCGTCGATGGTGTTCAGTCGCAGCAGACGCTCTCCATCGGCCCGTCGCAGGCACGCAAGAATCTTACACGTCAAGGGTTCATCACGATCCAGGGCGCGGGAATGATGTTTCCGGTTCCGATTCCCGAGCCACCGATCATCATTTCCAACAGCAAGCCGATTGATTCGCCCGGATTGCAGATACAGCCACTGGGCAACCACAACGTATTGGTAGAGGCCGATGTTCTGCCGCGGCCCACGGCGCCGAATCTCTCCAACGCAGTGAGCAAGGCATTAGGGTCAATGATGCCGTCGGGGCTTGCGGCCGGCTCATCGGCCGTGAGCAATGGCGGCACAGTTACGCAGGCGGGTCCAAATATCGCTGAAGCGCAATCGCTGCTGAACACGCTGGCACCGCCGGCAGGGAGCAATCTGCCGCCGTTGAAGATCGGCTTGCTTTCCGGTTCGAACAAGAGCGTCTCCGGGCTGGGAGCGGTGCAGTATGTGAACGGTCCGCTGCAGCAGATGGTTTCGCAATTGGCCGGTTCCCTTCCCGATCAGCATGTTGAATCGAATACGAAGATTTACGAGGTTGTTGCTTCCGATCCGAGTGAGCCGTGTAAGTTCCTCTTTTCGGTCAGGAGCGGTGGATCATTTGAGATAAGTGGGATTCAGAATCATGTTACTCAGCAAGGGGGCACTTACAGCGGAACGGGTAACCTGATTCTTCATCTGGCGAACTCAAGCAGCGGAGGATATGACGAGTATCCTCCGGTTCCGGTGCAGATTAGTAACTGGAGCGTTCCAGACGGGCTGCATGTGCAGACAGGGAGCATTGATGTATCTCCCAATGTGGCGCTGGCTGCCAGCGTGCCGGGATTACAGGGAAGCATTCAGAGGCTGAGCGGGCAGGCGGGCGGAGAGTTGGATGCAACGCTGAACGTGTCGCTCAGCGACGACACGCTGCGCGAGCCTGGCGAGTTGCCCGTTGCGTGGAGCGGCGTGCAGGCGGAGTTGCGTGCGAACGGCGACTGGATCAAGGACGGCCTCACGCTTCCGAAGACGCTGATCGGCTGGAGCGCGTTCACCATGCAATCAAGTTCTGTGCGGCTTGACCTGAGCCATCACGATGGTGACGCGGCCGGCTCGTTGTGCGGACCGCTGGGTGGAGCCGATTGGGTGGGTGTGCGCTTCCCGAGCCTTGCGATTACGCCGTACACGATGAATCTTGTTTCGAGTTCGTCGCTGCAGCCGACGGTTACAGACTGGGGGGTGACTGGAAGCGGGCTTTGCGGCGCGCTTAATACCGGGCCATTCACGGCAGGGCTTGGCAAAGGATCGGTCAGTTTTCAATCGATCAATGCTGCGGCGTCGAATGGGAACTTTACCGCGCAATACAACGGCATGGACGTCTATGTTCCGTGGCTTGTTACACATCTGAAAGGGAATGCAACGCTGCAGTCGGGCGGGGGCAAGCAGGCTAACATCAGCTTCCCGCTCAGCAGTCCGTCAGTTACCAAGAGTTATGGCAACTTTGGCTTTACTGCCAGCAATCTGAAGTTCACCGAGGAGCAGAATGTTGGTTGGGTGGTGCAGGCGAATACACATTTTGTCTTCTCCGCTCAGAACAAGACGTTTTCGGCGTTCGACCAGATCGTCAATTTTGGAATGGATGGGCGCGGATACTTTGCGCAGGGTAATCAAGCAAAGGATATTTCGCTGGGCGGAAGTTCGACGCTGGGTCAGACGCCTGTGGATCTTGCCTCGGTTCACCTGACGGCGCCGCCCTCAGGGCCGCAGGTACTCGCGGTGCTGTTCAGCACCAACGTGCATTTGTCAGAGGTGATGGCGGCGGCAACGGCACAGGTGAATTATTCCGTCGATAACAGCGGAACTAACTACACGGCGACGGGACCGTCGTTTGCGCCATTCACGATCGATGTTCCGTATCCTTCGGGCCAGCCCAGTGCGGATGCGAAAGTTCATCCCGTGTATTCAGGATCGGGTGGGTCGGGTGGAGACGAGATTTCGGGTTCGGTTGATCTATCTGAGTTAGGCGGTCCGCCCATCACTGGGGAATTCAGGCTGGGATATCAGGGAGGGCATGATTACTGGCTGACGCGCATTACTTATGCGCTTGGTCCTACGGGGTTACCTATCATTTCGGTGCCGCCAGTGATGAACCTATATCGAGTGCAGGGTGGACTCGGTCATAACTTCCCTATCAACGCGTTTGAGGATACAGGGTCGCTGAAGGCGGAGCTTCCAGTGATGGATAATTCATTCCTGTTCATGGCGGGGATTCGAGTGGGAATGCCGGACCAGTTCACTTATACGCTGGACGGGGATCTTGCGATCAAGGCCGGCGGTCAGGATGCCGGTGCGCGCATTGACTTTCATGCCTGGCTGTTAAAGATGGCCGACAGCGGGAATGGGGATTTTCAGGGCTATCTGCAATATGCCGGAGGTAACTTCGATGC
>DASRLI010000101.1:0-4641 GCA_035648535.1 Occallatibacter sp. | reverse complement strand
TGACATGACCGCGGTAGACTGGTACCCTGCGTCGCCTCGCTTCCAGTTGAGCTACCACCTCCTGTCTCACTCCTATAAAGAGCGCATCCGCCTGCGCGTGTTGCTTGACGAGGCTGATCTCTCTGTCGAGTCCATCACCTCGCTCTGGCCCGCCGCCAATTTCTACGAGCGCGAAGTCTTCGACCTGTTCGGTATCCGCTTTGAGGGCCATCCCAACCTACGCCGCATCCTGCTGCCAGATGATTGGAAAGGCCACCCCTTGCGCAAGGACTACCCGGTAGAGGGGTATCGCTGATGGCCGATCTAGCAGGTATGCCCACCCTCGAAACGGCAAGCGCCGCCAATGGCCAGCACATGGTCATCAATATGGGCCCGCAGCACCCCGCGACCCACGGCGTACTGCGCCTGGTGCTGGAAATTGACGGGGAAATCGTAGTCCGGGTCTACCCGGAGATCGGCTATTTGCATACAGGCATTGAGAAGACCTGCGAGGCCAAGTTCTACCAGCAGGTTGTGCCTCTCACCGACCGCATCAACTATCTCGACCCACTGTCGAATAACCTGTGCTATGCCCTGGCGGTTGAAAAGCTGCTCGGACTTGAGGTTCCAGCGAAAGCCGAATGGCTTCGTGTTCTGCTCGCCGAGTTGAGCCGCCTCAATTCGCACCTGATCTGGCTGGGCACGCACGCCATGGACATCGGTGCGCTCACCGTCTTCCTCTACACCTTCCGCGAACGTGAGGATATTCTTCGCCTCTTCGAGGCCGTGTCCGGTCAGCGGATGATGACCAGCTACATCCGTATTGGCGGCCTTGCCATGGAGCCGCCGCTGGATTTCCTCAACCGCGTACAGGACTTCATACAGACTTTCCCTGAAAAGATCGACGAGTACGCCAATCTTCTGACCGGCAACCCGATCTTCAGGAACCGTCTCAAGGGTGTCGGTTATCTTTCCGCCGCCGACGCAATTGCACTGGGCGTCACAGGGCCCCCGATGCGCGCTTCAGGCGTCGACTTCGATCTTCGCCGTGACATGCCTTACTGCGGCTACGAGAAATTCCAGTTCAATGTGCCCGTCTCAACGGACGGCGATTGCTGGGCGCGATATGAAGTCAGGCTCGTGGAGATGCGCGAGAGCGTCAAGATTATTCAGCAAGCGTTGGACGGCATGCCAGAGGGACCAGTCAAAGCCGACGCGCCCAAGATTGTGCTGCCTGACCGTGAAAAGATGAAGACGCAGATGGAGGCCCTGATCCATCACTTCAAAATCGTTACCGAAGGCTTCGAGGTGCCCGCCGGCGAGGTGTATCAGGGCATTGAAGCGGGCCATGGCCAGACGGGCTACTATGTGGTTTCCGACGGCACGGCCAAACCTTATCGGGTTCACATGCGGTATCCGTCGTTTGCTACATTGCAGGCACTTGAAACCATGTGCAAGGGGCGGATGTTGTCTGACCTGGTAGCTGTAATCGGGTCCATCGATATTGTGCTTGGGGAGATCGACCGTTGAAAAAAAGGGTCCCATGGTTGATTACGAGAAGATTGCAGAAAAAGCAAGGATGAGGCAGGATGCTGCGACGTTGCCTCAGGTACGGCGGAATCAATTGGAAGGGAACGCGAAGGCTTTTTTCCAGCGAGTCTCGACGCATATGGAAGAGGAGATGAAAAAAGCAAATGTCGCGCTTTGTAAGAGGAAGGTTGACACCATTGCTCGAAATCGCCTGCCCAACTTCGAGGATGCCGTTTTTCTTACAATCGGGACCGAAGCGCTTTGCCGGGTGGAACTTGACCTCAAGACACGAATACCTCGAATCGCAGCTGTTATTATCGGTCCTCCTCATCGAGCCGAGATTGCGCGCAGGGTGTATATGCTCGCCATGGATGCATCGGGCAAAGAGATGCCGAATACGGGGGGAGCGGGATGGCCAACCCTGGGAGCCAGCTCGAAGGAGATTGCACAGCAGATCATTGCAGGTGTTGTCAGTGGCAGATTTGAATGAACCGGGCGCCGATGTCTGCTTTGAATTGTGGATCTCACTTGCGTCGTTGCTTCGCAGCTACACCGCACTCCACGGGTTGAACGGCAACCGGCAGGCAACGGTTGAACTGAGTGATGAGAGGATTGTCGTAAGTCACGGATCTAAGTGGCTGCATTTGGAACGCATGGGCGCCTCCATAGTCTGGAAGCGCGAAGATGGAAGCCGAGGGACGCTGGAGTTGACCGAGACAGGACGATTGCGCAGTAACTCGGACGAGGAAGAGATGGACTTGGCAGCAGAAGCTTGGGCGCGGGAGTTGATGCAATGAGTCCTGAAACTATGACGCTCTTTTCGGCCAAGCTGGCGGCGCGCTTCGACGCAATGGTCGAGAAGTATCCAGTGAAGCGCTCTGCGCTGATTCCCATGCTGCTCTATGCGCAGGATGAAGTGGGCTATCTCTCGGACGCGGTAATTGCTGAAGTTGCTGTGCGCATCGGGATCACAGAGCTCGACGTCCGCAATGTGGCCACGTACTACTCCATGCTCCGTTTCAAGCCGGCAGGCAAATTCAATATCCAGGTCTGTACCAACATCAGTTGCATGCTGCGCGGAGCCTACGATGTCTACGAGCGGTTCCAGGAAGAGCTTCACATCGGGCATAAAGGCGTGACACCTGACGGAATTTTTTCTCTTGAGGAAGTGGAGTGCATCGGAGCCTGCTGCTGGGCACCTGCCATCCAGATCAACTACGACTTTCTTGACGAGCTGACACCCGAACTGGTGACGGGAATCCTTGACGGCTATCGTGGCCGGGTCCAGGAAACAGCGGAGGCGCACGATGCCTAAGCTCGTCTCTCACCCCGATGAGGTCAAGATCGTCTCTCGCCGTTTTGGGCTCGGTGCGGCAAACATCAACCGCTATATCGAGCTCGGCGGCTACACGTCCGCGAAGAAATGCCTCGAACAGGGTCCGGACTGGATCATCAATGAGATGAAAGCCAGCAACCTCCGTGGCCGCGGCGGCGCGGGTTTCCCCGCTGGTATGAAGTGGTCATTCGTACCCAAGCAGTCGGCCAAGCCAAAATACGTCCTTGTAAACGGCGACGAAAGCGAACCGGGAACTTGCAAAGACCACTTGATCTTCCTGCACGATCCTCATGCAGTGATTGAGGGTACGATTATCGCCGGCCTGGCTATCGGCGCCAAGGTGGGATTCATTTATCTGCGCGGAGAGTATCGCTATCTTCTCAGAATCATGACGAAGGCAGTGTCCGACGCGTATTCAAAGGGATTTCTGGGCAAGAACATCTTCGGCTCCGAGACCGAGTTTCAGGTGATCACCCATACCGGCGCAGGCGCCTATGAAGTAGGCGAAGAGTCGGCGCTGATGGAGTCGCTGGAAGGCAAGCGAGGAGTGCCGCGCATCAAGCCTCCGTTCCCCGCAGTCGTCGGCCTTTACGGTGGCCCAACGGTGATCAACAATGCGGAGACCATTGCCTCGGTTCCGCACGTGATTGAGATGGGCGCGGCAGCCTATGCCGCGGTGGGGTCGTCGCGAAATGGTGGAACGCGATTGTTCAGTGTCAGCGGCCACGTCGAGCGACCTGGCGTCTACGAACTACCCATGGGCTACAACCTCAAGAAGATCGTGTACGACGTAGCCGGCGGCGTTCGCGGGGGGCACAAGCTCAAGGCTGTGGTTCCCGGCGGTTCTTCGACCCCCGTGCTTCTCCCCGAGGAGATTGAAAATCTTGGCATGGACTTCGACCAGGTCGGGAAAGCCGGCTCCATGCTCGGCTCAGCAGGTGTTGTAGTGATCGATGACCAGACCTGCATGGTCGAGTTCGCGCTGCGGACAATCAGTTTTTACCAACACGAGAGTTGCGGCTGGTGTATTCCCTGCCGCGAGGGCACTGACTGGCTGAAGAAGTCGCTGACGCGGTTCCACGCCGGATTTGGCGAGGCCAAGGATATCGACAACATCCAATACCTGGCGGAAAACATGTTGGGGCGGACGTTCTGCCCGCTGGGTGATGCCGCGGCAATGCCGACGATTGCCTTTGTGAAGAAATTCCGCAAGGAGTTCGAGGATCACCTGAACGGCAAGCCTTGCCCGTTCGCAAAACATGTTGAACTGGCCGTAATTTAACGGGCTCTGGAGACGAATGGCAGACGTAACTTTCACAGTCGATGGAAAGATCCTTACCGCTCCGGCCGGGACGTTGCTGATTGATGCCTGCCGCAAAGCGGGCATCGAGATTCCGGCCTTCTGCTACTACCCAGGGCTCAGCCTGCAAGCGGCTTGCCGCATGTGCGTGGTGCGTCAGGAAAAGGTGGGCAAACTGCAGACGGCCTGTACCACCACTGTCGCAGAGGGACAGGTCTTCATCACCGAGTCCGCTGAAATAGCTCAAGCTCGCAAGGCTACCATCCAACTTCTTCTCGGCAATCATCCGCTCGATTGTCCGGTTTGCGACGCCGGCGGCGAGTGCGAACTCCAGGACATGACCTTCAAGTACGGCGCAGGCGAGAGCCTCTACGCCGAGGCTAAGCAGCATCGCGAAGAACAGCAGTGGTCTCCGGTTGTGTACTTTGACCGCCCTCGCTGCATTCTCTGCTATCGCTGCGTTCGGATGTGCGGCGAAGGCATGGATGTATGGGCG
>DASRLI010000100.1:0-9987 GCA_035648535.1 Occallatibacter sp. | reverse complement strand
TTGCGGTGATGCTCACGCCTCCCATTGCGATCTTTGCCTGCACGTCAACATGCGTAAGCGGCAGCGGATGGCACATGGGAATCAGATCGGAGGTGCGCTTGGCTGCCTGTATTCCGGCTATTCGCGCCACTTCAAGCGGGTTCCCTTTGGGATTGGCTGGCAATGCCGCCAGCACGGCTGCAGACAGCTCGATAAAGGCCGACGCGGTTGCGGAGCGACGAGTAGATTGCTTGGCGCTTACGTCCACCATTGAGGCCTGGCCGGCTTCGTCAAAATGCGAAAGACGGGGATGCGACGGGCGCGGATCTGAGATGCGCGAGGATTTGGGCATTGAATTCCTCAAGGATGTGTTCCTCAGTAAAGCAATATGCGGACAATTGCGCCCGGCTCGGGGTGATTGGACTGCTCGGGCAGAACCACAAAGCAGTTTGAGCGGGCCATCGCAGCCATATCTCCAGAACCTTGCCATGGAACAAGCGCCACCTCCGGCAATTCGCCATCGACTCCGAACGTACACTTTGCGGGCAAGAAGCGCGTGAGGCCGGCCTTTAAATGCTTCTCGGTTCCCTGGGCGAGACGTGCGAGCGCAAAGCGCGGGCCGGGTTCAAAACTTCCGGCAAGTGCAGCCAGCACCGGCGCCGCGAAGAGCAAAAACGTGACTGCCGAAGAAACCGGATTGCCGGGCAGCCCGAAGAGTGGCAGCGAGTGCACCGCGATGGGCGGGCGCCCTGCTGCGCTGCTTGCTGCGGGGCCCATTGCATTGCCGGCGGCGTTGCGGTGCCTGGGTATCTCCCCGAAGACCAGCGGCTTGCCGGGCTGAATCCGCACGCCGGTGAAATGGAACTGAGCGCCGGCTCGCGCCAGGGCTGGCTCAACAAGGTCGAATTTGCCCGCGGAAACGCCCCCGGTGATCAGCAGCAGATCTGCTTCCATGGCCTGGGAGAGCGAGGTGTCGAGAGCCCGCGCATCGTCTGACGCGTTGGGCAGAAGCCACGGCTCACCGCCCGCCGCAACCACCATCGCCGCTAGCATGGGGCCGTTCGAGTTGCGAATCTGGCCGGGGGCGGGTATAGACTTTACCGGCACAATTTCGTCACCGGTGGTAAGAATGGCCACGCGGGGACGGGCGAATACCTCAAGGGCAGCGTGGCCGCAGGCCGCTGCCAGCGCCACCTGCGCGGCCGCAATCGCTGTTCCGGCGGGGAGTAACTCATCTCCCTTGCGCGCCTGCGCCCCCGTGGCCACGATGTTTTCGCCCTCAGCAATGTTGCGCTTTGGCTCGAGCTTCACATGACCGTTGGATGTCTTCACATGTTCGAGCATGACCACGGCATCGGCACCCGGGGGAACGGGAGCGCCGGTCATGATCTCCCACGCAGAGCCGGGCGGCAACTCGCCGGCAGGCGCCTCGCCTGCGCGTGTGATACCGGCAATAGCGAGGGGAATGTGCGCCGAGGCTTCCACCGCCCGGCAGGCAAAGCCATCGCGGGTCGAGCGGGAAAAGGGCGGCTGGTCGCGATCGGCGCATATGGGCCGCGCAAGCACACGTCCCGGCGCGCGGCCAAGTTCCACGCGCTCGATCACGGGCCGGAGCCGGCCCAGTTGGGCGGCGTACGTGGCAACCAGCGCCGCGGCTTCGTCGTAACTGGGCGGAGCAGAACTCATGCAATGGATTGTAGAGGGTTAGGAGGACCAAAGTATTTTTGACGCCACATGAGAAAGCCCGAAAACGCTGAAAGGCGCTTCCGGTAGCCGGACGCGCCTTTCAAGAGAGAACCAAGTCAAACAGGTTGCTACTTCGATTTGGGAGCCTTGTAGTTGGAGTTGACCTTCTCTCCGGCCTGATCCAGAATCCCCTTGACTTCTACGGCATATGGGCCGGTGGGAGCGAGCGCCAGGTACCTCTGGTAAGCCTCAGTGCATTCGGGCGGAAGAACGATCCGATTGGTCTTGGGGTCGATGGTGGCGGCCTGGATAAGCCCCTGGCCCTTGATGTAGAAGAGGATTGCCTGATTCGGATCGATTGCGAGAGCCGCATCGGCCGCCTTCACCTGAGCGTCTGCGTTCTTCTCCTGGAAAAAGATGACGGCTTCATTCCGCAGATGGAAAGCAGCCCTTGTAGGATCGGCCTTGGCGGCGTCGTTAAAGGCTGCGTTCGCCTCGGGAACCTTGCCCTGCCGCGCGTAAACCTCGCCCAAACCAGCGTCGGCCACGCCGATTACTTCCGGCTTCGCCTTCTTGGACGCGGATTCAAGTGCAAGAGCCTTCTTGTAGTTGGTTTCCGCGTCGTCGAACTTCTTCAGGCCAACATCCGCGCGCGCCAGGTTCGTCCACAGGATGGACTGATCTGGCATGACCCCGGTGTCTTTCGTCATCAGGGTATCGATCTCGGTGTACTTCGCGGTCCTGATCTCCGTCGCCTTGGCTTCTACCGCTTCCCGGGTGGCTGTTGCTCCCAGTTCCTGAGTTGCCTGTGCGCGGGCATTCTCGGCGTCCTTGATGTCCTGGTTCACGAGCCTCAGATCGGTATTCAGGTTATTGATAACCTGGTTGGCCTTGAGGGCTTCTGCATTCTGCTTCTTGATATCCTCAAGGGCCTTCTTCTGCTCCGCCGGCATCTTGTCGACAAACTCCGCGCGCGACATGTCGATGTCCTGGACGATGTCCTGGCCTTCAACAATCTTCACGCCTCTGTACATGTCGACCATTTTTCCGGGGGGCGTATCGGCCGCGCGGTAAATAGCGGAATAGGTACCGGGAGCCGCCTCGCCGGTATAGTTGCCGTCCGCGGCTACAGTAAAGGTGAACTTCAAGGTTGCGCCACCATCTGTGGAAAGGCTCACCGTGCCAGCGCCCTGCGGCTCACCGGTTGGATTGGTCACGTGGCCATGGATTTTACCCGTGGGTCCAGCGGGGGCTTGTGCCAACGCGGGCAAGAGGGCGAAGGCCAGCAGGCCCAGCCAAAGTGAGAAATTGCGTTTCATGTTCTTCTCCTTGGGAGCTGCGCGAAACATTCTGCCCGCGCGCTCAAAAAATCGTATGTGTTAACACGCCCCGAAGAGCGCCAGTGCTTCATCCCCAACAAGTGCGCATTTGCGAACTCTTGCCTCGCTGCGCATATCCGCCACAAAACCCACAAAGCCCCGATCTTCCGGTTAATTCTGCGGCCCGAGCCTGTGCGGCTTGAAAACGGGACGCGCAGCTTTGGATTTCTTGGCAGAACCAAAGTTAAATCCAATCGCACACCCTACACAAGGGGGCGCGAAACGAAGTGCGATGCCAAAACGTGCCTGGAGCCCCTCACTCACACGTTATCGAGTTGACGCTTGAGCCCAACCCAAGGTTGCATTGCTCCAGCCGCCTGGACTCTTTCTCGGACTTGGACAGTCAACCTCAATGTACTATGGTAGTGCGTCGAGGCGCCCGCTGCGTGTGGCCTGTATCACACTCTAAAATAGAACTATGGCGACAACGATCAGAACGGCGACCGAGGCGGATGTCCCGCAGATTCTGGCCTTCATTCGAGCGCTGGCCGTCTACGAGCGGGCACCGGACGCCGTAACTGCGACCGAGGCTGGCCTGCTGCGCGACGGGTTTGGGCCCAACCCTATCTATTTCTGCCTCATTGCCGACCATGACGGGCGACCGGCAGGCTTTGCCCTCTATTTTTTCAATTATTCAACCTGGAAGGGACGGCCGGGGATCTACCTCGAGGATCTGTTCGTCCAGCCGGATTTTCGCGGCCTGGGCATCGGCAAGGCGCTGCTGCGACAAGTGGCCGCCATTGCCGTCCAAAAGGGCTGCCCGCGCCTGCAGTGGGAGGTTCTGGACTGGAATACGCCGGCCATCGACTTCTATCGAGCCATGGGAGCCGAATTCCTGGACGAATGGCGCAATGTACGCGTCTCCGGCGAGGCACTCCAACAGCTGGCCGGGGTCACTGCTGAAGCGCAGACGGAGTCCGCAAGGTGAAGATTCGTGTAATTGGCGGCGGGCTTGCCGGCCCTGAGGCTGCGCTCACCGCTGCTCGAAACGGCTGCGAAGTTGATCTGTACGAGATGCGCGCGATGGTCGAGGGAAAACCTCGCCTGACACCGGCCCATCAGACAACTGACTTCGGCGAACTGGTGTGCTCCAACTCGCTCAAAAGCGAGTCGCCCAACACGGCACCCTGGTTGCTCAAGCAGGAGATGCGGCGCGCCGGATCAGCCCTGCTGCGCATCGCAGACCAGTCGGCCGTCCCCGCCGGGCATGCGCTGGCCGTGGATCGCGTCGAGTTTTCCCGGCTCATCTCCGATGCCATCGCAGCTGAGCCCAATATTCGAGTCATCCGCGAGGAAGTCACAAACCTCGAACCCGACACGTCGTACGCGCTCACGATTCTCGCCACCGGACCGCTGACTTCCGATGCGCTCGGTCGCGAGATCGAGAGGCTTACCGGCTCCGGCCACCTGGCGTTCTACGACTCCATCTCGCCCATCGTTGATGCGGAGTCCATCGACATGAATCGCGTCTACATGGCGGC
This sequence comes from Occallatibacter sp., assembly GCA_035648535.1. Classification (GTDB taxonomy): domain Bacteria; phylum Acidobacteriota; class Terriglobia; order Terriglobales; family Acidobacteriaceae; genus Telmatobacter. The sequence goes on along the minus strand of DASRLI010000100.1, from coordinate 5,462 downwards.
CCGCTGGGACAAAGGCACCGCCGACTACATCAACTGCCCCATGGACCGCGAGGAGTTCGACCGGTTTCTTGACGCGCTGCTGGCTGCCGAAGCTGCAGAAGCCAAAGAGTGGGAGAAGCTCGATTACTTTGAGGGCTGCCTGCCCATCGAGGTGCTGGCTCGCCGCGGCCGCGACACGCTGCGCTTTGGCCCCATGAAGCCCGTTGGCCTGCGCGACCCGCGCACCGGCAAGACGCCCTGGGCTGTAGTGCAACTGCGCAAAGAGAATCTGCGCGCCGACAGCTACAACCTTGTGGGCTTCCAGAACCATTTGAAGTTCGGCGAGCAAGCGCGCGTGCTGCGCCTGATTCCCGGTCTGGAGAATGCGCGCTTCCTACGCTTCGGCCAGATCCACCGCAACACCTACATCTGCGCGCCGGTCTTGCTGGATGAAAACCTGCGGCTCAAAAAGAATCCGGAAATCCTTTTCGCGGGTCAACTCTCTGGCGTTGAAGGCTACACCGAGTCGATTGCCACGGGAATGCTGGCGGGGATCTATGCGGCTGCCATGGCGCGCGGTGAAGATCCTGCGCCCGTTCCGCGCGCTACTGCTCTAGGCTCGCTGGTCCACTACATCACGCACGCCGACCCGAAAGACTTTCAACCCGCGAACATCACCTTCGACTTGCTTGAGCCGCTCGAAGAAGAGCTACGCAAGAAAGTCCGCGACAAGAAGGAGCGGCATCGGATCGTGTGCGAGCGATCGCTGGCAGCGTTCGATGCCTGGTTGGGTGCCGTTCCGCGGCCGGCAATGGAACTTCGGGCATAGATCTTGCGTAATTCCGTGGTACGCTGTGCCTACTCCGGAAAGGTCTTCTATGCGCGCCATCTCTGCTGCCGATGCCGTTTCACTTGCCATTCAACGAACCAGAGAGTTCCTTTTCAGGCCGTTCACCTGGGGAACCTACCTGAAGCTCGGGCTGGTCGCAATCATCACGGAAGGGCTCGGGAGCAACCTCAACTCCTCGTCCCACCGTAACGCTCCGTCAGGACATGGGCCGATGATCCATTCGCCGTTCGACATCCCGCCGGGATGGGTTGCGGCGATTGTGGCGGCCGTGCTGCTCGGGATTGTTGTGTCGATCTTTGTGTTTTATCTGATCACGCGGTTGCGATTCGCATACTTCCATTGCCTGATCCACAACACGAAGGAGATTCGGCCGGGCTGGTGGATCTATCGGACGCAGGCGATGCGCTTTTTCTGGCTGAACCTGGCAGTGGGTTTCTGCTTTCTGCTGGTGGTGGTGCTGGTCGCGATTCCGTTCGCGACAGGATTCTGGCGTTTGTTTCAAGAGACTCGAAACGGAGGTCATCTCGATTTCGGGTTGTTGCTTTCTCTTGTTTTGCCACTGATCCCGATCATTCTTCTGCTTGCGCTGGCCGGGGTTTTGACCAACCTGGTTTTGCGCGATTGCATGCTGCCGCATATCGCGCTCGATGACGCCTCGGCCGGCGAAGCATGGAGCCAGGCGTGGGCTCGCATCATGGCAGAAAAAAGGCAGTTTCTTGTTTACGCCCTGCTGCGTGTCGCGCTGCCGATCGTGGCGGCTATCGGCTTGTTCGTTTTGCTTATGATCCCAGGGCTCATGCTGGCCGGTTCGCTTGCGGCGATTGAATTCGGCATTCACTCAACCTTCGCGGATGCAACAGGCGGCTCCGCGCTTGTAGGCACCATGCTCGAGGTCTTCTTCGGCGTGCTTGCCTTTGGCTTCGCGCTGCTGGCCGGAATCTGCCTCGGAGGGCCTCTGAGCACCGGGATACGCGAGTATGCGCTGATCTTCTATGGCGGCCGTTACAAGGAGTTGGGAGACATACTCGACCCGCAGGCTCCGCCAACGTCAATCCCATAGAGATCATCCGAGATGTTGGACCATGGCCTCGCTGCGCCGAAATACGGTCGTCTCAATCCTGTTCGTCGGACTAGGCGGACCGGGGATCGTACTCGTCTACCTGCCGTTGTGGATTACGCACTTTCGCATTCCCAATGGTGAGCCGCTGTAGCAGATGCTGATTGCTGCCGTGTTGATTTTTGCCGGGCTCGCGCCGGCCCTGGAATCCGTGCACCGCTTCATCTATGTTGGGAAGGGAACGCTCATGCCTGTTGCTCCTCCAGAGCACCTGGTGGTGAGCGGATTCTACCGCTACGTGCGCAACCCCATGTACGTTGGCGTCATGGTGGCGCTCACCGGCGAAGCGATTCTCTTCTGGAACCGGGGACTTGTGATCGAAGCGATATTGGCCTTCGTCTGCTTCAATCTCTTCATCCGCCTGCATGAGGAGTCTTCCCTCACCCGCCGCCATCCTGAAGAGTATTCCCAGTACAAGCGCAATGTGCCGCGCTGGGTACCGCGCCTCACGCCCTGGAACGGCGGTGAGGCCTGAGGCCCGGAACCTTTCCCGCTTCCGCAGTGTCAAAGAAGAGAGGGTACGCACCGCCAATCGCGGCACGACAGCCGTGTAACCTTGAAGACGGAGCTTCCTCAAGTCGGAGTGTCCTGAAGACGGAGCACATTCATGCGTTGGATTCCAATTGTGGTTTGCTCGGCCGTACTTGCCGGGAGCGCAGCCTCTGGCGCGGCGCAGGCACAGGCTGCAGCACCGGCAAAGACAGCAACGCCGGGCAATGCAAGCGGCAAGCCTGCAGACAAAGAGGCCGTGACGCCTGTGATGCTTCCGCCGTCGCCCAGGGCGCTGTTGCCCGACGCACTTGACGGGTGGGTGGAGACAGAGCCCCCCAAGGCCCTCGCCGACCCCGCACAGGCTGATCCGGCCAATGTAGCTGCCCTCAAGGAGTACGACTATATCGGCGGCGCCTCTGTCACCTACAAGCGTGAGGGCGAAACCCTGAGCGTGCGCGCACTGCGGTTCCAGGACGCCAGCGGAGCCTACGGCGCTTACTCCTTCTATCGCCAGAATGGATGGGCGAAGGAGGACATTGGCAACGGCGCAACCTCAAACCACAACCGGGTGCTCTTCTGGAAAGGCGACACAGTCGTTGACGCGACGTTCTCGCACATCGGGCCCATGTCCGCCGGCGAAATGCGCGAACTGGCCAGCCACGTGCCGAATCCGCCGGGCACCAAGGCACTGATGCCGCCAATCCTGGCTAACCTGCCCCAGGGTTCCCTTGACGGACAGACTACACACTACGCAGAAGGGCCAGCGGGCTACGCGGGGTCGGGCGGAGTGTTGCCGACGGAGTTGGTCGGCTTCGACCGCGGCGCCGAGGCCGTCACTGCTAATTACTCGCTTCACTCCGGACCCGCGACGCTCACCATCATCGACTACCCAACGCCGCAAATGGCCGAAGCGCAGGAGCCCAGGATTCGCGCCTATATTCAAGCCGGCAACAAGGCCCAGCCGGCGTGGCCCAAGCCGCTGGTGGACTCCGACCTTGCTTCGCTTGAGGTTCGGCGTAGCGGACCGCTGGTTGTGCTTGTCAGCGGGGACGCCATCCCAGAAGAGAGCCACAAGCTGCTCGAAATGGTCCACTTTGAAGCCGACCTGACGAAGATCCCGCAGCCAGTGGACTCGGAAATCAAAAAGACCGCCCAGTTGCTCATGAGCATCGCCTCGATCGTAATCGTAGGGGGAAGCGCAGCGCTTCTCTTGGGATTTTTCCTCGGCGGTGGGAGAGCTCTGTACCGCATTATGCGAGGAAAGCCCGCTTCTTCCGTCTTCGACGAAGAATTTATTCGCATCGATTTGCGGGAAGAATGGGACGAAACGCTCAGACCGATCAAAGGTCCGTATCCGAAGGGTTAATGGCGGGTTTCACCTGTGGGAAACTGGGCACAAACCCTAAGAAACACCCCTAAAAGACGGGAAATGTCCGGCAAACAAAGGCGAACATACGTCGAAGTGTTTCGCCGCGTCTCCAGCAGAAGGCACTCCATAAGTATATGAAATAAAAACACTTATTTCGTCAAACATTTCTCCTTGACACTATCTCCCCCCGCTCCTACTATGCAGCCAGAAAGTTCTGATGGTTTTGCCTCCGTTGGAACTATTCTCCCTGAGGAGAGAGCTGCCCTGTTGCCGGGCGGCTCTTTCCGTTTTTGGCGGTTCATTGTTCGGATTTTTCCGGGTCCTCTGTGAGCCCTCCTGCTGGTTCGGTCCACTCGTTTCCGCAGGCTTCACATTTCCACGAGTTGGCTGGATCCACGGCTTCAAGCACCGGATCGCCGGCACCGCATTTTGGGCAGGCAGGCGGTTCGAACTCCGGCACCCGCGTTTTGGATTGCTCGACGATCTCCTGCGGAATTGGACTCGCGGCGATTGCTCGTGCTTCGTCGAGCCGATCAGCGGGAACCAGAATTTGAAGATTTCCCACCATGCGCTCATCCCAAACGATGGCGTGTCGTCCACCCTGCCGTTCGATCCAATTCTCAATACCTGCTTGTTTCAGGACCTCTGAGAGCTGCGTTGCTTCTTCTTGCGTCTCGCACTCGCACAACGGCGTCTTCCATGTGTAGTCATGAGGTCCATCGAACTCCTCGGCGGTCTCCGGTTCGTCTGGAGCGAGTTCCGGCACACGTGACTGAGCGCCAAGCGCAATGGCCGTCCGTGCAAGCGTGGGCTCGGGTATTGTTCGTGCTTTGCCCGCTGTATGCGGCGCCTGAAGGCCGCGCTTCTGCATTTCGCCGGCGAGCACCTGCCGCGCATGTTCCGTTAGATCGGCGGAATCGGCGGCTAAGTTGAGCAACTCATCGTCGTACATCTTGCTGTAAGTCTCAGTGAGTCTCTGCCATTCCACGAGTGGGTCGTTCTGCATGGGAAGAAGTATAGCCGTACCCAAGTCTGTGCAGGACCTAGTGGAACGAACGCCAGCCTATGTCCGCGACCATGGCCCGGAGAACCACCAGGGCGGTGACCGTGACCGCCGCCAGCAGACAGGTCCAGAATCCGATACGGTTGAACGGCACAAGCAGTGAGGTCTCGCTGCCGTAGAGCGTTAGAGCATTTTCGGAACACACGTAGACTTTTTAAGAGCATTGAAAGGTGGCTTTTTCTTGAGGAAAAAGCCATTTAGCATAGTGCCTTCGGTCTACACTAATTCCGAAAATGCTATAGTCCGACCTTGTCGGGCAGCACGGCATTGACCGCAGCCGCCAGCAGAAATCCAGGGGGCCATACGATTGCGATCCTGAATCCGAGCTGAACTGTCCGTGCCAGAATGTTCATGGTTCACCCCGCTTGAGATTGAAAGTTCCAAATTCCACTGCTGCCGAGCGAACAGCCGCACCGCTTAGCTTTACCTTCCACCGGCGCAACGATACAATCTGAAGAGCAGGCCGAAGTAGCTCAGTTGGTAGAGCAGCTGATTCGTAATCAGCAGGTCAACGGTTCAAGTCCGTTCGTCGGCTCCATTTCTTCTAATACTTACAGATAGTCGATAAAGACGCTCAGTATTGTGTCAACAG
>DASRLI010000099.1:0-3317 GCA_035648535.1 Occallatibacter sp. | reverse complement strand
ATGTAACCCTGATTAATCCTGAGTTGGGACGATAATTTGGCAACCTTGGGCCAGATGCCTGCTTCGACGGCGATGATCAACTCGTAGATGGGAGACAGCGGTCCCTTATTCTCTAAGAGGACCGTCCTCGCATCGTCGTCGAGAGACAGTCCCGCCAGAACCTCTCCCATCGGTATATCCAAGATCGCATCCATCAATGACAATAGACCCACCTGAAACAGGTCCGAACTCCCGGTGCAGACCTTTCCGCTGATCAACTCGGCGAAGCGCGCTCGAACAAGGGCGGCCAATGCAAGATCTGAAGGTTTGTTCTTCGAAAGTTCAAGCATCCCGCTTAGTCTGCACCAGCGACGTATTTCGTTTTCTCCAAGAATAGTTAGAGCTTGAAGCACGGTTTTGACTTCGCTTTGTGGGCCGAAGATGGCCGAATTCAAATATCGCAGAAGGCGGAAGTAGAGCATAGGATCAGACTTAACGATCTCCTCAAGTTCCTTCCAGTCGATATTCTCCTCTGAAATCACGCTCAGTAGCCGAAGGAACACTACGCGGTTGGATTGCAGCGCTGCTGGCCAGGCTCGGGCGCGTGGATCCGAAAGCGCTGTATCCGATTCAACATCGCAGTTTGGAAGTGCGGGAGGATCTGTTGATTCTTCACGCCCGTGAGTTGTTGGTGGAATCGCGCACCAAGTTGATCAGTGCAGTGCGCAGCATGGTGAAGACCATGGGGTCGAGACTGCCGAGCAGTTCCAGTGAGGCCTTCGCGAGGAAAGTGGCTGCGGAGATTCCGGAAGCGATACGGATGACGGTCCAGCCGTTATTAGTCCTGATTGCGAAACTCAGTGAGGAAATCAAATCGTACGAGAAGAGGATCGAACAGCTGGCTGAGGAGAAATACATGCACACGGAGTTGCTGCGCCAGGTGACGGGAGTCGGGTCAGTGACTTCAATGGCGTACGCACTGACACTGGAAAGTCCTCTCCGTTTCAAAAAGAGCCGTGATGTGGGCCCGTATGTTGGCCTTGCGCCCGGACAGGAGGACTCGGGCGATAAACAGCCCCAGTTAGGTATCAGTAAGGCAGGTGACAGGATGTTGCGCAAGCTGCTGGTAGGCAGTGCGCATTACATCCTGGGCCCGTTCGGGCCGGACTGCGATTTACGACGATTCGGAACCAAACTGTGTGAACGAGGCGGAAAGAACGCCAAAAAGCGAGCTACCGTTGCGGTGGCACGAAAACTGGCGGTGTTACTGCATCGACTATGGATCAGTGGAGAGGTATATGAACCGCTGCGCCAAGCTTCTCGTGTACCTGTTGCCCAAAGAGCAGCAGCTTAGTCTTCGAAGTTGAACTCGTTCTTGATCGTGCAAGAAAGTTCTTCTTCACTCTAAAGATGAACGTTACATCCAACGCCTTGTTCGGGTGACTGCGAGTTGTCGGCTGGTCCTAAGAGATCGCACGTTAGATGGCAGCACCCAACAACCCAGGCCCGTCAGCGATGGCGGGCCTGGGACGCAGCAAGTCGGACGCCAACATGCACCGGGCCCACAGCGGCCCATTCTGAGTGCGGATAGAAGCCTGGCAGCGTGGATCGAACGTTCCCAGCTTGGTTGTGAACAGAAGAAGGCAAGAACGATGTGTTCTCTAAGATGGAACGAAGCTGAACAAGAACGTGTTCAGCTTCGTTCCCAACTCAAGTGTGTTGCGGTGGAGAGTACTGTCAAGGGTCAAGATGAACGTCCTTCGGACGCCCTTGACAGCACTCTCCACCGCTCAACGATGCTGTCGAGGTGAATCCAGAACGGCCGCCACGTCGGCCTTGACTTTTATGACCTTCTCATAGATGCCGACAATACACTCCGAACGAATCATCAGTTCCCGCTAGGCTCTGCGCCTTCACCAGAGAGTTCTGCACCGATGAGTTTTACCCAATCTTGCAACTCTCGTTGATGATGGCCGAGTTCGAGTTGGAACAGGTCCTGTCCCAAAGACTCCCACAGACTCGGCGGTGGATCGTTTCCTATTCCAAGAAGCCAGCGGTCAAACGCCCCGCGACGTGTCTTATGAATTTCCGCTTCTCGCCGAACGATCCACGCTGAGAGTTCAATCAGGTTCTCATCTGGCGGCGATTTATCGATGCGCAACGCCAGCCAGAGCAGCTCGACTCCACAATAGATATCTTCTGCGTCCTGCCCGTCGAGGTCAGAACGCGACATCATGTATGCCAACATGCGAAGCGCTTGTGGCGCGAAGTCTATTGGCAAAACTTCAATGCTCTTGATTAGGCGGATCAGGTCGTAGCTCGTGGTTCCTCTGTCATAGTTCCACGGCTCCTCTTTCGCTCTAAGGAGCGCGCCACCCTTCGACGAGGCTCTTGAAGATGGATTGTATCGCCGGAGACATGGATTGCGGGCGTGTCACCGGCTAACGTCGAAATGAACCGTTTTGGACAAGGGTCGGTCATTTGGACGATGGCCGACCAACCAGGCACGATCTCAATCTTGGACCTTGTGGCGTTTCTGGAGATTGATCCGTAAGGCGGAACCTTTGCACACAACCTTGCGTAGCAATGATGATGATAACCACGCCGACAAGATTCCTTTGCGCCGCCCGCTACCTCGCGTTCCTGCTTCCGCTCGTAAGCGCCGCAATGCCACTGTCAGCACAATCGCAATCCGCGGTCCCATCTCCGACTCAATCCCCCAGCGAAGCGCAGGTAGGCGCCCAGCCGCCGCCGCGATTTGAAGTCGCTTCCATCCGTCCGCACCAGTCCGCCGGCAACGACCCTTCAAACCGCCAGATTCTCCCTGGCGGGCGCTTTGTGGCCACTGCGACGACCGTCCGTACTCTCGTTCGCATCGCCTTCGGCACTGACGATAACCGCATCTTCTGCGCGCCCAGCTGGATTGATAACGAGACTTTCGACATCAACGCCATCACTGCCAATCAAACGGAAGTGAAAAGTCCGCAACAGTTCCAGCAACTGCTTCTCTCGCTTCTTGAAGACCGCTTTCAGTTCAAGTTCCATCGCGAGCAAAGGGAAGCTTCCGTCTATTGGCTAGAAGTCGACAAGCCCGGAAAACTCGGTCCAGCGCTTAAGCCAAGCACTCCTGACTCGCAGCCGAACATGAGCAACAATTCCAACGGATCAACGATGACAATGAAGGCCTCGAAGGTTTCGATGGGTGACTTTGCCGCCGCGCTCGGGCGCCAGGCTGGCAGGCCTGTCGAGGACCACACCGACCTTAATGGCAACTTTGACTTACAGATCAATTGGGCTCCCGAAGAAGCTGCCGATTCCGCCGAACCGTCCCTCTTCAC
>DASRLI010000098.1:0-6219 GCA_035648535.1 Occallatibacter sp. | reverse complement strand
GCGCCGGGTCCGCTTCCTCTGTTCTGACGCCGAGTTCGACAAATGAATCCCGTGCACAAGTGACATGGGCAGGAGCCTACTGCTTTACGCTACGCTTCGTGTGGTGCCTCAGCTATGACTTGGGTCATGGCTGAGGCCATTGAGACAACACATTCGTCCTGTTGATGTTCAGCGGCACAATTAGAGTGGTCACACGGGCAGGTGGATGGCTGGCACGCAACAGGATCATAAACGCGCCTGACGTCGAGAGCAAAAGTGTGGCCGCGATGGTTCTCGGCCAAAAGATGCCTGGATGCTCGCCAAATGGCAACGTTACCGCACCGGTTAATTCGAATGCAGCGTTGCCGCAGATGAGACCGATAGCATGACCCAAAATTGTATTTCGCGGGCTAGAGTTTTCTGCCAGGGGCGCGATAAATATAAGAGATATGCTGTTGGGCCAAGACATGGAATGCAAATGGACTTTTTGTGAGCACCGCCAACAGCGCAAGCAATGCAATGGTGAGAAATCCGTTCACAAATACATGGGCTGCCCAGACCAAGCGTGGGGAAACTCGATAGAGTAGCCAAGCCAGCCTCACACGATCGACAAGCTCCGCAACGTGCCGATGCCTCCCATTACTGCTGCTCGCGTTCTGATTTAGCGATGTGCCTTGAACCCCTTAGATATTAGGCAGTAGGTCAAAGTATTCGTCATCTTCGTTCTTTCCGCCTTCTCCCTCGCCGAGCTGTTTCTCAGATTCGATGAATTCGATGCGTTCGATCCATTTGACCATCTTGTAGCCGAGCTGGTTCTCAACTCGCAGCCGCAATGGAGCACCATAAACTTCTGGAAGTCGTTGCCCGTTCATATGCGAGGCTAGAAGGCATTGCGGTTTCAGCACATTCTCAATTGTCTGCGTGTCGTAATAGGAGCCGCCGTAGAGTGCTTCTCCAAACGAGAAGAAAGCGACAACTTTGGCTTCCGGCTTCGGCCGCACTAATTCGATAAGCGTCTTCATTGGGATGCCACCCCACTTCGCAATGCCGCTCCATCCCTGGATGCAATGATGCATGGTAATGTGCTCGATTTCGCCAAGCTTTTCGATGTCGGCGAGAGAAAGCTCGATTGGCTTTTCGACCAATCCTCCAATCTTTAACCGGAAATCTTGGAAGCCGCTCTCCGCAAGAAGCTTCCAATCGCTTCTTACGGGCATCTTTCCATTGGGCCAAAAGTAGGGTGAGATATCTTGCTCGGTATACTTTTGCTGGGGAGAAAGCCGATTCAAAGTGAGGAGTTGCATCGGATACGCTACGAGTTTCAAGGCATGCTGCAGCATGCGCGGGTGGTTCCATGAGATGTAGTGAGCCGCAATCCACGAAAAGAAGACCATGCCGATACCAACAAGCCCCAAAATCATGCCCCGCTGTCCCAGATCGTCGGTACCCATAACGATATGGTTCATGTTCCGTACGAATCCTGTCATCACGATCAAGGTCACATGCACCACGAGGAACGCAAAAAAGCTGAGCATGGTAAGAAAATGAATAGAACGCGCCGATTGCCGACCGCCAAACATCCGAGCATACCAAGGAAAATGATTTACCACGGCCGGCGACATGGCGATACCAGTCAGAATAGCTAAAGGACCGAATAAGAAGACGACTGCGAAATACGCAATTTGCTGCAGCGCGTTGTACCCATAAAACCCGTTCGGTTCCGCGGGCAAATGAAATGTAGCGTAATGTACCCAGGTGTTCCAAGCCTGGAGAACAACGACAGAAGAAGTTGGTACCAGACGCCGCCATTGTTCGGTGTCGAAGAGCATGATGACGAACAAGATACCCGTGATGATGAACCCGTGAACATTGATGAAGTGCCAGACCCGCGCAACGCCGATTGTGTGCCGATAGCCGGGAGTACCTACAAGCGGAGAAATGTAGCGAGCATCGTCTTTCGCAGTCCAGATGCGATCGCGAGGGACTTTGAGCGGCGTTAATCGAATCCACTCGCTTCCGGGCGTGCAGCCATCATTGAAATATAGGCGCGGGTGATCCACTAGGATCGAAAGACCGCTACGAATCAGCATCATGACAAAGAGAAAATTGAAGAAGTGGCAGTAGCGAACCCACAGTGGAAACCCGTGTGGTCCAGCGAAGTTATTGGGATAGACCTGCGGGACGGGGGGAATATGCGGCAGCCCGGCAACGGCCATCTCGACCCAGGCCGCGGCAATGAGGAACACAATTACCGCGCACGTCCCAAGCACGATGGGCGGTCTGATCCACACCCGAAAACGACGATCCGGAGGGTAGTGGACTGCACCGTGCTCAGCGTCAAATGAGATCATGCTTTCACCTGAAAGGCCCCGTAGCTCTTTTAAGGACTGCGGAATGGAATTTGTTCAGGAACGGTCCTAATTTATTGCAACTGGAAGGCTGCAATTGAGCAAGGTCGCCTTTGATTCATTGAGGTGGATATCCGGATACCAATTGGCGCCCGAAATCAATAGAGCGAACGAGCCAATTCCAGTGTCGGCGCGACAGACCCGCACACACAATAGTATGTTTGTCCCTTCACAAGAAACATTCATCATCCTAGCCGCACCGCGATGACCGACCGGTCGCGTGCCTGTCAGCTTGTTTGTAACCCTGACCGATTGTGCCGATCAGCGTGCCCTGAATTGTCGAAATACTTTCCGAGCACAAACCTCGCCGAAAATGGTTTCAGTTGTTTGTAATCTATGACCATTTTGACCTCCCGATGAATAAACGCGTGGACCTTCGACGAGACTTCTCTGGATCGCTCCCTGACAGGTTCTCGGCAAGTGCGCGCAGCTATATCTGTACCGCCGAGCAGTATTCATGGTTCATTGAAGTAAATCGTTTTAGGAGCCAATCATAAGTTGGCTTGTAAAGCAGAAGTATCGCTCAAGCCGGGAGTAGGCACGCGATGAAGACCAATAATCATCTCGGAATTACTGGAAAGTTGGTTTTAGCATTTGGCTTCTTGTACATCGCATTTGGGACAGGGGCAAAGACTGTTGTGGCACATGCTCAAAGCCAAGCCTCACATGCAGAAAGCGCTGCACATGCAGCTAAAGCCGCTGATATCGTTCGCGATCCAGCCGATCTTCCGCCGCCGATCGTCGACCGCGCTCCGGCTGTGGTGCATGTAACTCTCACCGCCAAAGAACTCGTTGGCGCGCTCGATCCTGCAAGCGGCACGACCTACCGCTACTGGACCTTCAACGGTAAAGTACCCGCGCCGTTCATTCGCGCCCGGCAGGGAGACACCATCGAAGTGACTCTCCAAAACGACAAGGGTAGCCAAATGGTGCACTCGCTCGACTTTCACGCGGCGATAGGACCGGGCGGGGGCGCGGACCTCACGCAGGTCCCGCCCGGTCAGTCGAAGACCCTAACGTTTCAGGTCAATACTCCAGGGCTGTTCGTTTACCACTGCGGCAGTCCCATGATTGCTCAGCACATAGCCAATGGCATGTATGGACTGATCCTTGTCGAACCACCAGGAGGGCTGACGCATGTCGACCGTGAGTACTACATCATGCAGGGCGAGATCTACACGACGGCGGCGAAAGGAAAGGCCGGCCTGCAGCAGTTCAGCGTCGAAAACCTGATGCAGGAGAATGCTCAGTACTATATCTTCAATGGCGCCGTTGACTCCGTCGTGCGCGAGTATCCTCTCCATGCCGATGAAGGCGAGACGGTACGCATCTATTTCGGCAATGCCGGCCCGAACGCTACCTCTTCCTTGCATATGGTGGGAGAGATCTTTACCCGGTATTACGTGCTTGGCTCACTGACTTCGCCGCCGCTGATCGGGATTCAGACAACAAGCATTCCTCCGGGCGCCGCAGCAATTGTGGAACTTAAGGCCAGCATGCCTGGGAAATTCACGATGATGGATCATGCGATTTCCAGGATGGAGAAAGGGAACATGGCCATTCTCCAGGTCAAAGGCCCGGAAAACTCTGCCCTGATGCATGCGGGCCCGGCATCAACGACAGGGGGAGTGCAAGAGATCAGCGGAGTTACAGCGGCCGATGTGGACGAGGTGGAACATATCAAGATATCTTCCGCTGCCCTCACTGTTGCGGAGCCCGCTAGCAGCATGAGTGACATGCCGTCCATGTCCGCCCCAGCGCCGGCGTTCACCCTAAAATCCCTCGGGGGGCTCATCGGCTGTCTGACAAACGAGAATGACGGCAAGACGATGTTGAAGGTTTTTCATTCTCGGAAGGTCTATCGATTGGAGGCGCAACCCTTCCAGTTCTCCGCGAATGGCGACCGGCTAGTCCACATAACCGGTCATTTCGGAAGCGTCCTTACCGTTGAAGATCCCAATGTTCCAAGCTATGTCGTCGATACGGTTGAAGCAATCATGCCAAATTGCTCATCAAAGACGACGATCGCCGACCTGAGGAAGGCGCTGGCGCCTCCTGATGCGGCGGTTGGTGGAGTGGTGACCATGGGTTCGATGTCGTTTGCGCCTACGACAATCACGATCAACACCGGGGAGCAAATTGTCTGGAAGAACACCTCGTCGTACTACCATAACGTGGTGGACGATCCTACAAAAGCATTGCACCGCGTGGATGTCAGTTCGCCGTCAGGGAGCGCGCCGTTTGCTTCGAGCCTGCTCCAGCCAGGCACAAGCTTCTATCACGTGTTCGACAAGCCGGGTACATATCATTATGTCTGCGTCGTGCACGAAAGTAGCGGCATGAAAGGAACTGTTATTGTCAGGCCGGGGCTACTGCTCGCTTCGGGAATGAAATGACTAACCTGTCACGCAAGACGGCTAATCCTGTATCCAATGATTTTGGGTCAGATGAGGTGGCGCTGCTGGGCATGTGTGACTGCCTCGAGTCGATTATGCGTTCTCAGCTTTTGATTGATGTGGTGAAGATGATTGCGCAGGGTTTGCGGACTGATCCCAAGCGCCTTTGCAATGCGCGGAGCACTGCCTCCTGTCGCGAACTTCCTGAGGATCTCGAGCTCATGGGACGAGAGAGGGGCAATAGGCGCGGCACCGGTAATCGTGTCCTCCAGAGCAGACACCTCCCTGGATATGTCACTCATACGGCGGAATACTTCCTCTCTCTTCTTCTGGGCACTGATGTCACGTGCAAGATGAACAAGGAGTGTCTTGCCCGTCCGTCGGTTCAAATAGGAAATAAAGGAAATATTCACCCATATCCGTTGTCCGGTGCGAGTTGTTGCATTCAGATCGAAATTAGGTAATAAATTAGGTAATTTGGTCGACTGCTTACCCCATTGCAACTTCGCGCAGTGCTCACTGCAGACTTCCGTGCCCAAGGCCCCTACGCCGTGGAGGACCATCGAGCAAGTCTTGCCGATCACCTCCTCTGCAGGATAGCCAAATAGGGATTCGGCCGCATGATTCCAAAAGCAAATCTCACCCGATTCCCGGGCAGCGAAGACCGGATCCAACGTATTCTCGAGAAAGGCAAACAATTCCGCTTCGAGCATTTTCACATCCTTAGCGAGCGTCTCTGCAGACCCCTCCCGGTACCATTAAGAAGGGACTTCTCTGTGTTCTAGAAGCCATAAGCCGTCTTCTCTGGTCCAGAATCAGGATCAAACAAGGCGGAACCTTGGGTCCGAGTCCACATGCAGAGTTGTAGGAATCATAAACGCGCTTGCCCTGTGACATATTGACAATCGTTCTTTTGCTCCCACGCCAATGTCTTTTACCCTAGATGTCCGCAACTAATCTTGGCAAAACTGCAACATAATCAATAAGTTAAATCTGCTTTTCCCCGCACGCGCTTGGTTGGCAAGTGCCTTGTGGTCATCGGTTTGTGGAGAAGTTAATAACGGGCCTTAGCAATGATCGTCGGCTCGGACTTTTTGGCTCCGAACGGCTACGTGGTTCCAGAATAGCGACAGCCGATGTCCACCGTGACCGCTACTGGTCATTTGATGGTCGGCGGGAACACGCTCTCATCCCCGTTTCAAGTTTGCGTTCTCTTCGCAAACAGATTTTGAGCGTATTTGCTCGCGAAGGAAGGTCTGGTCACGCTGTCATGCTGTGCAAGAACGGTTGTACTTCGTGACGCCGTGTGACTAAAGTCCCTGCAACTGATCGTGAAGAGGGTCAAACTCACATCAAAGGAGTTTCATTATGGCCGTCGCCTCCCGAACCGTCCGACAAATTGCAATTGATCAGCCATCCGCCATCGATGTGTTCGA
>DASRLI010000097.1:0-2942 GCA_035648535.1 Occallatibacter sp. | reverse complement strand
TCACCTTCAGTCCACGATCCAGAGCATCCGGAACCCACTCCCGCGACTGCTCATGTGGCGTGGCCAGAAACAAAACTTCAACCCCGCGCTCAACCAGAAGCTCCCACGAAAAAGGTTCCTGCTTCAGAGCGCCGCTCCCTTTGCTGTCGATCAGCTCAGGATGAATCTCGCCCAGCGGTACACCGCCGCGCGCAACGTCTTTCGCGTCCACGCGCCCGGCAAACACCGGCGACCTTCCCTGCAACCGGGGATGGTGCAGCAGCAGCCGTGCCAGTTCCGCGCCTGCATACCCCGTTACTCCTATAACAGCGGTTTGTACTTTCTCTTTCATGACTCCAGCATCGTCCTTAACCGGGATTCAACTTCCACCGCCCGCCGCGGGTCAGCGCAGATCACCAGCACCGTATCGTCTCCGGCCACCGTGCCCACAACCTCCGGCCATCCTTCATGGTCCAGCGCTGCGGCCACCGGCTGCGCTCCACCCATCACCGTTCCCACAACCACCTGGTTCATCGCCTGCCGCACACGCAAAACAAAACTCTCGATCATCTCTTCCACTGAAGGCGGGCCGTCGTCTTCCACAACTGCTGCTGCACTCGTTCCCCGGTGTCCGTTCGGCAGCGAATAACCGCCCGGGCCCTTGGAAAGCTGCAACTCGTGAATGTCCCTCGATAACGTTGCTTGCGTTACCTCGATGCCGCGCCGCCGAAGTTTCCGCCGTAGATCGTCCTGGTTTGCCACCACGGACTTCGCCAGCACTTCTCGTATTGCATCCAGGCGTTGGTGTTTCATTGCCGCTTCCTCAGTTAAAATTGAAGGCGCGGTCCGCGAAGCGGAAACCGCGCTCGTATAAATATACAATATCGATGCATAAGTATGCAAATTCGACCATACGCCGGCCATTCCTCAGGCTGAAGGGTACGGGCTTCAGCCCGTATAGAGAACCTGCAAAACAAGTGTGGGCTTTAGCCCCTGAGGGAATCCCATCTCAAATGGACTCACGACACTTTTACTTGCGGAGAAGGACTCACTTAAACCGCCATTTGCACCCTTTGCCCTCCACACTGATACACTCTCGAATGTCCGCGCGTTGAACTTTTCTGCGCTCCCAATTTCAATCCAATGACTAAGATCGTTCCCATCTCTACCATCAATGACCTGTTTCGCCGCGTTACAGCGGCAGCCAATCCCCGCGCTGTCCTCTGGCAGGACGAGTTTGGGCATTGGCAACCCATCTCCTCCGACCAGATCTATCAGCGCGTCCGCGCACTGGCCGAGGTTTTTCTTGGCTGGGGAGCGCAAAAGGGCGACCGCATTGCCCTTATTGCCGAGAACCGCTGGGAGTGGGCCGTCACCGATTTCGCAGCCCTCGCCATCGGTGCCGCTGACGTGCCCATCTATCCCACCCTCACCGGCGAGCAGATTGCGGCCCTCGTCAACGATGCGGGCTGCCGCATCGCTGTCGTTTCCACCCGCCAGCAATTCGACAAGCTCAACTCCGTCCGCGCTCTCACCCAGCTTGAGCGCATCGTCATCATGGATTCCCCAGCGCCCGAAGGTGCCATCTCCTTCGGCTCTCTTATGGCTGGCGCCGACGACCGCAACTCGCACCGCGACCCGGTCTTCGACGCTCTCGTCCGCGCTGTCGAGCCAAAGGACCTTGCCACCCTCATTTACACATCCGGCACCACTGGCGAGCCCAAGGGCGTCGCCCTCACCCACGGCAATATCGCTGCAAACCAGAGCTACGCTGCCGCCGATTTCAACTTCGGCCCAACCGACTCCTGCATCTCTTTCCTGCCCCTCTCGCACATCACCGCTCGCGCCCTCGACTACGTCATGTATTACTCCGGAGCCCAGGTCGCCTACTGCTCCCAGTTCGACAAACTGCCGCTCGCGATGCGCGAAATCAGGCCCACCGTCCTTGTCGGCGTGCCCCGCGTCTACGAGAAGATTCGCCAGGAGGTCGAACGCCGCGCCGCGCTCTCGCCGGTCAAAAAGCGCCTGCTTGCCTGGGCTATCGGTCTCGGCTTCAGCCATGGCGAAACCGTCTACGACGGCCGCAAACCCACGGCATTCCTCTGGAAGCTGGCTTCAAAGCTGGTGTATTCCAAGGTCAGTGAAGCCTTCGGCGGCCGCGTCCGCATCTTCGTCTCCGGCGGCGCGCCTCTTGGACTGGACACTGCTCGCTGGTTCTCCGCGGCAGGAATCGCACTCTGGGAAGGCTACGGTCTCACCGAAACCTCGCCGGTCATTTCACTCAATACGCCCCTAAAGCACCGCATGGGCGCCGCCGGTTTCCCCTTGCCCAACGTCGAGCTCAAACTCGCCGACGACGGCGAATTGCTTGTCCGCGGCGACTCAGTCTTTTCCGGCTACTGGCACAAGCCTGAAGCCAACGACGAATGTTTTGACGCCGAGGGTTGGTTCCGAACCGGAGACATCGCCCACATCGACGCCGACGGCTTCCTGTTCATCACCGATCGAAAGAAGGAACTCCTCAAGACCTCGGGTGGCAAAATGGTCGCGCCCCAGCCAATTGAAAACAAGCTCAAGAACAGCATGCTCGTTGCTCAGGCTGCTCTGGTCGGTGACAAACACAAGTTCATCTCCGCACTCATCGCCCCTAACTTCACCGCCCTTGAGGAGTGGGCCCGGCACCACGGCGTCCCCACCACATCTCGCGCCCAGTTGGTGACCGACAGCCGCGTCATCGCCCTCTACGGCGAAATAGTCCGCGAGGTCAACGGCTCCCTCGCCAACTTTGAGACCCTCAAGCGCTTCCGCGTCGTTGCAGAGGAGTGGACTCAGGAGACTGGCGAACTTACCCCATCCATGAAGCTCAAGCGCCGCGTTCTCATGGAGCGCTATGCAGGTGTCATTGCCGAACTTTACGCGGACGAAGCAACCTCACGAGGCGAATAGGCGAGCCCCACCGCCCC
>DASRLI010000096.1:0-12033 GCA_035648535.1 Occallatibacter sp. | reverse complement strand
GACGATGACTACGATGGCCCGGCCCAACGGGCCGCCGGTGTCGATATTTTCCCTGAAGGAGATGTACTCGACGTTCAGACGGTTCAGCTCGTCCAGCACATCTAAAAAGTGCTTGACTGACCTGGCGATCCGGTCTGAAGCTCAGACCATGACCACATCGAAACGGCCGTGGCGGGCGTCGGCCATCATTTGATCGGGACCAGGGCGGCGCGCCTTCGCGCCGCTGATCCGGTCCGTATACTCCTGAACGATCTCGAGGCCGCGCTGTGAAGCCAGCTGACGCAGGTCGAGGAGTTGCGTTTCCATGCTTGCCGACATAGTTCTGGATGAACTCCATCAGCACGGTTGTCATATCTGTGCCCTTCGCCGCGATCCCGACGTGGTGCGGTGGATATATGGGCTCTCATCGCGTAACGATGCGGAGCCGGATTGTGATGGTGAACGAGCACGGGGCAAAAGCTCGGATTGGAAAAGCCGTGCGAAAACGCCGATGTTTGCGTGTATTTGGTGGCTTTTTGTTCTGTGCAAATTTGCTGGGCCCTGCAGTCCATTGCAGTTGCCGCCCGCAACATATCTCATGAAACCAAATGAGATATTCTCATTCTTGCGCTGCGATGCAACTCCATGCAGAACTTCTAAAAACGGACTCATAATCCCTTGGTTGGGGGTTCAAATCCCTCCGGGCCCACCACAGTTTCATTCCGATTTGACGCATTACGCCGTTCGCCGGAGTTGCGGCCGAAGTCTCCCATCCAGGTACTCGGGTCTCGCCTTTGAGAGTCGGGAATCGATGAACCTCAAACTCATCGCTCCCCGCAGCTAACTTGCCGACTCGCGAACCCCGCGTGAGCAGACCCAGGCTTGTCGCATTTGCTGATAAACTGGCCGCGCCATCCTCCATGCCACGGAGAGGACCCTGATGTTCACCCGCCGCCGTTTCCTGGCTCAGTCCGCAGCAAGTCTTATTGCTCTTCGCCTTCGTCGGATGATGGCGACCACAACCGAGTCCACCACTGCCCGGCCGCTCATGATCGATTCCCACGTACATGTTTTCAAGCACGATCCGCAGTTCCCGTTCGCCGCGGGAGCAAAGCCGCCTGCGGAAGATGCCTCCGCTGAAATGCTCCTCAGCCTGATGAAGGCCAATAACGTCGCCCGCACGGTCATTATTCAGGTCATTCACTACCGCTGGGACAATAGTTACCTGGCCAGTGTTCTCAAGCGCTATCCAGCCATCTTCCATGGGGTTTGCCGCGTCAATCCTGAAGATCCGGCTGCCCCCGACCACTTGAGCCAACATACGCAGGATGGATTCCATGGCGTGCGCCTCAGCCCGGACACAACGGCTCAAGGCGACTGGATTCGCGGCGCGCTCATGCCTCCGTTATGGCGGCGCTGCAACGAATTGAAAGTGCCGATGACCATCCTTGCGCCTGTCACGCGCCTCCCCGATCTCGTTCCGCTGATCGAAGCGAACCCCGAATTGACCGTTGTCATCGATCACATGGCCGACTGTCCCCTCGACCGCCCAGACCTGTTGAAATTGCTCCTCGACCTCGCCCGCTATCCGAAAGTGTTCGTAAAGATCACAGACCTTTGGACTCTCTCCAGGCAGCCCTACCCATATCCCGATGCGCAGGATCAGGTCAAGCGTCTGTACGCCACCTTCGGAGCGAAACGCCTAATGTGGGCCACCAACTGGCCCGTTTCACTGCAGCAGTTGCCCTATGCCAGGCTCGTCGAACTCTACCGCGATCACGTCAATTTCTTCTCCCGCGAAGACAGGGAAGAAATTCTCTCGAAGACCGTGCGGCGAGTCTGGCCCTTCGGACTGTAGGAAGCCTCTGACCAAGCCGATGGTTTGAAGGGTACGAATTTGCTCTTAGGAATTACCCGCTTCCAACCGCCATCACCTGCGTGACACCAGCGTCCTCCTGCACCATATAATCGTCTTGTGGCCGGCCACCGGCCAGATCTTCCCTGCAAAGCGAGAAACGCCTTGGCACGTGAGCTTTACACCGCACGTCTTGCACGCAAAGACTGCATCTCTGAAGTAGCCCAGTGCTACCACTTCGAGTTCGTCATCGATGGGGTGGAGAATTTTCCTTACGCTCCGGGCCAGTTTGTCTCCGCCGTGGCGCCAGACCAGAACGGCAAGATGCAAACCCGTGCCTACTCCATCGCCTCGGCCGCCAACGCCAATCGGTTTGAGCTCTGCGTAAACCGGGTCGAGGAAGGCTTTTTCTCTAATCACCTCGCCGATCTGCCCGATCTGCCCGTCGGAGCCACCATCCAGGTTCACGGTCCTCACGGCCACTTCGTCCTCCAGGAACCCATCACCGATTCCATCCTGGTGGCCACCGGCACTGGCGTCGCGCCCATGCGCGCCTTTACCCAGTGGCTCTTTCCACCTGAGAACGGACCGGACGCTGGCCTTGACCGCAGCAACGGCAAGCAGATCTGGCTCGTCTACGGCACCCGCCACGAAACCGACATTTATTATCACGAGGAGTTCGAAGCGCTCGCCGCCCGCAAGCCCAACTTCCACTATCTGCCCACGCTAAGCCGCGGATTGGATAGCTGGACCGGTCTGCGTGGCCACGTGCAGGTGCACGTTGCTAAGATTGTCGAAGACCGCGCGGCGCGACTGGGCCTGCCTCTGCAGCAGCCACCAGTCGATCCGGCAATTCCGCCCAAGGATCTCCGCTTCGACATCTACACCTACATCTGCGGCCTCAACTTCATGGTCTCCGGCGTGCGCGATCTGATGACCGGCTACGGCTGGCACCGCAAGCAGATTGTCTTTGAGAGATACGATTGAAGGCTGCCTTTGGCGTATCGCGGTTGGGCCAAGCTCCGCTCTTCGCAATTTGTCCTTTGTCCACCTGATTCTCAAATAGAATCATGGAGTCGATCACGAATGCGTGGACTGACGCATTGGCTCATGTGCCAATCCGCTCATTTGCCGAGGTCAATTTGAAGAGATCTCTGCGCATTCTTCTTGCGTCGCTGTCTGTTTTCTATATACCTCTCTCCTGTGCTCAAAACAATGCAAATGAAACGCCCGAGTGCAATCCTGGCAGGCCAACGGTCTCCACGCCGGCGACACTGACCCCGGTCGGGTATCTGCAGTTTGAAAACGGCGGGCTATATGCGTCTGAATCGCCTGAGTTCGCCACGCGCTTCGGCATCGACCAGGTCACCAAGCTCGCCGTGAATTCGCGTCTTCAAATTCTTCTTCTCTCAGAGCCGCTCACCCATAGCGCGGGCGCCGGCACAAGCGACGGTTACAGTCCCGGAGGCATAGATGCGGGCTTCCAGGGAGTCCTGGTCCATGGCGAGGGAGCACGCCCAACCATCTCAGCAAGCTACATCCGGCAGTTTTATGGGGGCTCCGCAACTGATCTGGACATCGGGAGCGCCACCAACAGCATGCTGCTGTTGGTCAGTACAGATTTGGGAAAGTTTCATTTCGATATCAACGGGATTGCCAACGAGCAGGTGGAGGCCGCCGTCCGCCGCGCGCAGTTTGGTCAGACGCTTTCCGTCTCCCATCCCATTGGCAACGTGACGTTGGCTGGAGAATTCTGGCACTTTTCCCAGCCCCTTACACACGGAAATGCGGCCGGCAATCTCTGGGCAGTGTCTTATCCACCCAAAAAGAACCTTGTTCTGGATGCCGGTTTTGAGCACGGTCTCACCGGCACCTCCACACACTGGGAGGGATTTGCCGGGTTTACTTATTTGCTACCCCACAGGCTGTGGCGAGCGCGTAAAACGAATCGCCAACCCTAAGACAGGGACGCCATTCCGTTGCAACTGTTTCTCTAAAGATTGAACAGTTCCCTCAGCCGCTTGGTCTGCGTGCGGCTTACCGGAATCTCCGTCTGCGCCTTGTCGTTCATGCGCAACTGGTAGCTCGACTTGAACCATGGCACCACCTCGCGAATGTGGTCGATATTCACCACAAAGCCGCGGTGGGCGCGCCAGAAGTGCGCCGGGTCAAGCTGTTCCAGGAGCTCCTCGAGAGTTCGGCACTTCGATTGCCCCTCGAAGGTCCGCGTCACAATCCGAATCACGCCCTCATCGATGGCCGCGAAGCAGATCTCTGCCTGGCTCACCAGCAGCAGCCTGTTCTGCGCCTGCACAATCACCTTGGCCGGCTGCGGCGTGCGTTCCGCGCCCTGCGGACGTTTCAGCAGCCGCAGCAGCGCTTCAAGCTGCGACTCGATCGGCGAATCCGTCTGCACGCCGGTGCTGCCAGCCGCTGCCGCACCGCCCCCGGCAATTCTGCCCCTCGCCCGCTCCACCGCTTCAACCACGCGGTTGCGGTCGAAAGGCTTCAGCAGGTAATCCACTGCATTTACATCGAAGGCGCGCACAGCGTACTGGTCATAGGCGGTAGCAAAAACAATCTGCGGCAGTGGCTCGGCTTCCTTACCTCCACCGGCGCCAACCCCTGCGCCAACTTTTTTCCGGTTGCGATCCATCAGCCGCTGGATCACCGCAAATCCGTCCAGTCCCGGCATCTGCACATCCAGAAACACCAGGTCGGGATGGTGCTCCTCGATCAGGTCCACGGCCTCAATGCCGTTGGCGCCCTGTCCAACCACATCAACGTCACCCACCGAGTCGAGCAGGTACTTCAGCTCTTCGCGGGCCAATTGTTCGTCGTCGATGATGAGCGCCGAGATAGACATGCGGAAGTTCGATTGTAGGAAGGGAACCCGGCAAGGTCAATGCCGCCAATTTTCAGCGAGAAGGCTCCGTGCCCATTGCGTTCGCCTGCTTCACGGCGAAACGGTTGGAAACCGCGACAATCAACCGGCCAAAATCAAATTGACCCGGCTTTTCGGAATCAATCCCCCAGAACATGCAGCCGGGTTGGCATCTGATCCTTCGCAAGTTCATGACCGCAGCGTGTGCAGTATTGGTCTGTGGCGCGCACGGTACGGAAGCAATTCCCGCAATTAGCTGTCAGCTGGTAGTTGCACTGCGGGCAGAAGTGGAAATCGCTCTGCACATGCGTGCCGCAGGCAGGGCATCGAGTAACCTCTGGCTGGCGCAGCAGAAAGTAAAGCACGGCCCCAATCCCGCCCGGCATTACAAAGCAAATCAGCATCCAGAACCGCGTGCTCATCCCCCGCCGCGGCGAGTCCTTGCTGATATAGCCAACCATCAGGAAGTAAAGCGCAGCCACTATTCCCCAGGAAAGGTTGAAGTAGATGCGAAAACCGAGCGGTGGCGGCGCGTGGTGCCGCTGTTCCGGCGCAACCATCCAGAAGTAGTACTCAACCAGCACAAACGCAACGCTGGCGACAATAATCGACCACACTGGAATTATGCGTTCGTCATCGTTCACGGTAATAGATTGTGGGTCGCGCATAGGCAATCCCCCCTGCGGAGGGCCTTTCTCAATATCAAGTTCAAATTAACCCTTATTTTGATTGACGGGGAAGGGAAGAAGGAAGTTGCTTTTGCCGAGGCAGCTGTTGAATTTCGGTCGATTTTGTCTGATTCAATGCTTCTTGCGCGCCCAGCCAGCCACCAGCGCGGCTGCCAGCAGCGCCGCGCACAGGATGCACACCCACAGGCTGAACTGCGTGGGAATATCGCTGAAAAACTCGCCGTCGATCAGGTCGTCGGCAACCCGCCAGAGAAAAGGACCAAGTACGAGAATCAATAGCAGAATCGCCGCCATCGCCAAGGCCAGGCCCCGCTTGCGCCCTGCCTTCTGGTCCTGCATCACGCCGAACGAGGCCATCACCACGCGGCGGGTGCGGTAGGCCACGGCGCGCTCGCGCCCAGCCTGATTTCCAGACAACGCCGCGAGCAGCTCGCCGTGGCGGTCCGCGTCTGGGCCCGCAGTTCTGGTCGCGTCTTGAGCCAGCTCGACTGTCTTCACACGGCCTCCTCGAGGCGCGGATGTATGCGCTCGAGCTTGGGCTTCATCATTGCCATTCCCCGGTAAAGTCTTGATTTAACAGTAGAAAGTGGTGCCCGCGTAACTTTGGCAATCTCTTCCAGTGACAATTCCTCGTGGAACCGGAGCACCAGCACTTCGCGATGCAGCGTATCCAACTCCAGCAGCGCACTCGCGATGCGTTCCCGGTCTTCCAGGTTTGCAAAATGGTCGAATGGAGTGGGTTCGCCGTCCTTGATTTCGAATGCCATGGGCCGGTCGTCGTCGCCCCCGCCCTCGAAAAGCTCGTCCAGGCTACTCATCGTCCGTTTCCGGCGTTGGTCGATCAGCAGGTTGCGCGCAATGGTAAACAGCCAGGTCTCAAACCGCGCCTGGCCGTTGAACTGTGACCCACGCACCAAAACCCGCATCCAAACTTCCTGGAAAAGGTCCTCAGCTTGTTCGCGATTTCCACTTAAATAAAGCAGGTAGCGCAGTAACCGGTGCTGGTAGCGGACGATCAGCTCGTCCAGCAGTCCGGCATCCTGACGTTTGAGCCCTGCGGATACTGCCAGATTCTCCTGGCGAATCTGTTCATCTGCCGTCGCAACGGTGCTCGGTACGAATAATGCGGATAATGACGATATAGATTGACTGCTCATCTCATTCAATTAGACGACAAACTCCGCCCTTGGACCAACAAAATGCGCGCCGGACGCTAAAAAGCCACTCATTTTCCGGTCACAACGCCCTTTCTAGAGCATTTTCGGAATACCTGTAGACTTTTTAAGAGCATTGAAAGGCGGCTTTTTCTTGAGGAAAAAGCCACTTAGCATAGTGCCTTCGGTCTACACCAATTCCGAGAATGCTATAGCAGCCCTCCAAATGCCCCGTGCTCCATCCCTTCGCCTTTTTGCCGGCGAATGGGTGGGGAACCTGCGCGCCCTCACTTCCCAACCGCCGCGCTCTTCTCCGCTGCCCGCAGGGCCTCTTCCACCGCCTTGGCCGCCCGCCGCTCCCGCGCTTCCACGGTCTCGTAATAAAAAATCCCCAACAAATGATTCCGCCTTTGCGTCGGCGTCAGCTTAGTCCACCCCATCAGCGCCCGTGGCTGTTGCTGAAAGGCCGCCCGCAGCACTGGCGGAGGTTCCTGCTCTCCTTCCATCGCCAGCAGAAGCCTTTCCGCCATCTTCTCCGCCCGCTTCTTCCGTGTCTCCGCGCCCTTCGCCTCGTCCACCCATTTCCCAATCTCTCTTCGCATCGGCGGGCTCATCGCATCGAACCATTTCCGCAACTGCCGGTCGCCCTTCAGCTCCCGCTCAAGCTCCACGGGCATCAGGGTCGGCCGCTCCTCCAGATCAGGTTCCAGCCTGATCCGCACCTTCTCTCCGGCCTTTGCCTTCGCCCCCGCCTGCATCTTCTTGTTCACCAGCAGAATCTGCCCCTGCCCGCGCGGGTCGGGAAACAGCGAAGTCCGGAACTGAAACCCTTCAATCTCCCCCCGCACCCGCCGCCCCTTCCGCACCGGCCAAACCTTCGCCACGTCAAACGGAACCCGCGCGATCACCCAGCGCAGTTGTGTTCCGTCCGGCTCAAGCAAAGCAGTAAATGTCTTAGCCGCAGACATCCTCATTCCCCTCCAGCCAGCCTCAGTATGCCGCCCGCCAACAGGTCCATCAAGAAGAAAGAGCGCAAAAATGAAAACGGCGCGGATGGCTCAGTTCCCGATTGGCCGGCAATCCGAAACCATCCCACGGCCAAATGAATCCCACCCTCATCCGACGGCTTCGATCTTCTACACTATCCCTCATGGAAGTCTTATATGGCGTGCATTCTGTCGAAGAAGCCCTTAAGGCCGGGCGCCGCCGTTTTGACCACGTGCTGGTCGCTCGCGAACGCGACGATCCCCGCATGGACCGTCTCATCGCCCAGTGCCGCGACGCCGGCGTCCGCGTCCGCCAGGAATCGCGCGAGCAGCTGACTCTAGTTGCGCAAACCCCGGCCCATCAAGGGGTAGTAGCATACGTCCGCCCCCAGGAAGCACTGTCCATTGAAGACCTATTCGCACCAGATTCGTCTGCGAAGCCAGGCACAGCTCGGCTGCTTCTAGCACTCGACGGCGTTGAAGATCCGCAGAACCTCGGCGCTCTTCTTCGCGTTGCCGATGGCGCCGGAGTAGACGGTGTAATCCTCACCGAGCGCCGTTCCGCCCCGCTCAGCCCTGTCGCCGTCAAAGCCAGCGCTGGCGCGGCAGAGCATCTGCGCATAGCCCGAGTAGTCAACCTCGTGCGCGCCCTTGAAGAGCTCAAGCGTCAGAATCTCTGGATCATTGGTCTCGATGAACGAGGCACCTCTGACTACGACCAGTTTGACCTGACCGGTGACCTCGTTCTCGTCCTCGGCCGCGAGGGCGCAGGCCTCCACGACCTCGTCCGCCGCACCTGCGACCATCTGCTCCGCATTCCCATGGCCGGCGGCGTCAGCTCTCTCAACGTCTCGGCCGCCGGTGCAGTGGTGCTCTACGAAGCCTTCCGACAGCGCCGCAACGCAGGCTCCTCAGCTATCCCCGCCGCCGCGGCCACGTCCAAACCACGCAAACAGAAAGGCTTGGGTTCATGAAGTTTTCCCTTGCGCGGACCGTCTTTTTGTCCGTGACAGCCGCCGCCCTCGCGGTCGTGCCCTGCTCTGCACAGAGCCACAATCTTCCTTCGCCAGCGCCCCAAACTGTGCCCCAGCCCGACCAGCAAACCCAGCAGCCGGCAGGCAAAGTCATCTTCTCCCGCTCCACAGACGAATCCGGCGAGAGCACAACTCAAGTTGGCCCAGCCGCGCCTCAAATGGTCAGCGCCCCCACCGCCAACGACTCCGAGCGCCAGGCAATCACCTTCATCGCGTTCGACATGGATGTGCATCTCCACACCGCCGAGAAGCAGATCGGCGTCCGCGCACTCATCACTGTCCGCAACGACGGCAAAGCCCCGCTCACTCACATCCCGCTGCAAATCTCCTCCTCGCTCAACTGGGAGCGCGTCCGCGTCTCAGGCCATGATGTCGTGTTTTCCGTGGCCACGCTCAACTCTGATGCCGACCACACCGGCCAGTTGCACGAAGCCGCAGTCCAGCTCGCCACTCCGCTCACCCCTGGCGAGAACCTGCAGCTCGACGTCACCTACTCCGGCGCCATCGCTCAATCAGCACAACGGCTGCTGGTCATCGGAACCCCCAATGACGTGGCCCTCCGCTCGGATTGGGATGGAATCAGCGTCCCCTTCACTGGGTTGCGCGGCTTCGGCAACGTGGTCTGGTATCCCGTCTCCAGCGTCCCCGTGATCCTCGGCGACGGCGCTCGCCTCTTCGATGAAATTGGCGAGCACAAGCTGCACATGGCCGGCGCGCAATTCCGCCTGCGCCTTACTGTCGAGTTTCCCCACAACCAGGCGCCAACCGTAGCTCTCATCAACGGCCATCTCGCACCGTTGGCGGTCACCAACGTCGACACAGTTGGACAGGAGGTCGCAGGCGTTGCAACCGCCACCCTCGAGAGCTCAGCCCTCGGCTATGAAGCTCCAAGCCTTTTTGTCGCCACGAGAACGTCCCACGCGGCGGCAAACAGCACCCTCTGGACCCTTCCCATCGATGAGCCTGCTGTGGAGTCATGGACCGCTGCGGCCGCCATGGTCACGCCATTCTTGCAGGGTTGGCTCGGCCCGCACCCTCGTTCTCAACTCGTCGTCCTCGACTTGCCCGACCCCGAAGACGCGCCTTTCGAAACCGGAGCGCTACTCGTCACTTCCATTCGTGAGGCCCCGCCTGAGCAGTTGCAAAACATCCTGTCTCATGCCCTCACCCATGCGTGGATGCAGTCTCCGCGCGCCTGGCTTTCAGAGGGCCTCGCTCACTTCATGGGCACTCTCTGGGTCGAAAAACAGCGCGGCCGCACTCATGCTCTCGAAGAGCTTGAAGCCTCGCGCGCCGCACTGGCACTGGCCGAGCCCTCCAGCCCTGGAGTCAGTCCAGGTCAGCCCCTCGCCCTTGCCATTTCACCCATTTACTACCGCACCAAGGCCACCTATGCCTTTTGGATGCTCCGCGACTTAGCCGGCGACGGTGCCCTCTCCGCCGCTCTCCGAGCCTACGATCCCGCTGCCGACAACAGCAAAGGCTACCTCCGCGACCAGGGCCCCGGCACCTTTGAAAAGCTTCTCGAACAAACCAGCACCCGCCGCAATCTCTCCTCGTTCTTCGCCGACTGGGTCGATGCCGATAATGGACTGCCTGACCTCACAATAGACAAGGTTTTTCCAGGTCGCGCCCAGGCCGGGAACTGGCTGGTCGCCGTCAGCATCTCCAACGCCGGCTACGCCTCAGCGGAGGTCCCTGTCACCGTCCGGTCCGACACCAACTCCGTCACTCAGCGCGTTGTCGTTCCTGCCCACGGCAAGGCCGTGCTGCGGCTCCTCGTTCTCGGCCAGCCCATCGAGGCCCAGGTCAATGACGGCACCGTCCCGGAAACCCAGGCCAGCGTCCACATCACCCACCTCGACAGTTCGGGCGATGATGCGTCACCTTCCGATCAGCTAATCAAACCGCCGCAATGAATCTCGAGTGGCAGTCGATCCTGGATCCTCACGGTCCCACACTCTGAGGCGAGCAAGGATCGTAGCCTAGCGACGACGGGCTCGCGGGGACCGGCGGCGTCGGCGGAGTGGCCCATGGAACGTTGGTGAAGTCGAAGAAGTCCAGCATGTCCGGTTGCGCCGCATCGCGCGGAGTCAGGCGAGCCGCGCCACCGATAAACCGGTTCTCCACAAACTTGATTACCGCTGTGTGATCCATCGGCGTATGTGCTACGTAATGCCGTCGCGTAAACGGGGAAATGACCATGTTCGGCACCCGGAAACCAAGTTGCGCGGCAAATCCCTGCTGTGCTGCGGCATCCCCCGAATTCGCACCGGGGTCACTCGTCGTCAAGTCGCAATGCAGAGTTGGAGTTCCTCCCGGCGGGACGCACGGTTTGTAACTATCGGCGTTTACCGCGATCTGCGAGATATCCGGGATCGCCCCCAGAGAAGCATCCGTGTTGTCGTTGGAGTGGCCGGGGACCGGTGGAACATGATCATAGGGTCCGCCGCCTTCATCGTAACTGAGGAAGAACACGGAGTTCTTCCACGCAGAACTGGCCATGAACGAATTAACGACGTTTGCCACCTGCGCCTGCCCCATCAGAATTGACTGCCCCGACCCCGGATGCTCGTCATTGTTGCCGTAACCAGCCTCGATGAAGGCAAAGCTTGGCAGTGTGCCGTTCGTCAAATCCGTGAAGTACTGCGACAGCGGGGCAATCCGATTCGGGTCGATGCAGAAGGAATTCGAAGTATCGCCAACCACACTCGATGGTTGCGTCGGAGGCGTACACGTAGCGCCCGAAGGGTTCTCGTACAAGTACTGATAGGAGTAACTCAGGTTCGAGAAGTGCGTGGCAGGATAATTTGCATTTGATCCGCCGGAACATTCGCCTCCTGTGAGGCATAGACCCTGTGTCGCCGAATAGTAGATCTTCCACGGAACGTTTGCCTGGTCCAGTTCCTGGAAGATGTTCGCAATGCCAAGTTGAGGCAGATGGTCTTCATTGCCTGGATCCTTCACTAACCCTTGGGTCGTACCTCCTGTAAAGGTGGCGATGCGATTTTCAATACTCTTGCTTGAAACAGGCGAAAACCAGCGGTCCGACACTGCAAACTGCGACGCCATGTAGTAGTAGTAGTTGAGAAACCCCTGATCGTAATATCCCATTGCGCGTTCGCCCGTCGTATCCGTAAAGCTCCCGGAGCAACTCCCTCCCGCGCCGGGCATTGCACAGCTCTTCGCGTAGCCTTCGGCGTTGTGGGCAAAGCCATCCATCACGATCGAACGCGTCGCAAGAAAGTTCCAGCGATTCACCTCACCATAGCTCGCCAGCCAGTCCGATGTCAGATCGTCAACACACGTCGTTTTGAGCTTGTAGAGGCCGTACGCAGCGCCTTCATCGTCCTGGTTGCTGATCGTGCTCAGCTTATCGTCAATCCCGTCCACGTCGTATTCCTTACCGTCATCGCCGATATTCCAGCCGTTCGCCTTTCGGTAGGGATTCA
>DASRLI010000095.1:0-2618 GCA_035648535.1 Occallatibacter sp. | reverse complement strand
AGACCAAATCGCTCCGAATCCGGAAAAGATGAGGTGAGCTTATAGACGGCCAGCGTTAATTCAATCGATCGCTGCCAAACGCTAAGATTCCTGAACGATTCGCCCAATGCGCACTCCTTACGTCGCGGGTCCCTAGTCCCTTCAGCTTCCAGTCTCCTCTGAAATGAAGGCTTCGTACGCGGCGGTGTCGAGAAGGGTGTTGAGCTCCGCTGGATTCGAGAGCTTTACTTTGATGATCCAAGTGCCGTGCGGATTCTCGTTGATCTTGTCGGGCGCGGTCTTCAGTTCTTCGTTGATGGCAGTTACGGTGCCGGTCACGGGCGAGTAGAGGTCGCTGACGGCCTTCACGCTCTCGACCGAGCCGAATGTGGCGTTGGCCGTGACCGCGTCGCCGACCTTGGGCACATCCACGTAGACGATGTCGCCGAGCGAACTCTGCGCGTAGTCGGTGATGCCGACGGTGCCGATGGCGCCATCGAGCTCGATCCATTCATGTTCGCGGGTATAGCGGTAGTTCGAGGGGTAGGGCATGGTGAGTCCGCTCCTTCTTAAGAAAACAGCGAAGCTCTAGTGTAAATCGCGCCCGCTCACCGAAGAGGCTGAGGAAAAGGGGGAAAAGGCAGGGACTGAGGGACTAGGGACCAGAAGGGCGACGTGCCGCAACCGAAAGCGCTCTTGCTCCCGCGTCAATTCTCCGTGCCCCATCCTTTCGCCTTTTTTCTACCGAAAGGATGGGAAGCCCGAACCTCAACCCAGCGGACTTTTCTAGCCCCTCAGTCCCTAGTCCCTCGCTCCCTAGTTCTATTTGTCAAAAAACTCCCCATGCCCACCGTTGGCCCATGGATCGTATTGTTCGGCAAAGATGGCACGATTCTGGGTGGAGGGGTGTCCGTACTCCCAGAACTCGATGAAGGAGTTGGGATTAGGGTCTTCGAGCCAGGCTTCCCCCAGATGGTTGAAGGCGGAAACTGCGGTCTTTTGCGGGTCCGCAACCACGCCGTGAATGGCCTCCTGTCCGTAAACGTCGGCCTGGTGTTCGAAGTGGCGGCTGAATGTGCTGTTAACCGGCTCCAGCAAAAACCCTGCAACAGAAATGGCAAACAGAAGCACGATAAAGCCGGCTCGTGAAGCGAGCGGGTTGCCGTCTTCCTTCCCTCCCAATTGCCAGCGCGAGCCGAAGCGGCGCGCAAGCCATGCGGCAAATCCGGCACAGGCCCAGTAGACGAAGAACAACGCGACGGCCATGCCGGCAATCAATTTGGGAATGTGGTGGAGAACGTAGTGGCCGCTCTCGTGGCCAAAGATGAAGAGCACTTCGTCGTCCGGAACGCGGCCGGCGGTAGTGTCCCACACCACAATCCGCTTGGTAGCGCCAAGGCCGGTGACGTAGGCGTTAAGGCCGTTTGTCTTGACGCTCGCCTTCATCAGGAACATGCGCTCCGGCGGAATGTTGGTCCCGGTGCGGGCCACTACCTTTCCAAGCTCGGTAACCAGGCCTGCGTTGTTCTTCGAGAGTGGTTCGAACTTGTTGAAGATGGGTTCCAGCAGCGGCGACACGAAGATGGAGAGCACCAGGAGCGGCAGCGTGGCCACCCAGACACCAAACCAGTAGCGGCGGGGCCAGCGGCGGACGATCCAGTTGAAGAGGAGCATTACGGGCGCGCCGATCAGCAGCGTAAGGCCCAGCGCCTTGCCCTGGTCGCCGAGCCAACTGCCCCAACTCTGCACGCTGATCCCGAATTGTTTTTCGGCATTCTGGCTGAACCAGCTGAGAGGCTCGCTCGCCAGGGTAGCGATGACCAGGTAAGCAGCGAAGAAGACGAGTCCCTGAATCCAGCGGCGGGCAGAGGTGCGCTGTGCCCACGCTTCGATGCGAACCGCGGAGCGTGTAGACAGCAGCAGCCACAGGACGGCCAGGCCCCAGAGCCCGCCGACAATGTCCAGGATGTTGCGGATGCGGCTGATAGCGATGGCCTTGGCAAGTTTGTCCGGGGGCAGCGAGTATGCATTCTGGGGATTGGCCGGCGCAGGTGCGGAAGCCCCCGCTTGTTGAGGAGCCGTCTGGGCGATCACAATGCGAGGCGCAACTCGGGGTCCCGGCACAATGCGCGGGGCCACGCAGGCGAGCAGAACCGTAAAGCAGACAGTGAGCAGGGAAGGGCGTACAAATGTCATCAGACATCTCCTTGTTTGGAGCCGACTTTGAGACAATCTTGAATACAGATGCTTTTACTCGATTTCGCCCGACTTATGCCACAGAAAAGTTCAGCAGTCCCAGGAAGATTCGCACCGGGTCGGTGTCTATGCGCGGCAATTGCAGCTTCAGTCCTGCTGATTCCGGTGGCGGCCCATGCGCAGCAGACTACTCCGGTACTCCTCGACGCGATGACCACCGAGCTGCAACGCGCGTTCACCTCGCTTGGCAAGCAGGTTGCCGGCAAACCGGATTCCGACAAGCAGTTGCCGCCTTACTTCCTCAGTTACTCTGTGAGCGACGCGAGCGGCGTATCTGTCCGTGCGCAATTTGGTGCGCTGGTTGATAGTTCGGCCAACCACGCGCGTGTAGCCGACGTACAGGTGCGGCTGGGGAGCCCCGGGCTCGACAACACCCATGGGGC
>DASRLI010000094.1:0-4419 GCA_035648535.1 Occallatibacter sp. | reverse complement strand
GATGTCGTTCTCGCCAATGCCACCCGTGAAGACCAGCATGTCAAGCCCGCCCAGCTCAGCCACATAACTGCCGATCCACTTGGCGATAGTCCAGGTGAACTTGTCCACGGCCAGCCGCGCCTTGGCGTTGCCTTCCTTGATTGCGTCGCGCAGATCGCGCATATCATTCGACAGCGCGCTCACGCCGAGCAGTCCTGCCTTCTTGCTGGCCACTACTTCCAGTTGATCCGCGGCCGCTGTTGCGCTTTCAGCCTTCTCGGCAATCTTGCGCAAAATAAACAGCAGCACGCCGGGATCGATATCACCGGTCCGGGAGCCGCTGATGATGCCGCCGGTGGGCGTCAGGCCCATCGACGTGTCGAGACACTTACCGTTGCGAATCGCGGACATGGATGCGCCGTTGCCCAAATGAGCCACGATGAGCTTCTCCGGCACGTTGGGCTGCAACTGGTAGACGATCGACTCGTAAGAAATCCCATGTGCCCCGTAGCGGCGGACGCCCATCGCGGAATACTCCTCGGGGATGGGCATGTGCGTAACCACTTCGGGCATGGTGCGATGGAAGTAGGAGTCCAGGCAGACGAAGTTGGGGACGCCGGGGAAGAGGCGGAGAGACTCGCGCATGATATAGCAGGCGATGGGGGTGTGCAGTGGCGCGAAGGCCGTGTAGCGTTCCATCTCATCAATTAACTCAGGAGTGATGAGCTGGTTCTCTTGTACCGTGGGCCCGCCGCAAACCATGCGATGGCCAATGGCCACTGGGGCAGGGAAGTCGCCGGAATGAAGCGCGTCGGCCACCAGCTTGAAGGCAACGGCGCGCGTGGGCAGAGCCGGGGTCTGATCGACCAGCTTCTTGCCTTCGGCATCCTTGATCCAGAACTTGCCCAGATCGGTGCCGATTCCGTCGACCGCGCCCTCGTGGAGCTTGCGCCGTTCGCCGTTGCCGGCTTCATAAACAGAAAACTTGATGGAAGAAGAACCGCTGTTCAAAACCAGTACAGGCAAAGACGCCATGAATGAAAACCTTTCAGTGTTAGGGCCGAATCAATCAGCAAGTTAGTAAGTCAGCACGTTAGAAAGTCAAGCAATCAGCTAATCAACAAATCAGCTAGCTAGCGAGGTAGAGCCCATCTCAAAACCAGCCTTGTATCAGGGCACGACTTCAGTCGTGCCAGAAAACTCGTTCCGGAGGGAGGCGGGGGTTTTAACACCCGCAAAAAGTCAATAGAAGAACGGCGGCCTTTAGCCCCAGAAAATTTCAAAACGTGTCAGCCCCGTCAACAACCAGCGCGCTCCTTGGGCCAGCGCCAATTCTTGATCTCCGGCAGGTCGTCGCCATTCTCAGCCACATACAGCCGATGCCGCTGAATCTGTTCCGAGTACCACTGCTCCGCCTCCGCAACTTTTGGCGCCAGACGCGACACGCGCTTGATCGCATCGAGAGCCAGTTGAAACCGGTCGATGTTGTTGAGCACGCACATATCGAAGGGAGTCGTAGTTGTTCCTTCTTCCTTGTATCCGCGCACATGAATGTTGTCGTGATTGTGCCGCCTGTAAGTGAGCCGGTGAATCAGCCACGGGTAACCGTGGAATGCAAACACAACCGGCGTTGAGGGCGGAAATATCTGATCGTATTCCTCGTCCGGCAGCCCGTGCGGATGCTCGGATGTCGGCTGCAACGTCATCAAATCCACCACATTCACCACGCGAATGCGCAGATCGGGCACTCGCTCACGCAGCAGGCAAACAGCAGCCAGTGCCTCAAGCGTAGGCACATCCCCGCAGCAAGCCATCACGATCTCCGGATCGCCGTCGCCATTCGAAGCCCACGGCCACAAACCGAGCCCTGTAGTACAGTGAGCGACAGCTTCATCCGTCGTGAGCCATTGCGGCGCAGGCTGCTTTCCCGCGACAATCAAATTGATGTAGTGCCGGCTGCGCAAACAATGATCCGCCACCGAGAGCAGCGTGTTCGCATCCGGCGGCAGATAGATGCGCACCACATCTGCCTTCTTGTTCAGCAGGTGATCGATGAACCCCGGGTCCTGGTGCGAGAAGCCATTGTGATCCTGCCGCCACACCAGCGAGCTCAACAAATAATTGAGCGAAGCAATCGGCTTACGCCATGGAATTTCCAGCGTCGTCTTCAGCCATTTGGCGTGTTGATTCACCATCGAGTCAATGATGTGAATGAACGCCTCATAGCAGGAGAAGAACCCATGCCGCCCGGTCAGCAGATAGCCCTCGAGCCAGCCCTGGCACATGTGCTCGCTCAGTATTTCCATCACGCGGCCAGTCTCTGACAGCTCCTCATCCACCGGGAGCGTTTCCGCCATCCATGCCTTGCCGGTCCCGGCAATCACGTCCTGAAGTCGATTCGAGGCCGTCTCATCCGGCCCGAATACGCGGAAGTTCTTCTCCGCCTTGTTCGCTTGCATCACCGCATGCAACAAACGGCCCAGAACCCGCGTCGATTCCACATCCTCCTGTCCGCGCTCCTCAAGCGTCACCGCGAAATCGCGGAAGTTGGGCACCTTCAGCGGTTTCAGCAGCAGGCCGCCGTTCGCATGCGGATTCATTCCCATGCGCAGCCGCCCCTTCGGTGCAATCTCCGCCAGCTCGGCACGGAAATGTCCCTTTTCGTCGAACAGCTCTTCCGGCTTGTAGCTCCGCATCCACTCGTCAAGCATCCGCAAGTGATCGGGCTTCTCGAAGATCTCCGACAGCGGAACCTGGTGAGCCCGCCACGTGTTCTCCACCGGTTTGCCGTCGACAAACTTCGGCCCGGTCCATCCCTTCGGCGTGCGCATAATCAGCATCGGCCACGCCGGCCGTTCCGTTTCGCCGCCTTCCCGCGCCGCCTTCTGAATCGCGGCAATGCGGTCCAGCATCGTATCGAAAACCGCCGCAGCTTGCTGATGCATCACATCCGGATCGTCGCCTTCCAGCGTGAATGGCTCATAGCCGTAGCCGCGCATCAAATTCTCCAGCTCAGCATGGGGAATGCGCGCCAGGATCGTCGGGTTCGCAATCTTGTAGCCGTTCAAATGCAGTATCGGCAACACTGCGCCATCGGTCGCAGGATTCAGAAACTTGTTTGAGTGCCAGCTTGTGGCCAGCGGCCCTGTCTCCGCTTCGCCATCGCCCACCACGCAGGCCACAACCAAATCGGGATTGTCGAACGCCGCACCGTAAGCGTGCACCAGCGAATAGCCAAGCTCGCCGCCCTCGTGAATCGACCCCGGCGTCTCCGGCGCCACGTGACTTGGAATCCCGTACGGCCAGCTGAACTGCCGGAACAGCCGCTTGATGCCGTCCTTGTTCTGCTCGATGTGCGGATAAATCTCCGAGTACGAGCCCTCAAGATAAGTGTTCGCCACCAGCCCCGGCCCGCCGTGCCCCGGCCCAATGACATACAAAATGTTCAGCCCGCGCTCGCGGATCAGCCGGTTCCAGTGCACGTAAAGAAAGTTGAGCCCCGGCGTCGTGCCCC
The DNA here is from genome assembly GCA_035648535.1 of Occallatibacter sp. Lineage (GTDB taxonomy): Bacteria > Acidobacteriota > Terriglobia > Terriglobales > Acidobacteriaceae > Telmatobacter. The sequence continues at coordinate 926 of DASRLI010000094.1, read as the reverse complement.
AGTGGCCCAGCAGCCGCGGCTTCACGTCGTCCAGCGTCAGCGGGCGTTCCAGCAGCGGGTTGTCTTTCAGGTAAATCTGTCCAACGGACAGGTAGTTGGCAGCGCGCCAGTAGGCGTTCATCTTTGCCAACAGTTCCGGGCTAAGGGGGCCCTTGCTCGCTGATTCGCTCCCTTTGTTTTCGATCATGGCGCACCTCTCGACGGATGATTGCGTGCTACTAAAAGCCTAGCAGTCACAGCTTCACGCCGTGGGTGACTGATGTCACAACACGATGAGACGAAGAACCATTCTGTGAGACTGGCAGACTCACCCTATCTTCGGCGAAAGCCTTCGAGCAGCGATGTATAAAATCGCTCTTGACCAACTCCGTGCAACGTCAATTGGCAACCACTGTTACCGGAACTTCAAGCGATCCCGCATGCCCGGCAACCAAGTCCTCCACCGCGACGCGCATGAACGAGTGCCCCTCAGGCAAATCGAGCGCCAGCCGTGCGCGAACACCCGTCTCCATCTTCTGCACGAAATCTTCCGGCTTGATGTTGATGGCGTAGCTGCGATCCACATAGTTCTCGCGCTTTCCATCACTGTCGTAAGCCTCCAGCACAAACTCCACCTGGGCCTGGCGCACGCCGCCCGCTTCGTCATTGAACACCAGCCCATGCGGATCCACCGTAAGGTCCACAAGGTAGCACCGCGTTGGGCCTTTGAGTGAGGCCGCCATTTCGCCTGACGGTGTATTGGAAATCGGAATTTCCTGAAACGCCGGATCGGTTGCAGGCAGCACCCGTGCCAGAAAAAGCACCTGCGTCGCCGCCGGCGCGCCGTGCACAGCCGCTGACTCGATCGTGCTGCTCGTTCCCGGATTGTGCGCGGATGGTTTGTTGCTAGCGTCCGCAAAATACCCACGGCGGTAAGCGAGATTGTA
>DASRLI010000093.1:0-9667 GCA_035648535.1 Occallatibacter sp. | reverse complement strand
ATCATTAAGTAAGTTCAAAATCACTATAAAAGTGATGGATATTAACATCAATCGATTACTAATGATTGAATAAATCTCGTGCTCAACTGTGATCACAATGGAGTGACCTTCAGACCACACCATCAGCAGGATCGCCGACCTGTTGCCATGGAACCTCACCAGGACAGAGGACACTCCTAAATAGGTGTTCGTCTATTTTTAGGTGGACCTTATTCCAGCCACACCCTCATTGGAACGGCTCAGACCACGCGCTTACCCAGGCATCACACTCCTTCTGCTTGTACCAGACTCCAAAGCCACAATTCAAATCAAATGTACAAACAATAGCGCACGTTACTCGCTACATTACGACAGGTCAACCTTCCTTAAGGACGCACCTATGTGAGGGTTTGCTTGCTGAGTCTATAGTCATTGGTTTTGTATTAATCGGTGCGAATAGACATAATTGCGAATCGTTTCTACATTTCCAAGGATCAGGTCGTATTCGTATTCAAACACCGTTTTTGGGCCGATACCCTCACGAGCGATAGGGCTCAAATATCCAGTATTGTTACTGCTTGAATCACCAACCCCGGACTTTCCATTAAAGCCACCAAGGAAGCGTGTGACGTTTTGATGAAACACACCCAGACCCCAGGATCGCTCGTTCACCAACGCGGACCAGCTTTCGGTCGCTGTCCAACTTTTCCACGGCGGAGGTACCGGCTTGATCCAAGTTAGAGCATCGTGGGTGAAAGGGTGCGATCCCGTGTAACTAACAATACGATAGAGCGTTCCCACCGTGTAAACCGCAGGGAGTTCCTGATTAAGCGCCGGATACAGAGTCTGATCCGAACGGTTATTGATGAGTCGATTCCTAACATGCACGGCCGATCCCTGAAGACTGACCCAAGTCTCGAACGTGCACTCGCAAGCGACCGAATTGAGAGCCCACTGCATGGGGCGCGTTTTGACGTATATGGTTTTTCCATCATTTGAATATTGGAGTATTTTCCCTGGGTGACCATAGACATCTCCTCCACTCACGGGGTTCCATGGCCAGTTGGGCCACTTCGGATTGGGGCTTCCGAAGTGCCTGGGGCCGCTATAGTAGGACTGCCCAATGTATCTCCCGAGGTCGTGGATGTTGACGATGTTCTGTAACGTTTTCGAGTCCGCCAGAAAAGAAATGGAACCTCCATGATTTAAATCAACTCCAACGCGGATTGTGCCGTTGTCAAGCACGCCTCGCTGATCGTTCGCCAACGCGACCGGGCTGAAGAAACAAATCATCGCGAATACCACAAGACCCTGGAAAATTACTTTCATATTGAATTTACTCCGAGATAGCTGCAACTTTCACAAGAAGATTTTCCCTATAGAAAGGTCTGATTAAGTTTGTCTTTTTAGGGAGACCGGCTTTAGCCGCTGAGGGACCGTGCTTGGTCTCTTCTGAACTGAATCAAAGCTTCCTATACCACCGAAGGCGACGTCTATTCGTCACGCGAATACTAGAAACAAGTGGCAGGTCACGGGAAGAAGATCCCACGTCGATCCCATACACCCCCGGTGCAACTACCCAATCGTGGCTCTTCACGTCCCAATAAGCAAAGTCTCGGCGATGCAGGATCATGCTTATCTTCTTCGTCTCATGTGCGGCAAGACCGATGCGTGCAAAACCTTTCAATTCACGTACCGGCATGGGTACTGAAGTTTTTGGCGGCGCGATATACATCTGAGCAATTTCCACGCCCGGACGTGCGGAGGTATTCGTGATATCCACTGTAACGTCTACATCTCCAGTAGAATTGTCTAGTTTTTTTACGTGCAGGTTGGAATAGTGGAAGGTTGAATAGCTCAGGCCAAAGCCGAATGGAAATGCAGGCTGGAGTTTGTGTTCATCGTAGTAACGATATCCCACAAAGATTCCTTCGTTGTAATTCACATTGTCACGATCTTCCGTTCCGACGGAGTGCGCTGGGGAATCTTCCAGGCGCCGAGGCCAGGTAAAGGTGAGCTTGCCGGAAGGATTGACGTCCCCGAAAAGAGCTTCCGCAATGGCTGTGCCACCTTCCATTCCGGGGTAAAACGCATCGAGTAAAGCAGGAACGGAGTGAATCCATCCATCGACGGTAAACGGGGAGCCGTGGATCAACACCACGATAGTGCGTGGATTGATCGATGCGATTTCCCGTATAGTGCGTGCCTGCCCTTGCGGAAAATTCATGTTGGTTCGATCCATTCCTTCAGTATCTAAGGCATGTCCCCAGCCACCGACAAAAATGACCGCATCGGCATTGCGAAGCTGAGGCTCAATAGCATGGATGGCGGCGGCGGATTGCTGCGGCGTATGCGGTAAAGACCAGTCCAGGTGCAAGGAAGCATCGCCTCGGCCAGCATGGTAGGAAACATCAATTGAATATACGTGACCTGCCTCCAGGTGAACGGTTGCCGCACCGGACTGCACATGGCCAGTTTCTGTATTCACGATGACTGGATTTTTGTCGACGCGCAGTATACTGGTATCTTCCGCGGAAAGACGCAATGTATAAAATCCGGTTACTTTCGGCACAAGCTTCCCTTTGTAGTGGGCGCTAAATTTATCAGTATGAATAAGCTTTGGATCGGGAGAGTTCATCTGCCACATGAAATTTATTTCAGGGTCTATGCGTTCAACTGCCGCAGTTTTTTGGCCATCGTTGAAATACTGCGCAAGTAGCCCGCGCTGTCCATGAATAGGCTGCCAGTTTTCAGGGCCGATCGGTTCAAAATCGCCGGCGTCATCGAAGTCGATGTAATCGACTTTGGAGCGGCCCTTAAGTGCGTTGCGAATTCCTGCTAGAGCTGTGATCTCATAGGGAGATTCCACCGCTGAGCTGCCGCCGTAGCCATGTTTACAAAATCGGCGGTTTGCATTTGGTCCAAGGACAATAATGTTCTTGATCTTTGCCTTGTCGAACGGCAGAGTAGCATTGTCATTCTTGAGTAGAACCAAGCTCTCCTCGGCGGCGCGCAGCGCAACGTCCTGGTGCTGCGGGGTATTGATGGAGCCGCCGGTAGTGGCAGGTACACCGTCCAAGAGTCCAACAAATGCCATCACACGCAGAACGCGGCGAACTTTATCATCTACGATTGAAACCGGCACTTTACCCTGTAGCACGGCGTCCATGAGAGGTTTGCCGAAAGGATCGGTTTGCCAGGCTCCCGCCGCCATGCCGACATCCAGCCCGGCAAAAGCGTCGCCAAGAGTCGATCGGGCATGATTGCCATCGGTGCGAACAACACCTTGGAAGCCCCAGCGATCCTTGAGCACCGTGGTAACCAGATACTTGTTGGACGGGGCCAGAAGCCCGTTGATTCCGTTCGCGGCCGTCATCACACCCCAGGTTCCACCCAGCTTCACAGCGGCGCGAAAGCCGGGGAAATATATCTCATGCAGCGCACGCTCTCCAACATTAGACATATAGGAGCCACGATTGATTTCGCGATTGTTACAGACGAAATGCTTGACGCAGGCGGCGACCTTTTGGCTTTGCAGGCCCTGAATCTCTGCCGGGGCGATACGAGCATTGAGATAGGGGTCTTCCGTGGCGTACTCAAAAAAACGGCCATCGAGAGGGTCGCGATCAATATTGATGGCCGGACCGAGAACCATCGTTCTTCCTACAGCACGGGCTTCCTGGCCAATCGCGACACCGGTTTGATAAATCAGATTGTAGTCCCAGCTTGCGGTAAGACCGATACCGGAGGGGAATGAAGTAGCAGTGGGCGCTCCAGCTATGCCACGGGGGCCGTCAGTCTGCAGCAGCGAGGGAATTCCCAGGCGGGGCACACCGTAAAATTGAACGACACCAGGCTGTTCTCCTCCAAAACACAGTCGGATTTTTTCTTCCAGTGTCATGCGGCTGATCACATCCTGAATGCGTTGCTCTATCGGCAACGATTGATTCTTGAAAGCGGGTGGTTCGGTGGCTGCGTGGCTCTCTTTGGGGGAATGCAAAAATGCGAAGAGTATCCCGCTCATACTGACTGCGAGAAGCGGGGCAATATGTCGATGAAAGTTCATAAAATCTCCAAAACCATGCTACTCCTAGTGTGGTGTCTCAATAAGTTGTCCATTCGATCTGGACGCCCTGCTTCCGGGTCACATCCTCAGACGTGCGCCCAGCCTGCTTCAATGCCGCGACTATACTGCGCCTTTGTGTGGCTTCTGCCCATACCCTCATCTGGTTACTCAAAACGTATTCCCATCTAGGCGGAAATTGGGGTCAGGTCATGCGGAGATGCTTATTGCGGAGAAATGGACGATATCCCTAGTGGCCCGAGAAGTCCTGAGGGGAGCAAAGGTGAATTGGCGGTGTAGGGCTGGATGTCCGTGAAGGTATACTTCTTCGCAATGCTGGGCTGCTGATCACCAATAAGGCGATTTGCCCACAAGTTAGTCACCCTGATCGTTAGCTGATTCTTTCCAGGCTTGATCGCATTGGTCAAATCGATCTTATAGGGTGCTTTCCATACGATTCCAACAGATTTTCCGTTGACCGCTACATTGGCAAGGTCTTTTACATCACCGAGATCGAGCCAAAGGTGAGCACTTGGCGGGAGCCAAGTAGTGGGGATGGAAATGATTTTTGTATAAGTAGCTGTTCCGGAGAAGTACTTCACACCCGTATTTTGGCTATCGCTCCAGGAGATAAGGTGATCGAACACCAAGCTTTTTGGAGCCCCTCTGTCCGCCTGAAAGCTGACACTCCAATCAGAGTTCAGACCAATGTTTGGCAAATAGGTTTCTACCAGTTGCGGTACCTGTAGCGCCTCTACATCTGTCCTCTTGCGGAAGACAACAAAGACGGTCCCGTATGGATCAAGGTGCAGCGGAATTTCAGTCCGTCCGCCCTTGATTCGATATGAAACTGGCTTTGTTCTTCCGGTGACGGCATCCCACAGTTCCGGGATCTTGCCGTTGATCCGAAAAGTCGCTTCCAAACTCTCGATGCGGTCCTTACGGTTATCTACGAAATAGATATCTCCATCGGTCAAGCTGCGATGAACAAACATTAGCGTTGTGTCAGGCTCTGGGTGGGTGTACTCGAAATCTCGAGCTACTTGCAGATCTGCGAGAACGCCGTTTGCAGTTTTGCCGGTAAAGATTAATCCTTTCCCGAAGCTGCGAACAGCAATGGAAGGTTGCGTTCCGCTTCCCCAAAGGTCGTCGGCGATGGCGTGAAATTCCGCTTGATTATCGGACAGGCTTGGCGAATCGAAAGGTTTGTTGCCAGCTATAACAGCTCCTTGTGACACCAATTCCCTAAGCCGACGCAACACAGGCAATGTCATTTGCCTGCTGGTGCCGCCCAGGTAAAGTATGCGATAGCTTGCGCCTGATGGGGCGACGAGCCGACCATCTTTGAAAGACAAGCGATGCAGAATTATGTCACTGTTCACAAAATCGAAGCCATAGCCTTGGGGCGCATCCTGTTGCGGATTAAGGCCGAAGACGGCGGTCAGTGGCCCTTCCTCTCCATAGAAGTAGGCGACATCTCCATAGAAACGTCCCTGCTGCAGCAGATACGAGCAACGTGCAAGATAATTTATCCACGGCTCAGCCTCTTCCGCCCAGGTCTCATTCCGGTTGAACCACTGACCGTTGATACCCAATGTAAGACCGGGCGCCTTGTTTATTAAAGGCTGATGTGTGGACTCATGAATCATGAAGCGATTGACGCCGAGTGAAAATTCGAGATCGGCGATCCTCTTAAGATTGTCCGGTGCCCATACCCATGCTGGCGGCCCTGTCGTCAGTGATTCCGCGCCGACGAGATTTTGTCCATAGATATGAGCAACTGAGGCAGCTCCACGAAGATCGGCAACATAGCTCGGTGTAGGACCGCTACGCTCAGAATAAGTCCACATCGCGCCCATGGGAATGTCTGTTCTGCTTCGCATCTCCATGTCGTCGCCCAGTGAGGGACGGTGAAACTCCAGAGCTTCTCCATAGTAACCCATGTTGTGACGGTGCAGCTCCTGTGAGATCTCTCCATAGTGATTTTCAGCGGTCAGTTCGGCGATGGTGCGGCGGAAATCCCAAAGAAATTTATCTGTAGATTCGGGGCTCTCGACTACGACTCCAGTCAATGCAGGAAGCCATAGATGTGGATCGTAACTGCGCCGCATTTTGAATTCGTTTAAAATGTCCTCGCTCCAATTCTGAGCTCCAACCTCGGTACTGTCCGTAAGCAAATAAGCAATTCCGGATTGCCCCATCTTCGATGCACCGACTGTATCGGAGTACATCTCGAGATAGTGGTCCAAATAATTCTTCACATACTTTCGAGTGAGTTCATCGACCTCAAGGCCCGTTGCCTCCGCTGGAGCTGGACCATTCTCGTGGCCCGTCAGGGAATAACCGATCCTGAGAATCATCCAATCCCCCGTGGGGGGCGTCCAGTCGAGCTCACTATTAGGCATCATCTTGCTTGTGAGGTCCACGATATCCTTCTTCGCGACAACAAATGCGGGATCTACGACCGGATCAGGAATGTCATAGTAATCCCTCACCGTTGCATACCCCGCGCGCTTCTCAAATTCGTTGACGCGGGCCCCGCTACTCAGCACCAACTCTGTGATCAGATGATCGGGGATCGCTTTGCCCTTTCTTGTCGACGATGGCGTGGGGAAGCTAAGTTTGAAAAAGCGAGCTGTTATGGCATTGAAGGCAGCCGTTCGCTGCGGAATACTGCTTGGCGGAATATCCGCGATCGTGCGAAAGTGCTGGCCATCATCGCTGGCTTCGAGTCGAGGTAGATTAGTGGCTTGGTCATCAAATGCGAAGATACGGACAATATCATCCAACGTGGCTAGTGTGATGGCCTGGATTTTTTGTGGACGACCATAATCAAATTGAACCCACGCATCTCTCCCTGGAGCGCCGAATGGTAGATCCAGTGCTACCTTATTCACATCTCCATCAGACAAACCCAAAACATTTGCGGAGCCACCGCTTGAGGTCACCCGCGGCTTCAACTCGGACTGGGGCCTGTCCCCGTCAGGGATGCGATAGGCCACCACTGCACTATCCGCATAGTAGCGCGGTAAGTCAGGCAAAATTTTGTCATTCGTATGGGTTCTCGCGCGGCTTTGGCTCCTGTAGTTCTGAAACGTTCCAGTCGCATCAGGCGGAAGAGGTAAAATCCCCACGTAACGTCGGCCACCCTCAACCCTGGTAGCGCTCCAGACCATCTTTTTCATCCCTTGTGATGGAGGAACCCACGGTCCGCCAGTTTCGCTCCACCCTGGCGAGCTAGCGATGGATACCTCCAACCCCAGTTTTCCAGACGTTGATACCGCTTGTCTGAAAGCCTCTTTCCACTCAGGCGTCATGTAGATGAGTCTGTGCGGCACCACTTGGGGCGTGTCGATCGAGCCCTCAAACACGGTGAAGCCCCCCACACCTACACGATGCATCCACTCCAGATCAAGCCTGATGCCCTCTGGAGTGACGTTGCCGTTCATCCAATGCCACCACACACGCGGTCTTGCTGAATTCGGAGGGTTATCAAACTCACGTTTCATCGTGTCTTGTACCCGCTCCTTAGGCGTAGACTGCGCCTCCATACCCAGGCATGAGAGACAGATAAGTAAGAGATAACCGGTAATGTTCAATCCGCAACCTTGCATTCTTACTCCTCGTAGCCGCACTTATACAAAAGTAGGCCTCCGATATCGCGCTACCTCTTTATCTGTGAATAGACATCTATTACCTTCGATAGCTTAATATCGTGGGAAGAGCTACCAATCATTATTTCAACCTTGTCGTTTTCAAGGGACCACTTCTTTTGAGGAGTGCTCCAATACATTAGCGACTTCGCGATTAAGGGAAGTTTCACAACTGCTGTTTGGCCCGCGGGCACATAGACTCTCTGAAACGCCTTCAATTCCAATGCGGGCCTATTCACTTTGGAATGTATGTGTTTCACATACATCTGAATGACTTCATCGCCGGAACGCTTACCGGTGTTTGATACTTGCAGGCTCACCTCAATCTGCTTGTCCTTAGCCAAGCGCGACGAACTGATACGTAACTTCGAGTATGCAAATTTGGTGTAACTCAGGCCGTACCCAAATGGAAACAATGGGCTTCCATGGAAGTACATATAAGTACGGCCATCGCGAATGTTGTAGTCCATCATAGGCGGCAGTTGGGTGATGGATTTTGGCCATGTCACCACTAGCCTGCCAGCGGGGTTATAGTCCCCGAACAGCACATCGGCAAGAGCATTGCCTTCTTCTTCGCTGTTATTCGCCATGTGCAGAATGGCCGGAATATGTTGCTTCTCCCAATCGATAGTGTATGGAAAACTGGAAACCAGCACGACGACCGTGTGAGGATTCGCCGCATAGACATTCTGGATTAACTTATCCTGCTCCGGCATCAGATTGATTTGCTTGCGATCGACGGTTTCCATTCCTTCGGTAGCATCGGGACAAGGAAAAGTATCTGTGCGTTTGTTACATGCGGGCCGATTTCCAACAACCACGATCGCCACATCTGAGATGCGTGCCAGGTGCACCGCATCATTTCCTCCTGCGCTGTAGCGAACGTCTACCTTGGAATGCACTTTACTTTGAATGCCCTGGAGGGGTGTGACAGTGAAGGGTGGGGTTCCACTGTAGCGGTCCAAATACACTTCATTGGCCTGCGGCCCGATAACGGCAATCGATCGGATGGACGTTATATCGAGAGGCAAGATGTGGTTCGTATTTTTCAGGAGGACAATGGATTCCCGTGTAACCTGCCGTACCAGTTTCTTACTTGCCTCCTGCTCCCACGGTACGGGTACGTGGTCGGCATTGATCTGCCTGTAGGGAACGAGAGCCGGAGGGTCCATGAATCCGAGACGAATCATAACCCGAAGAACGCCCCGCAGGTTTCGATCGATATCAGCATCGGCAATGAGCTTAAGCTGAAGAGCGCTCTTTATATCCGTCTGATAGGAGCTCAGGAACTGATTGACTCCTGCATGGATAGCCCCTGCAGCTGCTTCGACCGTATTAGGGTAATAGTGGTGGTCGTTCACCATGAAAGTGAGCGCGTCACGATCCGTGTCGATCATTCCATGAAATCCCCACCTGTTCATCGTCAGGTCGATTAGCAAGGGACTGACGGTCATGGGAATTCCGTTGACAGCGTTAAAAGATGCCATATAGGCATCTGCATGTCCCTGCTCAACGGCCATGCGAAATGGAACGGCATAGTACTCATGCAACAGCCGACTATCGAAATTGGAGGAAGATCCAGTACGTCCATCTTCATTGCTATTCGCCAGAAAATGCTTGACCAGAGAAGCGGTCAGCCAATACCGGGAATGATCGCCCTGCAGTCCCTTGACGAAAGCAACCGACATCGTACCTGTCAGATACGGATCTTCTCCATACGATTCTTCGCCCCTTCCCCAGCGTGGATCCCGGGCCAGGTCGGCATTCGGAGCACGCACGATGAGCCCGCCACGGTCAAGGCTTTGAAAGATATAGCGTGCCTCGTAACCTTCCTGGGCGGCGGCTTTCTGAATCAGACCTGGGTCCCATGTCTCCCCCAGGCCCACTGGCTGCGGAAACTGTGTGGTAGGAACGACAGACTTACCTCCCCATTTCCCGGGAGGGCCGGGCGAATGTCCGGCCCACCCAATCC
>DASRLI010000092.1:0-4177 GCA_035648535.1 Occallatibacter sp. | reverse complement strand
ATCTACCTGCGAGTAGCCGAGCTGGTCCCAGGGCACGGAGGTGATGCGGGAGGCAGCGAGTTCGAGGCCGGCCCAGAAGATTGGTGCGGCAGACAACGCGAGGGCGGTGCTGCCGGTGGCCTTTCGCAGGAGCGCGATGGCGAGGCCGAAGAGGCCGAAGTAGAGGCCAAGGACCAGGCTGTATCCAATGAGCAGCAGCGTGGGAGCAAGCGAGGGCATGTCGCCGTACTGCATCATTGTGTCGCGGATCCAGTAGCAGTTGCCGATGTACCAGAGGACGCCGCAGACGTAGGAGAGCAGGAAGGCGCGGCGGAGGGGACGCGGCTGGCCGGTTTTCGCGGCCGAGAGAATTGCCCAGAGCAGCGGGGCCATTCCGAACCACGCGAAGACCGATCGCCAGACGGGCAAAGGTCCAGCCAGCGGAAAGGGCAGCTCGAGCAGGCCGGCGGAGAAGCCCGCTGCGGCCCACAACTTCCAGGCGCCTGACGATGAAGATGATCGCTGCATACTGGGCCGAGTTTATAGCATCTGGCGGGGATGGCGGGCGAGGCGAATGGAATGGAGACATACCGGCTGAATCTGCGTGGCGAGGCGCCGGGTTGTGCCTTCGAAAACGGTCACCGGCTGAGTTAAAAACACGTTACAATTGGTTTTATGGTTGTGGCCGTTTTTGCTATTCGTCTGCTCACAGTGCTGTTTTTCGCTGGCCTTCTGGGGTCAGGCGTGGTGGTGGCAATCAGCTTCCTCCAAGATGGTAAAGAGTTGTTCGGAAAGGATTAAGGCGCGCTGCTTCTGGCTGCTGCTGGCCCCTGTCCATTTTGATTGACACTGCTTCGATTCGGACATAAACTCAGCGCAGGGCGCGTGGTGGTACGAGCCCTCTCAAGCCCAGAGCACCGGTACCAGTGATGGCCCCTTCACGATGGCATCTACCCGAACGACCGTAGCCCCCCCGTCCGACCGCGTCCGGCTCATCGTGGCATCGTCCGTGATGCTCACGTTTATTTCTTTTTGGCGCGCTGCTGCCATCGTTCTCAACGATCTTGGATCATCGGCCTTTTATGCAGGCGGCATCGCCGAGCAGATGGTAGGACCGGCCGCGCCGTGGTTCATTCTCGGCATCATGCTGTTCAGCTTCGCGGTGCGCGCGGTCTACGTCGAGAGCTGTTCGATGTTCACACGCGGCGGCGTATACCGCGTGGTGAAGGAGGCATTGGGATCCACCTTCGCCAAACTCAGCGTTTCGGCGCTGATGTTCGATTACGTTCTGACCGGGCCAATCTCCGGTGTGTCTGCCGGGCAATATATTACCGGCCTGATGAACGAGCTGATGATGGTGGCGGCAAAGAGCAACTGGCTGCCTCCGGCCCTGATGGACGCGCACCATAATCCCTCTATCCTGTTCGACATGAACCACACTGCGGCGGTGTTCGCGGCCGCGGTCACCACCTACTACTGGTGGCAGAACATCAAGGGCATCGAGGAGTCGAGCGGTAAGGCTTTGCGGGTCATGGAGATCACCACGGTGATGGTGGTGATTCTTTTTGGGTGGGGCATTTACACGGTTTTTGTGCGTGGCGCTCACCTGCCTCCCCTGCCGACACCGTCCAATCTCAAGTTCAGCAGCGATGCACTCGGCTTCCTCAAGGGGCGAGGTTTGCCGATCATGGGACTGTTCGGCATCCTGATGGCGTTCGGCCATTCGATCCTGGCCATGAGCGGCGAAGAAAGCCTGGCGCAGGTGAACCGCGAAATTGAGCATCCCAAGCTCAAGAACCTGAAGCGGGCAGCGATCGTCATCGCCATCTATAGCCTGATCTTCACGGGCGGCGCCACTTTGATGGCCTCGATGCTGATTCCGAATTTTGAGCGGACGCATATTTACCAGGACAACCTGATCGCGGGCCTTGCAATGTTCATGGCCGGCCCCATGTTCTGGCGGATTGCTTTCCGCATATTTGTCGTGGTGGTGGGATTTCTGATTCTTTCCGGGGCCATCAATACTTCGATGATCGGCTCGACGGGCGTTCTGATGCGCGTGGCGGAAGATGGCGTTCTGACCGACTGGTTCCGCAAGCCACACCCCAGGTTTGGCACCAGCTACCGCATCGTCAACCTGATTTTCATCCTCCAGATGTTCACCATCATCGTCAGTAGGGGCAACGTCATCACCCTGGGCGAGGCGTATGCCTTCGGCGTCATCTGGTCGTTCACATTTAACGCCCTGGCCATGCTGGTGTTGCGCTGGAAGTACCACGGCGAGCGCGGCTGGAAGGTTCCACCGAATATTCGCATCGGAAATACGGAACTTCCGGTAGGCCTTTTCTCTGTCTTCATGGTGCTGCTGTCCACGGCGATCGTGAACCTGTTCACCAAGTCGATTGCCACGGTGAGCGGTGTTATTTTTGCCGGTATCTTTTTCATTATTTTCAGCATCTCCGAACGCCAGAACCTGCGCAAGCACGCTCTAACTGCCCGGCAGATGAAAGACCACTTCCAGCTTGAACACCAGGACACAGTGAGCCGCGAGTCGGCGCAGATTCGCCCCGGCGGGATTGTGGTGTCCATGCGCGATGTGGCCAACCCGGTGGGGTTGAAGTGGATTCTGGGGCGCACCAACACGGATGAACGAGACGTGGTGGTGATCAGCGTGCGCATGATGGGCGTGGGCGGGCCGGAATATCTGAGTGCTGAGCAACAGAGCTTTAGCGAACACGAACAGATGCTCTTTACCAAGGCTGTTTCGGTGGCTGAGAGCTTTGGCAAGAAGGTTTCGCTACTGGTAGTTCCGGCAGGAGACATCTTCGCGGCGCTTGCGCAGGCATCAAACTCGCTGGAGGTGGATTCGGTGGTATCCGGATCCTCCAGTTCGATGACCCCTGAAGATCAGGCATTCCACATGGGGCAGGCCTGGGAAGCGCTGCCAGATCCGAAGCGCCAGTTCAACTTCTACGTCATTAGTCCCAACGGCGACACCAAGGTGTTTTACATTGGGCCGCACGCGCCGGCTCTGAGCCCGGACGATGTGCAACTGGTGCACAGGCTGTGGCTGAACATGCGCCGCGATCCTTCAGTGCCGGACCTGCATCACAGCGACATCATCACTTATGCATTGACGCGCCTGGCCGGCCAGTATGCCCGCGAAAAGATGGAGATTTTGCGCGACTTGCGCAACGTTCGCGCCACCGCGGCTTCTGACGCGCCGCGCATTGCCGTTCCGAAGCCGCCGAATGACAGCGGGAGCCAACCTCCGCCGCGCGCGATCAAGCAGACGCGCGATCAATAGGAACTCGCCAGCGGTGGGAGAAATCCCGCAGGGGCTAAAGCCCATGTCTTTATTGGGGTGTTTGCGGCACGCGACCCAGAGGGTACCCCGGTCGTGCCCTGACACTTCTTGCAGTTCCGGATGAGTTTCGGGTGAGATCAGCCGCATGTCTCCGGGGCTAAAGCTCAGGCTGAATACTCTTCGCCGGGCGACCAATCCAATACCTTGACGGCGGGATCGACTAATGCGGCCAGTTGCTGCGGAGTGCCTTTCAACGGCGGGAATGTGCCGAAGTGCAAAGGCAGAACGACTTGCGGAGCTAGAAACTTGACTGCGACTGCAGCTTCGTTCGGCCCCATGGTGTAATGGCCTCCGATGGGAAGCATGGCTACGCTGGGCTGATACAACTCGCGAATGAGTTTCATGTCTCCGAAGACCGCTGTATCTCCCGCATGGTAGAGCACGGGGCCGCCGGCGATCGTCAATACAAAGCCTGCAGCGACTCCCACATAGTGTGTTCCTTTTTCATCCTGCGCTGCCGCTGAATGTTTGGCATCGACCATGGTGGCCGCTACGTCATCCAATTGCACGGTGCCGCCCAGGTTCATCCCGATGGTGTTTTCAACTCCCTTGCCACCGACAAAGGCTGCGAGCTCATAGATCGCCACCACGGTTGAGCCGTGTTTGATGGCCACAGGCGCTGCGTCGGAGATGTGGTCTCCATGACCGTGCGTGAGCAGGATGTAATGAATCTTCGACGGCAGAACGAAGGCCTTTGGATATTTGGGATTCTGGGCTATGAACGGATCGATCAGGATATTTGTGCCTGCGGGGGTCTGGACGAGAACGGTCGCGTGACCGAGCCAGGTGATTCGCGTTTTCTTTGAGGCAGTCATGGTTCCTCCGTGGGTG
>DASRLI010000091.1:0-24223 GCA_035648535.1 Occallatibacter sp. | reverse complement strand
CGTTATGGCGTGCGCAACATCTGCGGCTATCCGCAAATTGAAGGCGGCCTGCTCTACGCCACCGTGGATGAACTGAAGCGCATGAAGGACCTGGCCGCCAAGTACGACATCAGCGTGGACTGCACCGCGCCGCCGTTCCTGGAGTCCAGCCATATCGACCGCGAGAAGCATCCGGCCATTATGCTGGCGCAGAGTCCGGAACGCGACCGCGACATCGAGCAGTTGCAAACGATGATCAAGAACTGCGCGGAGGCGGGGATTCCGTCGATCAAGTACAACATGAGCATCCTCGGCGTACTGCGCACCGGGCGCAAACCGGGACGCGGCGATGCCATGGACCACGTGTGGAAGCTCTCCGAGGCGCATCCTGAAACGCCGCTGACCAAGGCCGGAGTTGTGAATGCCGATGCATTCTGGGAGCGCATTACTTACTTTCTCGACCGCGTGATCCCAGTGGCTAACGAGTACAAAATCCGCATGGCATGTCATCCGCAGGACCCCGGTGTTCCGCCGGAAGGATACCAGGGCGTGAACCGCGTGCTGGGCACGATTGACGGGCTAAAGAAGTTCATCACCATCAACGAGAGTCCCTATCACGGCCTGAATTTCTGCCAGGGAACAGTGTCGGAAAATCTCGAAAATCCCAGCGTGGAAATCTTCGACGTGATCCGCTACTTCGGCACGCGCAAAAAGATCTTCAACGTGCATTTCCGCAACATTCGCGGGCATCGCAACGATTTTGAAGAGGTCTTTCCGGACGAAGGCGACGTTGATTTCGTGAAGGCAATCAGGGTGTACAAGGAGATCGGCTATCCTTATATGCTGATGCCCGATCATGTGCCGATTGCGGAAAACGATCCTGGATCGCTGCAGTCGTTTGCATTCTGCTACGGGTACATCCGCGCCCTGATTCAGTCAGTCAACGCAGAAGCTTGAGCGGAAGGAAGAGCCAGATTTTGCCCGAGACCAAAGAGACGCGAATCCGGTATCTCATCGTCTGCATTCTGTTTTTGGTTAGCTGCTTCAGCTTTGCAGATCGCTCCGCCCTTTCGCAGGCGGCCGGCATGATGCCGAAGGACCTGGACCTGAATCCGCAGAGGATGGGATATCTCCTGTTTGGATTCGGCTGGGCCTATGCGCTGGGTCAGTTGCCGTCGGGCGGGTTGCTGGATCGCTTCGGATCGAAGCGCGTCTACGGCATCGCCATCATTCTCTGGTCGATCTTCGCATTTCTCACTGGGTTTGCAGGCTACGCGGGCGCAAGCGCGGCCTTCACCGTAATCTTTGTTTTGAGGATCTGTTCGGGACTGGCGCAATCGCCGGTATTTCCGGGCAATGGACGCATCTGCGCCGCATGGTTTCCGGCATCGGAACGCGGACGCTCATCGGCAATCTTCAACTCATCGCAGTATTTTGCTCTGCCAATTTTTGCGCCGATCTTTGGAGGCCTGCTTCACAAGTTCGGATGGCAAAGCTGCTTCTGGTTCCTGGGCGCGCTGGGCGCGGTGCTGACGATCGTCTGGTTTACAAACATTTACGGGGTTACGGACCATCCGCGCATTTCGGCGGCGGAGATTGAGACCATCGAGCGCGGCGGCGGCCTGGTAAATACCGAAGGCCAGGGGAGCGTGAAGAAGAACACGCTGACCTGGTCCACGGTAAAGATGCTGCTGAGCCATCGCATGCTGGTTGGGATCTACATCGGTCAATACTGCATTACGACGCTGACGTGGTTTTTTCTCACATGGTTTCCGCTTTACCTGTCGCAGGCGCGGCACATGTCGGTACTTAAGGTTGGATTCGCGGCCGCGGTGCCGGGACTTTGCGGAGGCTTCGGCGGAATCCTCGGCGGCATAATTTCAGACAAGTTGCTGCAGCGTGGCTGCTCACTGACCTTCTCGCGCAAGTTGCCCATCATGGCGGGGATGGCGCTTTCAATGATGATCATTGCCTGCAATTACGCGGATTCGCAGACCATCATGCTGCTGTTCATGTCGATTTCGTTTTTCGGCAAAGGCGTTGGCGCGCTGGGCTGGACAGTCATCTCCGACACTTCGCCGAAGGGAATGGTGGGCATGAACGGCGCGCTCTTCAACCTGTGCGGCAACATGGCCGGAGTGACTACGCCGCTCATCATTGGATATATCGTGGGAAGGACGCACTCATACAACGGTGCATTGCTGTTTGTAGGAATCATCGCGTTCTGTGCGATTGTGGCCTACGGGCCGATTGTGGGTGAAATCAAGCGTCTGGAACTGGCGCCGGCAGAGGCCGAAGCAGCGCGGTGAAAGATATTTCGCTCGGTGGCTAAGTGGATTGGTTAAAATCCCTCGCTGCCAGCCCGAGTCCATTATGTGGAATTGGTGGCGCTGCTAAAGCCGCGCTCTCTCAATGCTTCTGCTTGCTTCGTGGCTCCTTAGGCTACATTTGTATTGGTGTAGTGTTCGCGCACTGAATCTGCACAAGAAGGGAAAAGCACATGCCGGAATGGCCGGGACATTTGCCCCGCAATGCTTTTAAACAGGCGCTCGCAAAGGGTGAGCGCCAGGTGGGATTCTGGAGCGGGCTGGCTAGTTCAATCGCGACGGAGATCCTTGCCGGCGCGGGCTTTGACTGGATCGTTATCGACGGCGAACACGGCCCCAACGATATTTCGACGCTGCTGCCGCAACTGCATGCGATGCGCGGAGGCACAGCCGAGCCGGTCTTCCGCATTCCGTGGAACGACATGGTGATCATCAAGCGGGCGCTCGATGTGGGCGCGCGTACGCTGCTGATTCCCTTTGTGCAGAACGCGGAAGAGGCACAAAGGGCGGTGGCCGCTACACGCTATCCGCCGCTGGGCATTCGCGGAGTTTCGGTCACTCCGCGCGCCAACGACTACGGGCGTGTCCAGAACTATCATAAGAATGCGCACCTTGATACGTGCGTGCTGGTGCAGGTGGAGACACGCGCAGCGCTCAAGGAAATTGAGGCTATCGCAGCCGTCGAAGGCGTCGATGGAATCTTCGTCGGTCCCAGCGATCTGGCTGCGGACTTTGGTTATCTCGGCAACCCCAAGCACCCCGATGTGCAGGCGGCGCTGAAAGATGCTGCTACACGAATCAGGGCAGCGGGAAAAGCGGCTGGCATGCTGACGGGAAATCTGGACGACGTGGAGCCGCTGATCGCCATGGGCTTCAACTTTACGGCCGTGGGCAGCGATGTGGGCATTCTGGCTCGCGGAGCGGAACAGTTGGCGGCGCGGTTTAAGAAAAGCTAGCTTTCAGCTTGGATTTTTTTGGAATTTAGTATTTGGTTACACAGCTACGAGTTTGGTTCTTGGTGCCCCGCCCTTTCGCCTGGAAGAAGGCGAAAGAACGGGACACGGGGCTTCGAGCTAGAGGCTCAGAGAGAACTTCCGCAACGAAGAGATCTTCCACAACAAAAGGAGAATCATTATGCCAACGGTAGGATTTATCGGTCTCGGTATTATGGGCCGTCCCATGGTCAGAAACCTGATTAAGGCCGGTTATACGGTCATTGCATACGACGCCTTTGCGAAGGCGCTCGACAGCAGCGTGGCCGACGGCGCGCAGCGCGCGGGCTCAAGCAAAGAGGTCGCATCCAGCGCTACAACCATCATCACCATGGTGCCCGATGGGCCGCAGGTTGAAGAGGTGGTGCTGGGGCCGGGCGGAGTGCTTGAGGGAGCCAAGGCCGGTTCGCTCATCATCGATATGAGCTCCATCAATCCCGGCGTCTCGCAGAAGGTGGGCGCGGCCTGCGCAGCCAAGGGCATCGAATTTCTGGATGCTCCAGTAAGCGGCGGCGAACCGAAGGCAATCGACGGAACGCTGGCCATCATGGTGGGCGGCGACGAGAAAGTGTTCGCCAAGGCGGAGCCGATTCTCAAGTGCCTGGGCTCAAGCGTACTGCTGACCGGGCCGGTGGGCGCGGGCAACACAACCAAGCTGGCCAACCAGATTATGGTGGCTTGCAACATTGCGGCCATGGGCGAGGCCTTGGTGCTCGCCACTCGTTGCGGACTCGATCCTGAAGTGGTATTCAACGCGGTGAAGGGCGGCCTGGCCGGCAGCACTGTGCTCAACGCCAAGGCCCCCATGCTCATCGCGCGCAACTTCAAGCCGGGATTCAAGATCAAGCTCCACCAGAAGGATCTGCGCAATGCACTGCAGACGGCGGAGGCGAACAACGTTTATCTGCCGTTCACCGCGCTGGTGCAGCAGATGCTGAATTCGCTTGTGGCCGATGGCAAGGGAGATCTGGATCACTCGGCAATCGCTACGGTGATTGAGACTCTGTCGCACGTGGAAGTGAAAAAGCCGGCGTAGTTGGCGCCGTTTCGCTTCGTGGTCTCCCACCCTTTCGCCAGAAACAAGGCGAAAGGATGGGGCACGGAGCTTTTTGTAGTGGCGGCCATTAATTTGGTTTGGAGGGGAATCAGCTTTTTCCCCAGCCGCCGCCGCCGGGCGTCTCGATGCGTAGAACGTCGCCCGCGGAAATCTGGCGGCTGCATTTTCCCGGTAACTCGGTGTGCTCAGTGGTTCCGGCCTTCGTGACCCACGCGATTCCGTGCTCCCCATCTTCACCGCCCTGCAATCCCCAGGGCTGAAATTTTCTGCGCTCGGCGAGCAGGGTCATCTGTCCATCGGCGAGCAACTCGATTTCGCGGACGAGGCCGTCGCCGCCGCGAAACTCCCCGTCGCCGCCTGAACCGTAGCGGTAGCCGTAACGGCGCACACGGAACGGGTAGGCATACTCGAGAGCTTCAATGGGAGTGTTGAGCGAGTTGGTCATGTGCGTCTGCACGCCGGAGATGCCGTCAAGGCCGGAGCGCGCGCCCATGCCGCCCGCGGTGGTCTCGTAGTACGTAAACGGTTCGCCAGTGCGCGGATCGACGCCGCCAATGGTCAGGTTGCTCATGGTGCCTGCGCTGGCGGCCGGAATCCGATTGGGAATTGCCTGCGCGAGCGCACGCAGTAGCACATCGACGATGCGCTGCGACGTTTCAACGTTTCCGCCGGCAACGGCCGCGGGCGGGCGCGCGTCAACGATGGAACCTTCAGGTGTTTCCAAGGTCAACGGGCGCAGAATGCCCGCGGTGGCCGGCGCATCTTCAGCCAGCAAACAGCGCAGCACATAGAAGCACGCGGAGAGCGTGATGGCGCGGACTGCGTTCACGCTGCCGGCAACCTGCGACGAGGAGCCCGCAAAGTCCACGTGCATTGCACCGGCCTCGGGGTCAAGGCGAAGTAGCACCGCAATCTTGCGCGGAATATCCGTAACGCCGTCGCCGTCGAGCCAGTCTTTGGCGCTGAATTCACCGGCAGGCATAGTACGCAGTTCCGAACGCACCAGTCGCTCGGAGTAATCAAGCAAATCATCGATGAGCGTTTGCAGTTTGCGGGGGTTGTACTTGTCCGCGAGTTGCTGGATGCGCTGCTCGCCCACACGGCATGCGCCGATCTGCGCTTGCAGATCGCCCTCGCGTTCACGGGGCGTGCGCACGTTGAGCAGAATCAGGTCGAGCATTTCGCGATCTAGTTTGGCGCCGCGCACAATGCGCACCGGAGGGATGCGAATGCCTTCCTGAAAAATTTCTTCCGCCGGTCCCATGGAGCCAGCGAACCTGCCGCCCACATCCGCGT
Organism: Occallatibacter sp.; assembly: GCA_035648535.1. Lineage (GTDB taxonomy): Bacteria > Acidobacteriota > Terriglobia > Terriglobales > Acidobacteriaceae > Telmatobacter. The sequence continues at coordinate 18,572 of DASRLI010000091.1, read as the reverse complement.
GATGGGCGCGTGTGGAGACGTAGAAGGTGGGCGCGCTGCTGCCATGCAGGAAGACAGGAAGCACCATGGTGATGTCGGGCAGATGGGTTCCGCCTGCGTAAGGATCGTTGAGGATCGCGATGTCACCGGGCGCAAGCTCGATGGCCGCAATGGCCGCCGCAACGGACATGGGCATGGAGCCGAGATGCACCGGCATGTGGTCGCCCATGGCGATGACTTTGCCGCTGCCGTCGAAAACGGCGCAGGAGTAGTCGCGGCGCTCCTTGATGTTGGGCGAGAGCGCGGTGCGTCGCAGGGCCGCGCCCATTTCCTCGGCGATAGAGTGCACGGCGCACTGAAAGATGGTGAGTTCGACCGGATCGCTGGCGTTCGGAATCATGCGCGCACCCCATCTTCGACTGCTATTACGAGATTTCCAAAGCCGTCCACCTGCGCACTTGAGCCTGGCGGCAACAGCGTGGCGGCTGTGTATTCAGTAATCATTGCCGGGCCTGATATTCGATCGCCGGGCACAAGCTTTTCGCGGTCAAAGAAGCGCGTGGGGCGGAATCGGCCGTCGAGAAAAACTCCGCGCTCGACGTAAAAGGCGGCACGGCCGTCTCCGATGCCAAGCTCGCTGCGCCGAGGCACAAAGTGCTCACCGGCGGCGATCATGCGCAGGCGAAGGTTCACAATTTCTACCGGCCGTTCGGCGTCGCTGAATCCGTAGCGCTGAAGATGCAGGGCGTGGAAGGCTTCAATCGATTTTGCGGGAGCCTGCGGATCGAAATCGACATTCAGCTCGTAACCCTGGTGGCGATAGCGCAAATCGAGCGTGCGCTGCGGCACTCCTCTAAGGCCCACGGCGGCAAACTCCTCGGCGCCTTGCTGTTCCAATTCCGCAAAGCTTTTCGTCTCCCCGAATTCCTGCGCGAGGCTTTCGATAGCATCGCCGGGCAGCATGACAGTACGCGAGTAATCGCGAACCACATCGGCGAGCAGAATTCCGACTGCTGAAAGCGCGCCCGGCACGGCTGGAACCAGCACCCGTGGAATGCGCAGCGCTCGGGCTAGCGCGCAGGCATGGAGCGGCCCTCCGCCGCCGAATGCGACCAGCGTAAAGTCGCGCGGGTCGTGGCCGCGCTCGACGGAGATGACGCGGATGGCTTTCTCCATCTGTGTCTCGACGACGCGCAGAATGCCCGCCGCAAACTCTTCGGCTGATTCCAGTGCGCCTTTTTGCTGGCCCATCATCTGTTCGGTGCGCTCGCGGTCAAGGTGCACGCTGCCGCCGAGAAAGCTTTCCGAATCCAGGCGGCCGAGCAGGAAGTTGGCGTCGGTAACCGTGGGCTTTTCGCCGCGGCCAAAACAGAGGGGGCCCGGCTCCGCGCCCGCCGACTCAGGGCCGACGCGCAACATGCCGCCGGCATCAAATCGTGCAATGGATCCGCCGCCTGCACCGGCCGTGTGAATGTCCAACATGGGCACGCCGATGGGTACGCCGGCGATGACGGATTCGCGCGTGCGCTCGGCGCCGCCGGCAGAGGCGTCTGCGAGAAAAACGTCGGTCGAGGTGCCGCCCATGTCAAAGCCGATGATGCGCTCGAAGCCGGCCCAACGCGCCATTTGGCAGGCGCCGATAACTCCACCGGCAGGGCCGGAAAGCACCGTCCGCACTGGTTCGCGCGCCGCCAGCCGCGAAGGCACAATTCCGCCTGAAGACTGCATTACATCCATGCGGCCGCCAATGTACTGCGCGGCGATGTTCTCTTCGAGATTGAGCAGGTAGCTCTGCATGCGCGGCGCGAGATAAGCGTTGGCGACTGTGGTCGAGGCGCGCTCGTACTCGCGGAACTCGGGCAGAATGCGGTGCGAAGCGGAGACGGGAATACCGAGGTCGCGCAGTGCCGCTTCCACGCGCTGCTCGGTCTCGGGATTGGCGAAGGAAAACAGCAGCGAGATGGCAACTGACTCCGCTCCACTGTCGCGCACCGCGGCGACGAGGGCAGCCAGTTCTTCATCGGTCGGCGAACGCAGGATCTTGCCTTCGGCGCTCACCCGCTCCGGCACGCCAAAGCGCAGTTCCCTGGGAGCCAGACACACCGGCACGGGCGCAAACCAGTCGTATAGCCGGGCGCGGGTCTGGCGGCCAATGGCGATGGTGTCTTCAAAGCCGGCGGTGGTTACAAACGCCACGCGCGCACCGGTCCGCTCCAACATGGTGTTGGTGCCCACGGTGGTGCCGTGGCGCACATTGAGCCCCTTGCCGGCATCCAGTTGCTGCAAGGCATCCATCACCGCCAGCGACGGATCGGCGGGCGTGGAAAAAAGCTTGAGAACGCGCAGTTGCCCGGCTGCGAGGCAAACACAGTCAGTAAACGTGCCGCCGGTGTCAATGGCTATGCGCAAGTGGGCCCACTCTCGTCTCGAGATTTTACGGAACCATGGGGAGGTGAACACCGCATGCTAGAACTTTAAAGCATGAGGTACCCGTTTTTGGGCGGAATAACCGGCTGGATGACCGAAGTAACGGGCGAGCAAAGGCGGACCTTGCTGGCCGCAAGCCTGGGCTGGATGCTCGACAGCATGGACGTGATGATCTATGCGCTGGTGCTGGGCGCAGTGCAGCACGAGATGCATCTCTCCGCGGCTATGAGCGGGGCCATGATGTCGGCGACGCTGATTTCAGCGGCTGTGGGCGGACTCGGCTTCGGCTGGTTTGCCGACCGGTTCGGCCGGGTGCGCGCGCTGTCGTTGAGCATTCTGGGCTACTCCGTTGCCACGGCGATGTGCGGCTTTACGCATACGGCCTGGCAGCTTATGGCGTGCCGCATACTGCTGGGCCTGGGCATGGGTGGGGAGTGGGCCTCGGGCGCAGCTCTCGTCGCGGAGACCTGGCCGGCGCGGCATCGCGGCAAGGCGCTGGCGCTTGTGCAGAGCTCCTGGGCGGTGGGCTACGCGCTGGGTGCGGCGGTGGTGGCCGTGGTGATGCCGCACTTTGGATGGCGGGCAGTTTTCTTTGTGGGGGTCCTGCCGGCACTGGTCACGTTGTGGGTGCAGCGCGGATTGCGCGAGCCGGAGGCCTGGACGGCGCAACGGACGGAGCCAATGCAAATTGGCCGGCTGTTTCGCGGTGCGCTGGGCCGCAATGTGCTCATCTGCGCCACCATGAATGCCGCTACGCTTTTTGCCTGGTGGGGACTGTTCACCTGGGTGCCGCGGTTCCTGTCGATGTCTGTTGCCGAGGGCGGGCGGGGCTTGAGCGTCGTACAGACTTCGGGTTGGACAATCGTGATGCAGGGCGGCACGTTTCTGGGCTATGTCTGCTTCGGATACATTGCCGATCGGTTCAGCCGCAAGTACACCTACATTGGTTATCTGCTGATTGCGGCGCTGCTGGTGCCGCTGTTTGCGTTTGTGCGCGACCCGAACGCGCTGCTGGTGATTGGGCCGCTGGTGGGCTTCTTCGGCACCGGCTACTTCAGCGGCTTCAGCGTGATTACCGGCGAGCTGTTCCCGACTGCGTTGCGTGGGAGTGCGATGGGATTTGTGTACAACATCGGGCGGGTGACCAGCGCGGCGGGGCCTTATCTGATTGGGCAATTTTCGGAGCACGGCGGGTTGAGTGCGGCGCTGTGCATTACGTCCGCGGCGTTTCTGCTGGCGGCGCTGATTGCGACTGCGCTGCGGCTGCCGGCGATGGAGTTGTGCGCGGACGCGGCGCCGCACGAGTGAATCGGTTGGCGTGAAGCCGGCATTCCCTCAGGGGCTGAAGCCCTATTCATTTTGCAGAGCAGATGTACGGGCTGAAGTCCGTACCCTTCAAGACCTGCGATTCTCCAGAAGTTCCCTGGTAGGGCAGGGAAAGAAAATCTGCCTAACTGAGAAATTCAGCAATGGCGTTGACCACGGTCTGCTGCTCGTCTTCGCGGATCTCGGGGAAGATGGGCAGGGCGAGGACTTCGCGGGCTGCGCGTTCTGACTCGGGGAAACTGCCTTCGGCGTAACCGAGACACTTCAGCGCCTCCTGCATGTGCAGCGGGACGGGGTAATAAATCTCCGAGCCGATTTTGCGCGCGGTGAGGAAGTCGCGCAGAGCATCGCGGCGGGCGGTGCGGATGACGTACTGGTGCCAGACGTGGCGGCTGCCGGGAACTTCGTGCGGCAACACAACGCCGTGGCTGGGATAGGGCCCGGTCTCGACCAGTCCGGCGGCATGAAACAGCGCGTGGTAGCGCCTGGCCACCGTGCGGCGAAGCTGGTTCCAGCCGTCGATATAGCGGAGCTTGACCCCGAGGACTGCACCCTGGAAGCCGTCCATGCGCGTGTTCCAGCCGATCTCGTCGTGGTAGTAGCGGCGGCGCATGCCGTGCTGGCGCAGCATTTTCACGCGCTCGGCCAGTTCATCGGAGTTGGTGGTGACCATGCCGGCGTCTCCGGCTGCGCTCAGGTTCTTGGTGGGATAAAAGCTGAAGGCGGCGATGTGGCCGAGGCCGCCGGCCTTTACTCCGTTCCACTCCGCGCCCCAAGCCTGGGCGGCGTCTTCAATGAGTTTGAGCCCATGATCCTCTCCAAGGCGGGCAAACGCGGTCCAATCGGCGCACTGGCCGTAGAGGTGGACGGGGAGGATGGCGCGGACGGATTTGCCCCGGGGACTCGCCAGCACGGTTTCGACCGCTTCGGCCGAGAGGTTGAAGGTGGCCGGGTCGATATCGGCCAGCACGGCCGTGGCCCCGGCGCGAAGAATGGCGCTGACCGAGGCGAAAAAGCTGAAGGGGGTGGTGACCACCGAGCAGCCCGGCCCCATACCGGCGGCAGCCAGCGACAGCCAGAGCGCGTCAGTCCCCGAGGAACAGCCCAAAGCATGCGCCACGCCCAACTCGTGGGCCGCCGACCGCTCAAATGCGGCCACTTGCTCGCCAAGGATAAACTGCTGCGTCTTAAGCACATGTCCGACGGCTTCAAGCAGTTCCTGGTGAAGCGGCTGGTACTGGCGCTTGAGGTCCAGCATGGGCACGGGCAGATCGGTGTGGGCTGGACTCTCGGTCGGGGTTGAGGCGTCTTTCACGCACCAATTTTACCAGCCGCTGATGGCTCCTCTACTGCGGTTCCGAGCGTGGTGTCCCATATTGGTCAGTCTGGAATCGGGACTTGAGCGAAGTTTGACGTATGACCGAGTTGAAAAGACTCGCAAAGCACTATATCGTTGACTCATTGCGGGAGCTAGCGATTCCGGGGTTTCCGGAACCGTGCCCGCGTAATTGATTTCTCACGAAAGCGCAGTTCAAAACCTAACCCTTCAAGAAGAGAGCAGGAGATCGGCACATGGAGAACAAGCCGGCACAAAATATTCAGGACACATTTCTGAATACCGTTCGCAAGGACAAAACCCCAATTACGATTTATCTGGTCAGCGGCGTCAAGCTAACCGGAAAAATTCGGTCCTTCGACAAGTATTCGGTGCTGCTGGAAAACAATAGCCAGGAGCAATTGATCTTTAAGCATGCCATTTCGACCGTCGTGAGCAACCGGAGCGTGATGCACACAGAGCACCGTCCGTCTGCCATTTCATCGGGTGTCCCAGGGGTACCCGTAGCTGTGCCGTCTGCGTCTCCGGTAAGTGCGGAGTCGCGATAGCGCACGGGGAGCGGCCTCGATTGGCAGGTGAAGGGCGCAGGACCGGTGGCGCTGGCAGTCAGCCTGAGCGCGCAGTTCTGGTGGGAGTGGACCTTGTGGTTCGCTCACGCAGCAGCCGCGCTGGCGTGTCTGGCGCGCGTTCGGTTGCGGTGCGCCCGGATTCTGCCGAATCTGAATTCGACCCATCTCTTCCGTCCGCCAACCTGGCCTCAGAGCCTGCGCAGGGGCTCCCAGGTCTGGACGTTGAGGAGTCTCTGGCCGAATTTCGCGAGCTGGTAACGAGCGCCGGCGGCGTGGTGGCGGCCGAGATTTTGCAGCGGCGCGCCAGGCCCGATCCGGCCACGCTCATCGGCTCTGGCAAGGTGGAGGAGATTGCTGGAGTTGCGGCTTCCGTCGAGGCCGACCTGGTGCTTTTCGACCACGACCTGACGCCAACACAACTGCGCAATCTTGAATCCGCGCTTCCCTGCCGGGTCCTGGACCGGACGCAGTTGATCCTGGACATTTTTGCCCGCCACGCAAGAACCCGCGAGGGGCAATTGCAGGTGGAGCTGGCGCAGCTTGAGTACATGCTGCCGCGGCTGGCCGGGCGCGGCAAATCCATGTCGCAGCTGGGCGGCGGCATCGGCACGCGCGGCCCTGGCGAAACTCAGCTTGAAACCGACCGGCGCCAGATTCAGCGGCGCATCGATCATTTGAAGCTGGACCTGGAAGCGGTGCGCCGCGTTCGCAAACAGCAGCGGCAGCGACGCGAGTCAGTACCTGTTCCCACCGTGGCGCTGGTGGGCTACACCAACGCCGGCAAGAGCACGCTGTTCAACTGCCTCACTGGCGCGCAGGTGTTGCAATCGCCGCGCATGTTCGCGACCCTTGACCCCAAGCTCCGCGCCATCGAGCTGCCCAGCCGACGCAAGGTGCTGTTGTCTGACACGGTCGGCTTCATCCGCAACCTGCCGCACACTCTGGTGACCAGCTTCAGAGCAACGCTGGAAGAGGTGGCGCAGGCCGAGGTGCTGCTTCACGTCCGCGACGCCGCTTCAACTTACGGCGAGGAACAGAAGAGTCAAGTCGAAAAAGTACTAGGTGAACTTGACTCTCTTGGGAAGCCACGCATTGAAGTACTGAACAAGATTGACCTGCTTGGCGAGCATGAGCGGGAAGGGCTTTTGGGCAGGACTAGTGCCACCGGCGAGGTAGCCGTCTCGGCGCTCACCGGCGACGGTATCGATGCGCTGCTAGCAGCCATTGACGGGGCGCTGCACTCCGATCCGATTCTGTCGGCGGAGTTGCGGGTTCCGCAGCAGGAAGGTTCAGTGCTGGCCGCAATTGAAGCCGGCATGGTAATCCACAGCCGGGAGTACGAGGGCAACCTGGTGCGACTCGCTGTGAGTGGGCCTGCATCGCTGCTTGGCCGGCTGCGCAAGTATAGGCTGCGGAACGAATAGGCGCCTGTCGAATCATTGTGCCTTTGCGGAGACGCTATCATTCTCTTTTGAATTGAATGCACTTTCGCGTTGAAAAGGCTTTTGCTTTGAAAGGGCGCGGCTTTAGCTGCGCCACAAGATCGCCTCAAAAAGAACGTGGGCTTTAGCCCCCGAGGGAATGCATGATTCCGAATCGAGAGGTCGCCATCAACAATGGGCAAACCTACTTCGTGACTTCAAACTCCGCCGAGCGCAAGCCGTTTTTCCGACATGAGCGCTGGGCAAAACTCTTTCTCGAAATACTTTATGGATACCGTCCGGAACGTTTCTCGATTCATGGATTTGTTTTAATGCCCGATCACTTTCATCTGCTGATTACCCCGAAAGCGAGTCTCGAATTGGCGGTTCAATGCCTGAAAGGCGGATTTTCTTTCCGCGCCAAACGGGAGTTCAATTGGATGGGAGATATTTGGATAACGGGGTATTCCGATCATCGGATTCGCGACGAAGCGGATTTTGAGACGCATCTTGCATACATCGTGAATAATCCGGTCAAGGCGCGATTGGTTGATTGTGCTGAACAATACCCTTACGGCTCGGCCGGTGGACGATTCGAGTTGGACGCATTCCCTCCGGGGCTAAAGCCCAGCAACTCTCTATCTGCGTCAATTGGCGCGGCTAAAGCCGCGCCCTTTCAAAGCAGCGGCGAGTCCTTTCCGGGAAAAGACGACCGCATTGCAGGTGTGAAGACCGCGAAGGGAGTTTGATGAGCGAGGACGACGCCCCCTCCATCACCACGGTTGCAACCCGCGAAGTCTATCGCAACCACTGGATGCTCGTGCGTGAAGACCAGATCCTCCGCTCCAACGGCGCGAAAGGCATCTACGGCGTCGTCGAGAAGCACGACGGCGCAATCATCCTGCCCATCGATGGCGACAGGATCTGGCTTGTCGAACAGTTCCGCTACACCATGCAGGCGCGGTCGCTCGAGCTGCCTCAAGGCAGTTGGGAAATGAAGGTCGAAAACCCCGAGGAACTGGCCCGCGGCGAGTTGAAAGAAGAGCTAGGCCTGGAAGCGGCCGGCATGACCTACCTCGGAGCCCCGTGGATTGCTCCCGGCTTCCTCCGGCAAAGACTGCACATCTTCCTGGCCACCGGCCTCACCCCCACTGAAAAGAATCCCGACGCGGAGGAGCACGATCTGGTGGCTCGTTGCTTACCGGTGGAGGAGTTCGAGGAAATGATGCGCGACGGCAGGGTAACCGACGGCCCGACACTCTCGGCATGGGGACTTTATCTTCTGTGGAAGGCGCGGCAGGAGTGAGGGGAAGTTCGATCCAGCCGCGGTGCGCGAGAGCCGGTGCCTTTTACGGCCGGTCGTCCATAGAAATATAGGGTGACGGGTAGACGGGCCCGATGTACTCTGCGCGCGGACGGATGAGGCGGTTGTCGTCCAACTGCTCAATCACGTGGGCGGCCCAGCCGGAGATGCGGCTGATGGCAAAGATGGGTGTATAGAGATCGATGTCGATGCCCAGCGTGGCGTAGGTTGAAGCGGAGTAGAAATCCACGTTGGCGTTGAGCTTCTTGTCGGCGTTGATGTAAAGCTCAATGGCGCGCGACATCTCGAACCATTTGGGTTGTCCGGAGTCCTTGCCGAGCTGCTCACTCATCTTGCGCAGATGGGTGGCGCGTGGGTCCTCAGTCTTGTAGACGCGGTGGCCGAAGCCTGAGATCTTCTGCCGCGCGCTCAACATGCCCTTCACGTATTCCACCGGATCGGCTCCAGCCTTATCGATGGTGTAGAGCAGGCGCATCACGGCTTCGTTGGCGCCGCCGTGCAAGGGGCCCTTCAGCGCGCCCAGGGCTCCAGTCACGGCCGAGTGTATGTCAGAGAGGGTTGCGGCGATGACGCGGGCGGCAAAGGTGGAGGCGTTCAGTTCGTGGTCGGCGTGCAGCACCAGTGCGATATCAAGAGTTCGAGTCGCGGTCTCTGAAGGCTTGACGCCGTTCAGCATCCACAGGAAGTTTGCGGCGTGGGAGAGCGAGCGGTCGGGGGGAACAATCTCAAGCCCTTTGCGCATGCGGTCGTAGATGGCTACGATCATGGCGATCTGCGCGGTCAGGTTGTAAGCCTTGCGCACGTTGGCGTCGTGGGAGTTGTCTTTCTCGTCGGCATCGTAGAAGCTGAGCGCGGAGACTGTGGTGCGCAGCACTTCCATAGGCGTGGCCGCGGGGGGAAAGGCGCGCATCATGTCGATGATGCGCTGATCCAGCGACCGGGCCAGCGTCAGTTGCGACGTAAATTCGCGCAACTCGAGCTCATTGGGCAGAATACCGTTCCAGAGCAGGTAGGTGGTCTCCTCGAATGTCGAGTGCTCCGCCAGTTCGTGGATATCGATTCCCCGGTAGGACAGGACGCCTGCCTCACCGTCGATCCAGCAAATACCGGAATTTGCCGCGACAATTCCTTCCAGACCCTTCCCAACGACAGCTGTAGACATAGCCTTCAGGTTCTCCCTTGCGATGATTTCTTTAAGAATGCGATGAATTTACCGAATAGTTACCCCAGCGAGCAAGAAACTGTCTGCCGGGGGCCCGTAATTAGCACCCCTGCGACAAAGACCCGTTGCCGAGGCCCCGCTTTTTTGCTGGGGACTCTGGCATGGGACAAGGACCCGGCTCAAAAAATGCGGTAAAGATGTTTATAACGGAACCATTCAATGATTGTCACGGTGGGTGGGACGGGGAATGAGCAATTGCGCACAGCCTGACCGGCTCCAATGCCTGAAAATGGCGCCGGGCTGGACAGGATTTCCTGCACATTCCGGCTTTCTCCGATATTCTGTAGATTCCCTGGAGGAGCGCGGAGCGAACCCTCCCCAGCTCGGTCTACGGAGTTCGATCTTCGTGAAAACATGGGAAGCTCCTGGAAGTTCAGGAGAATTTCTTCCGAGAATTGGCGTCTAATCGAACGGGATGACGCCATCCAACCCGGAGCGGCTTCAAGCATGGGCCCCCCGAAAAAAGGAAGGTAAAGAATGAGCGAAACTGAAGAAACCCCAAGAACCCACTCCGGCGCGTTGCTCGGAGTCATTGCCGCGGCGCTTGTGGCTGCGCTCGGCGGACTGATCTGGTGCTACACGCTGAACGGCAAGTTGGCGACCCAGGCAACGGAACTGGCCGATGCCAAGCAGGAGAACGTAAAACTGGCTGCAGAACAGCGTGAGACCGACGCCCGCCTGCAGGTAACAACCGATGAGCTTGGAAAATCTTTGGGATTGACGCAAAAGCAGATGGACCAGCGCGCTCAGGATATTATCCGCCGCGAGCAAGCCGACGCTGCGCGTCTCGATACCGCCCAGAAGCAGACCGCGCAGCAGGTGACCGCCGTCGCCAGCGATGTGTCCAATGTGAAGACCGACGTGGGCGGGGTGAAGACCGACGTGGCCAAGACGCAGACCGACCTGGCCACGACGATCAGCCAGTTGACGGCGGTGAAGGGCGACCTGAGCAGTACAAACAGCGTCATCGCCCGCAATCACGACGAGCTGGTCCTGCTGCAACACAAGGGTGATCGCAACTACTACGAGTTCACATTGACCAAGGGCCAGAAGAAGCCCGTGGGCACGGTGAGCCTGGAGTTGAAGAAAACCGACCAGAAGAAGAATAAGTTCACCCTGAACATTCTCGCGGACGACAAGAATTACGAGAAGAAGGACAGGAATGTGAACGAACCGCTGCAGTTCTACAGCGGCAAGGATCCGGCACTCTTTGAGATTGTGGTGAATTCCATCAATTCAAAGAACCAGATCACAGGGTATCTAACTACGCCGAAGGGCGCGCCCGTTCCGCCTACTGCTCAATAACCGCGGCGTGGGGCGTGAGCACCAGGCTTGGCTGGTAGCGGAAGGTAAAGCTGAAATTCAGGTCCTTGCGCGCGTCCCACTGCTGTTTGGTCAGGCGAAACGATGAGACAAAGGTTCCGTCCACGGACTGCCCGGGGTCCAGGGTCAGACTAAGCGGCAGCGACGGACCGTGCGGAACCGGAATCCCAGGATAGGCCAGAAACACCCGGTCGTAGTCGGACTGGGAGGCCGCATAGCTCGAGTGGATGCCATCTTCTACCGTGGCATTGGTCAGAATCGTGAGCAGGAAAAGCGGCGTCTTGCCCTGGTTATGCAGCCGCACCTCAGTAAAAACAAGCACCTGGTCAAAACTCTCTTTGGGCATGGGAGCGCCGCTGGCGTCCAGGCCTGAGGTTTCAGTGTGCTGCGGGTGAGCCCACACCGCCACAATTTCGCCGGTGATCGCAGGTGGCTTTTCGCCGGCGATCACATAAATCGCGATGGCGATGCTGACCAGCACGGTCGCTACCACGGTGGCCCAGACCACGTGGCTGCTTCCCTTGGTAAATTCCTCACCTCGTGCAGCGTCGTCGATTTCGTCCGGCGTTTCCTGATTGAGCAGGCTCATAGCGCCCTTATCTTAGCCTGACAAGCTCAGTTCAGGCCACGAAATCCTTTAAGTGCATGACAAATGGTACCTTAATTTGCACCGAAAACGATGCAAAATTCACCCATTTCACTTTTGGGGCCTTAATCCGGCCAGCAATTGCTCTGCTCCCAGGGTATTCAACACGTCGCCCGGCCCTAGCCAGGCGCGGCGCAGTTGGCGGATGCCGTAGTCCATCTTGCCCAGGTTGCGGCTGTCGTGGGAATCCGAGTCGATCACGATGCGGCAACCGAGTTCCTTGGCCAGGCGCAGGTCGCGGTCGTTCAGGTCAAGGCGCTCGGGAGCGGCGTTGTGTTCGGCGGCGACGCCCAGTTCGGCGGCACGGCGCAGCACCGCTCCCATATCCATGGCAAAGGGTTCGCGGCGCAACAGCAACCGGCCGGTGGGATGGCCCAGGATGCGCACGTTCGGGTTCTCGATGGCCTTGATCACGCGCGCTGTCATCTCCTCGCGGCTCTGCTCAAATCGGGTATGGATGCTGGCGATCACCACATCCATCTGCGCGAGCACTTCGTCATCCAGATCGAGCGTACCGTCGGCCAGAATATCCACCTCGATGCCGGTGAAGATGCGGATGCGGCCCTCCATGCGCCGGTCCACTTCGTGGATGTTCCTGATGTGCTCGAGCGCCCGCTTCTCGTCGAGGCCGCCGGTCATAGCCAGAATTTTGGAGTGGTCGGTGATGGCGATGTACTGGTAGCCGACAGCCAGGGCTGCCTCGGCCATTTCAAGGATTGAATTGTGGCCATCGCTAGCCGTGGTGTGCATGTGGAGATCGCCCTTGATGTCGGCGCGCTCGATCAGCCGAGGCAACTCGTGGCGGGCCGCAGCCTCAATCTCGCCCAGGTTCTCGCGCATCTCGGGCGGCATCCAGTCCATGCCCAAGGCGGCGTAAATCTCCTCTTCGGTGGCCGCGGCAACAACGGATTCGTCGTCGAGCCGGGCCAGCGCCCACTCGCTGAGCGTGTAGCCCATCTTCAGAGCGCGCTGGCGGAGCGAGACGTTGTGCGCCTTGGAGCCGGTAAAGTATTGCAGGGCGGCGCCATAGCTGGCCGTCGGCAGCAGGCGTACGTCCACCTGCAAGCCCTGGCCCACGTGGAAGCTAACCTTGTTTTCGCCTTTGGCGATCATGTCTTGAATGCCGGGGTAAGCAGCAACGTATTCCACTGCGGCGGCGGTATGCTCCGGCGCGCAGGCGGGGCCGGTAGCCAACAGATCCAGGTCGCCGGCAGTTTCGCGTCCGCGGCGCAGGGAGCCGGCCGGCGTGACTCGTTCAATTCCCTTGAAAGCCAGCAGATAAGCAGCAATACGCTTTGCTTCCTCCTCGACGACGTCGATGCGGAAGCGGCCGGCGCTGCGGCGGTAGTCGTCGATGCCTTTGCGCAGCTTTTCTATCTGCTTGGTCCCCATGCGCGGCAGTCCTGCAAGGCGGCCGGCATCAATGGCTTCGGCCAACGCGTCGATGCTGGCGATCTTGGCCGCATCCCAAAGTAGTGCTACGGTCTTGGGTCCCATGCCCGGCAGTTTCAACAGATCCAGAAGCCCCGCGCCGTACCTTGCCAGCAGTTCGTCGCGAAGCGGCAGAGAACCGGTGGCGACAATGGCTTGCAGGTTGGCGGCCATCCCTTTGCCGATGCCGGGAATCTCCAGCAGGCGAGCTGTATCGGCTGCGGCGGCCATCAGGTCAATTGTGGTTTGCGCGGCTGCCTCGGCTGCGCGGCGATAGCTGCGGATGCGAAAGCTGTCGCCGCCGTCGATCTCCAGCAGATCGGCGGTCTCCTCCAGCAGACGAGCCATGGTGGCGTTGTCCATTGCGCGAACCCCCGCGACCAGTATCACGCAAAACAGCGGTCAGGGGTCAGAGATTGGCGGAAGCTGGTTTTGAATGGAGAGTCAGGGCCCGTACGGGTCTAGCCGCACGAGAACGCGTTCTAACCTGCCAAGACGGTAGGCCCGACAGGTTGCTTACAGAGCCCGAAACAAGGTTGTGACGGATTCGCTAACTCTGGGCGCAACTCACTTATGCCGCTTGGTGGCGACTTTGGTGCAACGCCCGGTCGTACGCGCTGAACTAGGCTGCGCTATGGGCGGCGTCCCTGAAGCGGATAACGGCATCCGCCTGAGGACCTTTCTGCCCCTCGACGATGTCGAATTCCACGTCATCGCCTTCTTTGAGCGTTTTGTATCCGTCCAACTGAATCGCTGAATAATGGACGAATACGTCTGGCCCGTCTTCGCGTCCGATGAATCCGTAGCCCTTGGCGTTGTTGAACCACTTGACCTTACCTTTGTACTGAGCAGCCACAGGCTCCTGCCTTCCTTTGGTTCGTGCGGGGAATCCGAGGCGAGCTATAGGGGATGTCTCGCTCCGATAATTGCTAAGACGACGAAAGCGGACGAAAGGTTTATTGGATCGGCGAGAAAGATACTCACAAAGTGAGACGGGCCGGCTCGAGGAGCCGGCCCGAGAGGAGAATTCCCTTTGGGAAAGTGAGTTGCTGCAGGAAACTACTTCTTCCGCTTGGTCCCCATCATCCGCGCGTACAACAGCACGCTGGTGAGCGTTTTGCCGTCCAGAATGGCACCCTTGTCGATCATTTTCAGAACATCGGAGAGCTTGACCAGGCGGAATTCGATCTTCTCGTCTTCCTCTGGGCGCGCATCGCCCGCCACAAGTCCCTCGGCCAGAAACACCTTCATCGACTCGCCCAGAAAGCCGGGGCTTGCGTAGTACTCCACCAGCGGCTTCCACTTTTTGGCGCTATATCCTGTCTCCTCTTCCAGTTCGCGCTTGGCGCCGGCCACGGCGTCCTCGCCGGGATCGAGCTTGCCAGCCGGCAGTTCCCACAAATATTGGTTGGCGGCGTGGCGATACTGGCGCTCAATCACAATCCAGGGATTCTTCTTGCTCTTCGAGCTGTCCAGGGCCATGATCACGACGCTGCCGTTGTGGCGGATGACGTCGCGCTCGCTGGGGTGGCCGCCGGGCTCGATCAGCTTGTCGTGAAGAATGCGGAAGAGAGGTCCCTCATAGACGACCTTGGAGCTGAGCAGTTCCGCCCTTTCAGTCATAACTACGGGTAGAAACGCTTTTGTGCCCTTCTTCCCCTTCCCTGCATTCTTCGTCTTCAGGGCCTTCTTGGTCTTCTTGGTTTTCGCGGCCTTTGACGCCACGGCGGCTTCCTTGGCGGGTTTGGCAGTCTTTGCTTTTTTGGGCTTCGCCACCTTTGCGGTAACGGTTTTCAGCTTGTCACTCTTGAGCATTTCGACCTCTTCTCTTTGTGCGCTCAAAATCTTCCGAGCCTGGGCGCGATTCAAATCGAGTATACGCACAGTGCCGCCCGGGGAGATGCTCCGAAAGTGCCATGAGGAAGGAGTTCTGCATCGATGCTGCCCGGCGTGGCATCCTTAATTGAGCCGAATTAACCATCCGCGACGGTGCACAGGTTTCCGACCGAAGTGAAAGTACTGTAGCGGCTTCAACTGAATTGAATCGCCGAAAGTGAATGAGTTGCCCACAGCAGACTGTTATCCGATGACCGCGATGCCGGGAATGAGCCGGCTCTTTCTGGACTACTGTTCCGGGGCGATCAGCGCCTTTTTGCCTTTGGATGATGGCCGCCGGGAGCGGCCCCCGATTCCGCCGCACTGGCCGGAGATCGTGCGGCTGCTGTCCGCGCAGAATCCTTCAGCTAACACCGCGCCCGCGCTTGCGTCACTCGCCAAAGGTGCTGGAACAATCGTGACCGGCCAACAGGTGGGACTGTTCGGCGGGCCGCTGTTTACGCCGTTCAAGGCCGCCACCACAATCGCTCGCGCACGCCAGGCAACTGCCGCGGGTCATCCCCACGCCGCCATCTTCTGGCTGGCTACTGAAGACCACGACTTCGACGAGATCGACCACGTCACCTTTCCGGCCGGCAGGTCGCTGGAAAAACTGCAATATGCGCAGGTTGATGATTCTGCCGTCGGGCGCCCCGTGGGCGGCCAGGTGCTGGACGACAGAATTCTCCTGCTGGTCGATCGGGCATCGGAGCTGCTAGGGCCTTCAGAGGCGACAGAGGCATTGGCCGGTGCCTACAAGCCGGGCCGCACCCTGGCCCAGGCATTTGCCGATTTCTACGCGAAGATTTTTGCCGCGCAGGGGCTGCTGATTCTGGATGCCAGCGGGCGAGAATTTCACCGTCTGGGCGCGCCGGTGCTGCGCGCGGGTATCGAACGCGCTGACGAGTTGCACACCGCATTGCTGCAACGCAATCGTGAGTTAGAGGCTGCCGGTTATCACGCGCAAGTGGCCGTCGGGCCGCAAAACAGCCTGCTGTTTCTCATCGATGAACAATCCGGCGCGCGCCTCGCGCTCAAGCGGACTCCGCCCTCTGCGCAGGAGCCCAACGGACTCTGGCAGGCGGGACGGCAGAGCTATTCCACCGCGGACCTGGTCGGCATTCTCGACGCCGAGCCGGAGCGCATCTCACCCTCGGCGCTGCTGCGGCCCGTGTTTCAGGACTCCCTGCTGTCAACCTCGCTGTTCATCGGCGGGCCTGCGGAGATTGCTTACTTTGCCCAGTCCGCCGTTCTTTATGAGCGCATTCTCGGCCGGCAAACGCCTGCCGCGCCGCGCTTTTTTGGAACGCTTATTGAGCCCGCCATCGCCGAGTTGCTGCGCCAGCACGAGCTCACTCTCGAGCGCGTGTTTGCCGAGGATTCCTCGTCGCTCGCGCAGTTGTTCGCCGCGCGGACCATGCCCGTCGAGGGCACGCAGAAACTCGCTGCGGCCGGAAACGCGCTCGACGCCGAGCTGACTTCCCTTCTGGATTGGACCGCCTCACTCGATGAGGGGCTCAACCGCTCGGCAGAGACAGCGGCCAGCAAGATCCGCTACCAGATGAATCGCCTGCGCACGCTCGCCGCCAACTTTCAGTTGCAGAAGGAAGCCTCGCTCAGCCGTCACGCAGACGCGATCTCTCAGGCGCTCTATCCAAATGGAACGCTGCAAGAACGCGTCCACGGCGCGGCGTATTACTTTGCCCGCTACGGACTGGAACTGGCGGAGACGTTGAGCGTGCAAGCCGAGAATTCCTGCCCCGGCCACACGGCGATCTGGCTGTAGACCGAGGCAGGAATCAGAAACCCTGATCCCTATTGGAACTGGAAGAATCCTTCGTTGATGGTTTTGGCATTGATCAATTCCAGGTCTTCTGCCGCAACGGACGAGACCTGGGGCACCCGCGTGATCATTGTGTAGGGAGGAGTTGGAGGACGGTGCCGGCGAGGATTGCGCTGATCATCAGGACGAGGACGCCTGCTAATTGGGTTCCGGTGAGATCGGTGAAAAAGCCGATAGCATAGGGGCCGACGAAGCCGCCGAGATTGGCCATGCTGATGAGGCCGCATGCGGCCGCGGCGAGCCGGGCGTTGAGGAGCTTTGTGGGCAGAGCCCAGAAACAGGGGCAGTAGCTCATGATGCCCATCATGGCGATGCAGAAGCCGATGACAACCAGCGTGGCGCTGATGCCGGGCAACTGGCTGATCGCGAGTCCCGCGGCAGCGATCAATGCGGCTATGGTGGCGTGACGCTTGTGAAGACCGGTTCTATCCGCGTTCCACCCAACGACGATCATCGCGGGAATGGCGCAAAGATGCGGCAAGGACGCGACCAGGCCGACCTGCCAGAGCGTCAGGCCGGGAAGCTTTTGAACCATCTTCGGCAGCCAGATGTTCAGGCCGTATGCGGTGAGGTTGATGAAGAAATATCCAGCTACGAGGGATAACACGGTGAGGCTCAAAAACCTGCGCAGGATGCTGACTTCGGGAAGGCCGGTCTCTTGTGCCGCGCGCTCACGCGCAAGCTCGGCGCCGATCCAGGCCTTTTCATCGTCACTCAACCAAAGCGCGTCTCCGGGCCGGTCGGTGAGATAGAAGAAGGTTACAAATCCGAAGATTGCGGCGGGAATGCCTTCGAGGATGAGCAGCCATCGCCAACCGGAGACACCGAGCCAATGCACGCCGAGCAGTCCGCCCGCGATGATGCCCCCGATTGCGCTCGATGCAGGGATAGCGGTCATGAAGAGGGCCACCGCTTTGGCGCGATCCGTTTGGCGGAACCAGTGAGTCATGTAAACCATGACCGAGGGGAAGAAGCCTCCCTCGGCAGCGCCGAGCAGGAAGCGGATGATGTTGAATTCGGTTGCAGTTTGGATGAGACCAGTGCAGGAGGCAAGCACTCCCCAGAAGATCATGATGCTTGCGATCCAGGTGCGCGCGCTGCGGCTGTGCGCTGCCATGGCGCCGGGAATCTCAAGCAGGCACATGCCGAAGAAAAAGATTCCCGCTCCGAAACCGAAGACTTCGTTTGAGAAGTGGAGTTCGCGCGTCATTTCAAGGCCGGCGAAGCCGACGTTGACGCGGTCGATGAACGCGGTCATGTAGATGAGGAAGAGGAAGGGCAGGAGGCGGCGCGCGATCTTGCGCCGGGCGGTTGAGGAAGGGTTCGCGAGCGCAAGCGACATGTGGGCTCCTGGCACCACGGGGATTGAGGAGTCCGGGCGGGCGTGGCGCGTCCGTCAAGTCTAGCGGACGAAGAGGCGCGGGAAACAGGGAATTCACCCCTACCCGTTGTTCTCTGCCGTTATAATCCTCGCGAACGAAGACGAGGTTCTCATGCGCCCCTATCTTGCATTCCTGGCCGCCGCACTGCTCACCTGCACCGCCGCCAATGCGCAACTCACCACCTGCGCCACGGCCGGCAACGACAATGCCTTTCTAAACATCCAGACCATCCGCCTGTGGGCTGGTGACGCCCCCCAGGCCACAGGCACAACCTGCGACGACATCCCCACCCTGACCATTCTCGGACCGCGCACGGGCAGCGCCAACGGCTCCGCGGTGATCGTGTTGCCCGGCGGAGCGTACCGTGGCCTCGCCGGCGATCTTGAGGGACGCGAAGTGGCCGACTGGTTCGCCGCCCGCGGATTCCGCGCCTTCATCCTCAGCTACCGGCTCACCTCGCACGGCTAC
>DASRLI010000090.1:0-3703 GCA_035648535.1 Occallatibacter sp. | reverse complement strand
ACTCAATTCTCCTTTGAATGGATTTTGAGTCTTAACTGGTTGTGTCAAAAATGGGGGCAAGTCCAATGGTGTTCTTCGGCGTCAGGCGCTACACCGCCGAGACCTCACTCTACAAATCCGTGCTGGAGACCTCCAACGGGCACTACCGCGACTTAATTGCTTTGTGCGAAGAAGCCGATGAGGTTGTCGCTTTCCTGAAGAAGACCAAGAGAGTGCCTGTGCCCAAGGCGCAGATGAAGACAGCATGGGCCTCGAAGCGCCTCCTGATGTCTGTTTAGGCAGGCGTGATTTGCGGGTGAGCTATCGTCGTCCCCTGACACTACCGCTTGCCACGCTAAGAACAAAAAAGGACCATGGACCAGGTTGACGCTAGTGCCGTGCTAGGAATGGCGACGAACTTGGCTGGTCGGTTATGGACTTTGCTGAGCTTCGCTTCCCGAGGTTTTCACCCAAGCATTGGTTCGCTGCAACTCCATGGAAGCAGACTTCGCGCAGCTCAAACGGATTAAGCCGGAAGCAAATCTCTTCCGCAGGAGGCCCCGTTGTTCGTTTTGCCATTCAGATCATCGACAATTCTTCGATGCCTTCACTGTTTGCGTGACTTGAGACCGGAAACGGGTGATCCTTCCGGCCCAGCCAAGATTCCCCGGCGGCAACGATCCGACCTTCCGAACGGGCCTTCCGGTGCCCTGGGGGCATCAAATCGGAATAGACCAGGTATTCAGTACAGTCAGTCGTAACACTTGCCACGGGTGCCATCATCGCCCGGCTAAAAAGCACCCGGCACGGTTTCGGGTCATGACAGAGTTGTAATGAAGCTCAGCGCGGTTCCTTTTGAGGAGCCTCACCGCCGGGCTTTTTGCATTTTCGAGTGTCCGTTTGAGGGCGCTCGCTTTATTTGACGCAGATGAGAAGACAGAAAAGGAGGTGCCACATCTGAGCACTAGATAACGTTTGCAGGCAGGGCGCGGTTATCGCCGCGTCGCAGCCGAGAAAAGTTTCGTTGAACCCGCGCCCGGCGCAGGGTCGTTCCATTGACTTGGATCGGCTCTTCGCTGGGCGTTTTTGTTTTTAGAACCAAATAAAAAGGAGAAATTAGATGAAAGTCTTAGAAAGTCTTTTGAGCGTCGAGCAAACAGCGTCGCTGTTGAGGGTAAGCATCACGACCCTTCAATACATGATCTACGAACACAGAATGGCTTTGGCACTTGAGTGGCATTGCCCGGAGACCGGCCCGGAAGAACAGGAGGAACGACTCTATGGAGCCCTTTGAGCCTCTTTTGGATTCGAAGAAGGTGGCTGGTTTGATTGGCATTCATTTCAAAACCGTCCAGAAAATGGCTCGGGACGGGAGGCTACCGGCGATACGAATCGGCGACTTGTGGCGATTCAGAGCCTCGGAACTGGACGAGTGGCTGCACTCTGAGCTATCCTCGCCAGTGCCACTCGTGCCTTTGGACATGAACGAAAGGAGTTCGTAAATGTTCAAGAGAACACGATTTCAGAATGGAAGTCTCAGATTGAAGACCAGAGCGAAAGGAGATCAAAAAGTTTGGGAGCTACGTTATTACGTGGCTGGGCATCGCAAGCACGTAACGGTGGGATGGACTTGCCCCCATTTTTGACACAACCAGTTAAGACTCAAAATCCATCCAAAGGAGAATTGAGTCATGGGGTTGTCGAGAAGGATGTTCACGAAGGAGTTCAAGCTGGCTGCGGTGCAGCGGCTGGAACGCGGGAGTTCGATCGGCGAGGTGGCGCGGGCGCTGGAGGTGAATCCCAACGTGCTGCACCGCTGGCGGCGTGAGATTCGCCAGGGGCCGGGCAACGTGTTTCCGGGTCATGGCCAGCAGCGCTGGGCCGACGGGCGGATCGCCGAGCTCGAACGCAAAATCGGCCAACAGGCCCTGGAGATCGATTTTTTGAAGGGGTGCTTGCAGCGCATCGAGGAACAGCGGATGCTGCAGGCGTTGACTGGAAATCCGCGGTCTACCAGAAGGTCCAAGAAGAAGTGAAGACCGGAGGCAGACTGACCGTCGAACGCATGGTGAAGCTGGGCCGGGTTTCCCGGTCCGGCTTCTATCGCTTCGACGACGCCGATCCAGGGTCAGATCCAGATATGGACTTACGGGACGCGATCCAGAAGATCGCGGTGGAGTGGCCCAGCTACGGAAGGCCGCGCATGACCAAGGAACTTCGCGAGCGCGGCTGGAAGGTGAACCCAAAGCGCGTCTACCGGCTGATGCGCGAGGACAATCTGCTGTGCGTGCGCAAGCGCAAGTTCGTGGTGACCACCGATTCCAACCACACGCGCAGGGTCTATCCCAACCTGGCGCGGGACATGATTCTGAGCGGGATCAATCAACTCTGGCGCGCCGGCATCACCTACATCCGGCTGCGCGACGAGTTCGTGTTCCTGGCCGTGATCCTGGACGCGTACTCGCGTCGTGTGGTCGGCTGGGCGCTGGATCGCACGATGGAGGATGCGCTCACGCTGACCGCGCTGCGCATGGCACTCTCGCGCCGCGCCGTCGAGCCCGGCCTGGTGCATCATTCCGACCGCGGCTCGCAGTACGCCAGCAACGATTACACGGACCTGCTGAAAGCCCACAGCATCGAAATCAGCATGTCGCGCAAGGGCAATCCATGGGACAACGCGGCCTGCGAGTCGTTCATGAAAACGCTGAAGTACGAAGAAGTGCTGCGCAACGAATACCGCGACCTGGCCGACGCGCGCGTGTCCATCCGCGAGTTTCTGGAAAAGATCTACAACCAAAAACGGCTGCACTCGGCTCTCGGCTACCTGCCGCCCGCGCGCTTCGAAAAGGAGGCCGCTGCGCGGCAGCTTTCTGTATGAGTTTTCCCAGGCATCGGGAAATCTTTCCATCCGATGGAGGCGCCAGCCCTGCGGCCAACGCCCCCGCTCATCGTCTGGATGAGTTTCCGGCTGGCTATTCCTCGGCGGGTTGCTCTCCAGCAGTTCCCGCCTCCGCTTCACCAGCCGTGTACGAGTATGCTGTAATACCGTCTTGCCGGTCGAGAAGTTTTCATCGAACGGTCAACTGTGTCTTAACTGTTTGTGTCAGCCGAGGGGGCAAGCGCATCTTGAGGGGCTTGCTATATTGATTACCAGGCATTCGAATCGAGTGGTGCCGCTCAGCTGCGGGAAAGGCTTCGTGGAAGAGAATTTTGCTCAAAGCAGGGCGCAGTCACACCCCGTACTCCCGGCTCTCCCTTCGTCACAAGCCGTGTTGGCACAGTTAGAGAAAATTCTTACGAGCCGCACCTTTCGGTCCGCCGAAGGACAAAAGAATTTCCTTCGCTATGCGGTCGAGCGGACCGTCGAAGGGCGAGACTGTATTAAAGAGTATTCGATCGCGACTCAGGTTCTCGGCCGGGCCGAGTCCTTCGATCCCCGAAAGGACAGTATTGTTCGTGTCGAAGCGCGAAAGCTCCGCGCTCGACTAGTCAAATACTATGAAGAGGAAGGCGAACAAGATCAGGTCCGCATCGAATTCCTGAAGGGGAGTTATGTTCCGGTCTTCAGTAATTTGGAAGTTGTGCCGACCACTACGGCCGTTCTTACGCCAGCGGAAACCAAATCTGTTGCAGCGCCTATCCCGGACATACCGGTAACGCTTACCGTTGCCAACAAGTCGAGTCCACTAACCAACGTTGCGATAGCAGTGTCCCTGGCCATATT
>DASRLI010000089.1:0-4535 GCA_035648535.1 Occallatibacter sp. | reverse complement strand
GTACATCACCTTGTTCCACCCGGCTTCTTCAATCAGCGCAAAAGTCCACGGCTTGAGGATTTCCTGGTTCTGAAATCCCTGCCGCGAGAAGATCACGAAGAAACGCGGGTGCCGGAATAACTGGCGCACCAGGTCTTCCTTGCCAAAGATTCCTGTGTCGGTTGGTCCGGCAAAGTGAGTTCCGCAAGCCGCCGCGTCAGGATACTTATCCATAAAATCCAGCAGCACGCGCGCCGCGACTCGGTATCCGTCATTGCCTTCAACATAGGCCGCACGCCCCGCCTTTCCCACGACGTCCAGAATCTGCGGCTCGGCCGCAATAAGTGGCGCGGGCAGGCGGATACCCGTAAAACCCGCATCCAGCTGCGCCGAAATAAATTCCAGTCTTTCCGCAGGCGTCTTTCCCAGGGCCAGGCCAATGGGCCGCAGCCGGTCAGGATACTTCATCAACGCGCGCGAAAGCTCGGTCAGGTCCGGGCATGTCATGGCGGTTCCGACGACCGCTGCTTCAGCATGATTCGCGTCGAGAATCTGGATGAAATCATCCGCACCAAAGAACCGAGGCAGCGAGACGTGGCCCCATGCATCGATCACCTTACGTTCTCCGTTGCCGGGCTGTGCCATCGCCAGCCCACTGGCGGGCAGCAGGGTACTCATTGCGGCTGCAACCGAGGTTGCGACAAACTCCCGCCTGCTTAAATCGCTCATGACTTCGTCTCCTTGTTGACCGGTACCTGTTAATTCTTTGATGGCCGGTTGATTCTGGCACCAGGGAGGGCCGACGAAGTCGATGTCGATGGTCGTCTCTCTTCTGTGTCGCTGTAGGCAATCGAACGGTTGTACGAAAACTCAAGTGCAATAAGGCTTGCGGTCTCCTTCAGCAATCTAAGGTCAACTGCAAAAACACATTCAGCGCGCACCAAACTACATCACAGCTTTGCTGTCCGCAGCTGAGGATGATGCCTTCACTCCAGAAAGCAATCTCTTGGAACTCGACCGCTTGGGCTTTTCCTCTTCTGCTTTCCTTCCGAGGCCACTACTGTCGAGACTCTGTGCCAGGTGTCTGAGTTCAACGGTCCAGAACTCAGCATCCGCGGATTTAATGCGTACCGCGGCATTGATCATGTGCGTTTTCGCGGCCGTTGCGGCAGCCTCAGGATCCTGGCGCTCAATTGCCCCAGCAATGGCCATGTGCTCAATACGGGCCTGCTCTGAGAACTCCACGCGTTGGTCTTCATTGGCTCTTGTGACTCGGATCGCAATGTAGAGAAATTGGTTGAGAAACCGGAGCAATTCAAGAAACAGCGGGTTTCCCGTCGCCTGTGCAATCGACAAATGAAAAGCAAGGTCCTCGGCCGCCGCGTCACGGCCGGCTTTGCTGGCCCGCTCGATATCGGCAAGGGCTCTCCGAATCGCTGCCATCTGCTCGCGCTTACGGCGCCTTGCCGCAAGGAACGCGATTTCGGCATCCAGACCCCGGCGAAGCTCAATAATGTGCAGCAACGATCCCAGCAGGTTCTCGGAATTGAGGTCAATCCTGAACGGTACATCAAGACGATCCGTGCGGACGAACGCGCCCCTTCCCTGCCGGGTATCGATCAGGCCCTCTGCCTTCAACCTGGAAACGGCTTCGCGAATCACGGTGCGGCTCACGCCAAAGCCTTCCGCCATTGCCTGCTCAGAAGGGAGTTGCGAACCGGCAAACTCATTTCCGATGATCTTGTTTACGAGCGCTTCAGTGACCTGATCGGCCAGGGTCTTGTTGCCGGTAATAGGCTGGGGTGAAAACACGGCCCCCGGGGTTGCCGGGCGCTTCGATTCGATCGTTGTCTTTCCGTTCATCGATTGAACTCCTCTGGAACCGGAATAAACCTAGCCTCAAAATACTCCAGTCCAAAGCCCCTGACAATCATAAACCATGAGATAGCATTCTTGTATAGTGAGAATCTTATAATACAACCGCAAAAGAAAAAGAGTTTTATTCTCTCCCGCTTGGTTCCCAGCCGTCGCCCCTCCCGGACTTGGTAAACGTCGGCGCCGCAGAACCGATCCCCACAATAAGCACCGCGCGCCTCTGGCCAGCTTGACTGCCATCCACCCCGTCGTCACGATACTACAAATATTGTATGTATGTCATATAACTGTATGATAGTATCCCTCCGTAGTGCGATCTTGACTCCCTCAAGGCCGGTATCACTTCCCCAAATATCGACCTGCAGGGCAATGCCCTATGGACGCACCTTTCCAAGGAGGAATCGATGATCCGCAAAACCGGCCATCCCATAAGCCGCAGAACCTTCGTTGGGGGTGCCCTTGCAGGCATGAGCGTCATGGGCCTCAACGCCGAGGTGCCCAAACCGCCGTCAGGCTCTATTCCCATGCGCGAGTTCGGCAAAACCGGCGTAAAGCTGACAGTCATTGGTCAGGCCGGATCCCGGCTGGCCCTGTTGCGCACCAGGGAAGCCGCCCGGGTTCAGGTGCGCCATGCCTACGACCTAGGAATCAACTACTTCGATTGCGCGCGCGCTTACTGGAATGGACATTCCGAGGAAGCCTACGGCGACGTCCTGCCTGAGTTTCGGAAAGATGTTTTCATCACAACGAAGAGCACCCAGCGCACCCGAGAGGGAGCCGAGAAGGATTTGGCTACGTCCCTCGCTGCCCTGAAGACTGACTATATTGATCTCTGGCAAGTGCACGGAGTGCAGGATCATGAGGATGTCGAGAAGATCTTCGCTCCCGGAGGCGCCATTGAAGCATTCGAGGCCGCCAAGAAGGCCGGAAAGGTCCGCTTCATCGGTTTCACCGGCCACCACGATCCCAACACGCACGTGGAAATGCTCAAGCGGTATGACAAATGGGATTCCATCCTGATGCCGCTCCACGCTGCTGACCCCGCATACTTGAGCTTTGAGAAGATCACCCTTCCCCACGCCATCGACCAGGGCATTGGGATTCAAGCGATGAAGGTCTTTTGCAACGCATTTCTGCTGCGCGTTCTCAGCGTTGATGAATGTCTGCGCTATTCGCTAAGCCTGCCTGTCTCCTGCGCCGCGCTTGGCTGCAGCAGCGTGGGGCAACTCAATGACAATGTTCGCATCGTGCAGAACTTCAAGCCATACACGCAGCAGGAAATGGCGGATCTCGCCAACCTCGCTGTTACCGCCGGCCCGGGCGGCCTTCAGGGTCCAGCTCTTGAATACTGGAAGGTCGGTGGATTGAGCTTTGTGAACGGCGTGTGGGGGAAATAGGATACTGTTTCCCGCCTGCCGCAAGGTTACATTTCGATCTACGCAAACGGTGGCTCTTTCGCAAGGGAAGAGCCATCTTTTTGTTGGATCTGAACAAATCAAAGGAGTCTATCTTCCCGCACTCACCAGGTTGCGCCAAAGCCGACGCGCAGCTGCTCAAGTGCCTCTGCTGAAAGCGCCGCGGGCTTCGGTGTAGTCATCAACCATAGGCGCGCGGTCTCTTCCAATTCCTCAAGCACCGCCATCGCAGTTGCCGGCGAGGTATGCCACACATTCGGACCCAACCTGTCGAGCATGACCGCGCGGATGGGCGTTCCCCTGCCCTGCATGCGCGCGATCAATTCCACAACCAAATCTCCGACCGCTGGATCTCCGGGGCGATGGTAGGGAATAAGCGACACATGACCCACCTTCATCACGTAGTACGGAGTAATTGGCGGCACGATGTCATCGTCACTCCACACGCCAACCAGCGACAAGCCAACAAGGTGCGTGGAATGGGTGTGAATGACGCAACCGGCCGCACTGTCAGCGCCGTAGATCTTCCTGTGCAGGACCAGTGTCTTGCTGGCGCGGTCCCCACTAATTTGCGCGCCGTCCCTGTCGACTTTCGCAAGCCGGCCAGGCTCCAGAAAGCCGAGACATGCGTCCGTGGGAGTAATCAGATACCCGTCTGCGAGGCGCACGCTTATGTTGCCTGCAGTCGCATGCACATACCCTCGCTCAAACAGCGAGCGGCCCACGCGGCAGATTTCATCGCGAATTTGAGATTCCGTCATATAGCTTCAATTAAGCAGCAAGAACGCCTTGTTGAAAAAATCTTTCGCGCCGAAGTTTCCCGATTTCAGGGCAACATGGATGCCGCGCCCAGAAACAAGAGGAGATGGACCGTAGCACCACGGCACACCGGGATCGATCTGCGGACCGATCTGCATCTGTTCGATGCCGAGAGCGCGAGCGCAAACACCTGCCGTCTCTCCGCCCGCCACCACTAGCTGCCCTACGCCCTGCAAGACAAGCGAGCGGGCAATCTCTGCTAGCGCATGTTCGACGAGCTCTCCGCTCCGCTCAACGCCGAGATGCTCATGCGCGGCCTTCACGGCTGCAGGTTGCGCTGTCGAGAATATGAGTAGGGGCTGTGCCGGGTCGCGGCTCCAGCATGAGTCCGCCCAGGCATGGGCTTCTTCAATTTCCGCATCGCTGTCTTCCGCCAAACTCGCCGGATCGAGAGAGCGTGCATTTCCTCCGCCTTGAATAAAGTGAAGAACCTGTTCATTAGTAGCA
>DASRLI010000088.1:0-4510 GCA_035648535.1 Occallatibacter sp. | reverse complement strand
GGCATGGAGTGGTCAAGAGCGAGCCGCAGCAGGTCGAGTCCGCGAAGCTGGAGCGCTATCTGGCGGCGCAGATTTTCGACGGAAGAGGCATCTGGAGGATGGTGCTGCAGCCGTTGTTTGTGTGTGCGGCGGCGGTACTTTTTCTGCTTGGGGTACGGGCATGGTGGAAGACCAGATCGAAGCATGAAGAGCGGCACGGACGGCGGACGAAGGGGCCGGAACTGGCATCGCCCTTTGGCTGGCTCAAAGCGCGGAAGGAAGATGGAATCCGCTTTCAGTTGCAGTGGGGGGATTCATCTTCGAGTTGGAAGACATGGCTACCGTTTGGGCCGAGCTATCGCATTCCCCGCCGTCTGGAGTCCAGCCACATCATGCTCATGGGCGACACCGGCAGCGGCAAGTCCTCGGCCATCCGGCAGATTCTCCGACAGGTCCAGGAGCGCGGCGAGACCGCTATCGTCTACGACCCTGCGATGGATTTTGTGGGCGAATTCTACGATCCAAAGCGTGGCGACCTGATCCTGAATCCCCTTGACGCCAGGTGCCCTTACTGGTCGCTGGGTTCTGAGCTTCTGCGAGAGGAAACCGCCACAACTATCGCCGCCGCGTTCCTTCCAGATAAGGAGTACGAGAAGGCGTTCTTTACCGATGGTCCGCGCAGAATCCTGGCCTATCTTCTTAAGCAGAAGCCGCAGCCAAGGGACATCTTGAAGTGGATGTCCGACCCGGATCAGATGGCACGGATGGTGAAGGGAACGCCACTTGCCGCCCTCATCGACCCCACCGCTCCGGCGCAGCGGGTGGGTGTTATTTCAAGCCTCAATATGGTTGCCGACAGCTTGGAATTGCTCCCTGAATATGACGATGCTAATGGCAAAACCTTCTCTACGGCCGAGTGGCACACCGAGCGCAAGCGGTGGGTGTTTCTGACCTCCAATCCCGGCTACCGGGAGAAGATTCTGCCACTCCATTCCGTATGGCTCGACCTCTTTATCCTGCGCATGATGGGCAACTGCGACGACCCAGAAGCGAAGCCGGTATGGTTCGTCATCGACGAACTTGCCAGCCTCAACAAGCTGCCCCAACTCCACACCGCCGTCACGGAAAATCGCAAGTACGGCAACCCGGTTGTGCTTGGATTTCAGGGGCGCAGCCAGATGGAAAAACGTTATGGCAAGGACGCGGAAGCGATGCTCTCGCAGCCTGCAACGAAGGTGTTCTTCAAGACCTCCGAACCCCGCGCCGCGAAATGGATCTCCGATGCCATCGGCGAAATAGAGGTCGAGCGGTTGAAGGAGTCGCGCAGCATGGGACTGCTGCGGAGCAAGAAGTCTTTCTCGCTGGAGATCGTCACCAAGCCGCTCGTCATGGCCTCGGAAATCTCCGGCCTTGAGCCGCTACGCGGCTTCATCAAGCAGGAGAATCGCGTCGTGCCAGTGCGCTTCGCGCTGGCAAAGAAGAGGGGCAAGCAGCCGGAGTTTATCGAGCGGGCTCTGCCTGAATTGATTTCGAGAATGAAGGTAGAAGCGGCCGCGCCTGTAGCCGTCGCGCCAACGAAATCGCCGATGAAGACGCCGGTTGCTGAGTCCCAGGCCTCGCTCCAGTTGTCCCCATCGACCGATCTCGAAGCGAAAGAGGTGTACGTCTGGGACGAGTCGAAGGGGATTGATTGACACAGCCACGTTTTTCGCCCCCGAAGCTGACGTTCAGAATGGAGCGATCATCGTGACCAAAAGCGGGAGTACTTCAGAATGGCAGGCAATCACCCAAAGACTCTGACGAAGTCGGACGGAACACCTCGCTGAGTGACTTGGACTGTTATCCTCAACCGAGGATCATACGCAGGCAAATCTGCGAAGCCTTGCCGGCATTTAGGGTCCGATCTGGTGCAGGAGGTGCTGGCGGCCCTGACTGGGGCCTCCACCATGCCCGTAGCCTCGTTTCTTAGTTGAGAAAGTCGACGGTAGCGCAAAAATACCGAAGGACTGTCCGCTGAACTGGATCGAGTCAGTCTGCACGGTGCGATACGACGACAGCTCACCAGAGATCTTCCGCCACGTACGCGCGCGACCACAGTGTGACGTGAAGAAGCACAGCCTTGGTCCACGCGTCTTCGAGTCTCTTGAGTTCAGCTTCATCCTGAATGGCGTCAGTGAAAAACTCGCGGATAGGCAGGACCACGGGAATGAAGCCGAGAAGATATCGAAACGGCACGAGTGGCGGCGTATGCGCGCCATCGGTTTTGTTCTTCTTTGCCGGAGTGTGACGAAGTCCAATTTCCTGCTGATAGTTCAGCCAGTCCCGGTCATGAGGGCGCACCGCCGCATCAATGACCCACTGAACAAAACGGCGCTTGACGCTCGCCTTGTACTCGTCATCGGGTTTACCATCCGGCCCGACGAACCATTGGGAAAGATGGGGCTGCGAACCAATGACGGAACGCCACAAGTCGACCATGGATTCGGCCTTTGCCCGGAACAGGTCAGCGTGTCGCGCCAGCACATCGGCGTCCTTGGCTGTCCAGCCGGCAGCCTGCTCCAGTTGTGACAGGTCAATCTCTGACACCGGCGATACGGCACTCGTTGGAGTGCCGTAGTCATAGCCGGGTATCGACCAAGGTGCGACCGGGTCCGGGCGATTCATTTTGCAGCCGCTCCCGGCTCCACCTTCTGGATAATAGCGCGATAGATGGAGTGGATCGCGCCGGATGCTTCGATCTTGCGGACATTTTCCTGATGTTTGGGGTGCGCGGCTAGCTTGGCGCGATACACCTCATATTCGGCCATGGTACCCACATCAATTGTGGCGAACGCTTCGCTGGTAGCCCCGGCGAACTCGGTTGGGGCGTAGTACCCGGTGATGCGGCCGCCACTCTCCGTGATGGGGCCGAACTCCGCTTGTGCGTAGGATCGCCAGTCAGCAAGCTTGTTGGGGTCGATGGTGTAGCGCAGGAATAATGTGTACATACCTACCTCCTGAGACGACTGTATGCCGCTCGCTCAAGAAAAAACTTCGGCGCAGACCGAAGTGTTAGCGAAAAAGAACCCGCATACTTTATTCATGAGTGACGCACTCGCCACCGCAGCCAAACAGATCGCAGTACCGGCCCGGGCAGCCATGCTGCTTGAGTTGATGGGCGGTCGCGCCGTCCCTGCTGGGGGATTGGCGTTGGCGGCTCACGTGAGCCCGCAAACGGCAAGCGAACATCTTGCGCGACTTGTCGAAGCCGGTTTTGTCACGGCGCAGCGGCAAGGGCGGCACCGCTACTACGAACTCGCAAATGAGGAAGTTGCCTACGCTGTTGAATCGCTACTGGTGTTGTCTTCTGCGCCTCATGCACGGCCTTTCGACAAGACAGCCGGGCTCACCTTAGGAAGTCTTGAGCATGCACGCACATGTTATGCGCATCTCGCCGGATGGCTCGGGGTGGCTATCGCGGACGCGCTACAGCGCGAAGGTCACCTCACGCGGGCGGCCGGAAGAGCTTTTGCCGTCACAGACAGAGGGAGGGAGTGGTTCGAGCAACGAGGGGTCGTCGTACCGTGCTCGGGGAGAGTTGCAGATCCGAAGTTAGCGCGTCAATGTCCTGACTGGACCGAGCGCCGGCCCCATTTAGCGGGTACATTGGGCGTGAAAATGTACAAACGATTCTCGGAACTTGGTTGGATCGCACCATCCCGAAAGTCACGCGCGGTTCGAGTCACCCTCGAAGGCAGAGAAGCTTTCTCAAAATATCTGCGTATCGTAGTTGGCTGAAAGAGTCAACCCGGACCGCCCAATGGTGCCTCGTAGTACTGTCCAGGATTTGTCCTGGAAAAGCCGATGTGGCCTGAAGAGCTTCTGGATTGACGCATAATCGCCAAGTCACTCATCGAGCGTTCGCTGGCAACGAAGGTCTCTCGGTTGAGGGCGGCTGACGGCTATACGGAAGTTGGCGGTCATTGACTCGGGTCGGCATCGACAAATGCACTGGCATGGTGTTTTTTGCCTTATGCGCCTCATCTCCCCCATAGGTGGTGATTACCACCGCGAAGGCTTAACATCGCTTCATGCGGCCCAGCGGTTGCCGCATCGAAATCGGGCCCACAATGCTGTCCATCTCCAAACCGCTCTCGGCAGGCCAAGCGCGGACGTATCATGCGCGGGAGTTTGCTTCGAGTGAGCAGAATTACTGGAGCCGCGACCAGCAGGGGCATAGCGAGTGGCAGGGGCGGCTCTCCGGCGAGTGGGGACTTTCGGGAGCCGTGGGCGCGGAGCACTTCGCTCGCTTGAGCGAAGGCCAGCACCCAAACACTCAGGAGCAGCTTGTTCGGCACCAGGTATCGAAGACCTACGAGGGCAAGAGCGGCAAAGAAATTACTTCAGTCGAGCACCGCGCAGGGTGGGACGCGACGTTCTCCGCGCCGAAGTCCGTCTCGCTGACCGCGCTGGTAGGCGGCGATGACCGGGTGCGGCAGGCGCACCGCGAGAGTGTCCGCGTTGCATTGACTGAGTTGGAGCGGTACACCGA
>DASRLI010000087.1:0-2552 GCA_035648535.1 Occallatibacter sp. | reverse complement strand
CCCGAGCGATGATCCCTGCCTCTTCCTCTTCATTCCGCGCATTCAAAACATGGTGAGGAACGCCGCCCATGCCGGCGCTGAGCCGCTCGGACTCTTCCACACTTGCCGTCCCGATAAGCACCGGCCGTCCGGACTTGTGGATGCGAAGGATTTCGGCAAGGGCGGCTTGCTCCTTCTCCTGCTTCGTCTGAAAGACCCGGTCTGGAAGGTCGACGCGGATCACCGGCCGATTGGTCGCGATTGCCTCGACATCCAGACCATAGAGGGTGCGAAACTCCTCGGCCTGGGTCGCGGCGGTGCCCGTCATGCCACAGACTTGCGGGTAGAGTGCGATCAGATTCTGGATGGTGATGGATCCAAGAATCCTGCCCTGCGGCTTGGCCGTGACTTTCTCCTTGGCTTCAACAGCGCTTTGCAGACCGGCGGGCCAGCGCCTGCCTGGCACGATGCGCCCTTTGAACTCGTCCACAGATTCGATGGCGCCGTTCTTCACCAGATAGTCGACGTCTCGCCGCAGCAAGCCATGAGCATGGAGCGAATCCTGAACCGCCGTAAACAGCCGCAGGTTCCCTTTGGCAAAGAGATTCCTGCAGCCGAAGGCCCTCTCCACGGCCTGAATTCCGGCATCTGTCAAAGACGCGCTGCGGCCATATTGATCGAGCACATAGTGGACGCCGCGCCTGAAGTGACGCGCCAGCTGATCGACCCGATAGACAAGAGCCGAGTCGGCCGACTCACCGCCGGCAAGAACCAGCGGGATGCGAGCCTCGTCGATCAGAATCGAGTCGACCTCATCGATAACCGCCGCGGCAAATGGACGATGAACCTGCTCCTGCGGATAAAGAGCAATCTGATCGCGCAAGTAATCGAAGCCGATCTCGTTTGCCATGGCGTAGGTGATATCGCAGAGATACGCCTGCTTGCGCTCTTCGCTGCTCATGCTCTGCTGTATGCAGCCCACCGAAAGGGCAAAGAACTCATAGATAGGGCCCATCCATTTGGCATCCCGCCGGGCCAGATAGTCGTTCACGGTCATTACATGGATGCCCTTGCCCGCCTTCGCATACCAGACAATTGCCGGAACCGCGGCCAGCGTCTTTCCTTCGCCCGTCTGCATCTCGGCGATCTTTCCATCGGAAAGTGCAAGCGAGCCCTGAAGCTGAACGTCGAACATATCCAGTCCCAGCAATCGTTCCGCGGCCACAGCGGCAACGGCGACGGTTTCCGTCAGGTTTCGAACCTGTTTCCCTGTAGCTTTCAACTCATCGTCGGATTGCTGGCGCAACTCGCGACGGCGCACATTGATCGCGCCTATGACCTCTCGACGGCGTCCGGCTGAACCCTGGGGGACAAACAAACTCTGCAAGAAATGGCGCACTATGCACGTTCCAGTCAGTTCTACATGCATTGTATTTCTCGAAGACGGCTCGCTGCTCCGCCCTCCCTCGAGTAAGTGGAATGCGCCATCTGTCTTGCTTACTTAGAAACGGCACCTCTCCGTCCCACTGACTCAACTCCCCCTCTCCTTTCGTCCCGCGCGCGCGAGGAAAAGTTCTCTCAAAAACCAGAGACCAGGTTATGTGAAGGAGGGACTCGGGACTTCTGGAGTTTCGAGCCTACCGGTCGTTAATTCTCGACCCCCCTCCTTCACATGCCTCAACTCAAAACCAAAGGAGAACTACGATGCTCGAAATCAGTCAGTCCACCAATACTCCGGCCTCAAGGGCCGGTCTTCTCAACTCTAAGTGGAAGAAGTTTGTCTTCTTCTTTCACAAACGTGTCTTCCTGTCGAAGCTCGAAGACATTCTCAGTGCCACCGCCGGTCACGAAAGCAATTCGCTTTCAGCCGGAAACTCCCAGTACCAGGTACTGAACGCTCGCGCAGACGAACTCTGCACGGAGTTCGCCGAACGCTGGGGACTCGACGTCGACCTTCTCAAGGCACGCATTCCTGGTCTAGCGAAGCTCTCGGGACTGTCAGTACCGCCGCCGCCGAGGAACTACGCCCGGCTCGCAGGCCTCGGCATGCTTGCAATGCCATTGGCCCTGTTCCTCCTGGGAATCTTGGCTGGCTTGGTCAGCCTTGGATTCCACCTCGTAGGAGGGCGCTGACATGCTTATTGCGATCATCGCAGGACTAGAAGCCATGGTGGTCTACGCGTCGCGGTCCAAACAGGGACGAGCGCGGAGGCAGCAGTTACTGATGGGCACGAGCACGGACTTGTACAGTGCCGTACCGCTTGTCGACAACTTTCTCAAACAGAAGACGGCGAGAGCAACCAGATTCCAGCGATTCCTTGCTTCGAAGCTGGCCGCTCTCTGCCGGCGCTTTGTTCGCACACGGTCGTTCGAATACGTGCTCCTGCACGTAGTTCGATCGGCCATCAACAAACGTCGCAAGTTCAACAACATGAAAAGGAGGATAATGCTATGACCCTAACACCCACGACAAAGGGGGCGTTTCTGGCAGGCATCACGATTTGGTGCCTGATGTGGCTGTCACTTTATAAGGCAGACGAAATTGCTGAATTCGGCGGTGTTCAGCGCTGGGT
>DASRLI010000086.1:0-4577 GCA_035648535.1 Occallatibacter sp. | reverse complement strand
TTCCAGGGCGCGGCCGAACTGGGTGGGTTGACGTTTTCCGGCGAGCTGTTCTTCGACCGTCCAGTTGTCGTCGTGGCGGACGAAGACGCCACTGCGATCGCCGTAAAAAGCCAGGGGCACGCCATGGCGGCGGAGCAGCTGACGAAGCAAGCAGAGATAGCCAAAAGCGGTTTCCGAGGAGAAGAACTGCGCAGCCAGGATTTTACCGGTGGCATCGTCCTGCATGCCCAGAGCGGTAAGTCGTGGGCCACGTCCTTCGAGCCAGTCATGCGGGCTGCCATCGAGCTGCACCAGTTCCCCGAGCCCTGCGGAACGCACGCGGCGCTGGCGATGAGCGGGAGCCCGGCGCTTTTTTGGCGGGCCGAGACCATGCTTGCGTAATAGCCGGCGCAGCGTCTCACGACTCAGAGAGAAGCCCTCGCGCTCAACCAGCTTCTCGCAGAGATGGTGATCGTTGAAGCCGGCGTAGGTGCCGCGCGCCAGACCCAGGATCTGCTCGCGCACGGCGTCGGGCAAGCGACGGTGGCTGGGGCGGCCGCGGTTAGCGTGTGCCAGAGCGGCTGCGCTGCCTTGCCGATACCGGGCTTTGAGACGCTTGATGTGCCGAGGCGTAAGATCGAGCAGCTCCGCCGCTCTGGCACATGTCAAGTCTCCCTTGATGCACGCGCTGATTACGCCCACTCTTTGCAACTCTTTCTGACTCAACGTGAATGTCTCCTGTCTCATAGGGTGACATTTTCACGTTGCCGTTAGGGGGTGACAGAATTATGGAGCTAAGACAGCCATGAAGATCGCGACTACACGCCGGGCGTCATCTGGTGTACCATCGGCGACGTTTACGGGTGCACTCCGCTATGGACTTCCGCTGCAGAACGAAAACTTGAATGCGCAGGTCAAAGGAGCGATTCAAATGAAAATATTTTTGTGCCTGGCGATTTCCATGCTTTGCCTGGGCATCGTCGCCTGGGCTCAGCAAGATGCTGAATATCAGGGCTGGATGAAGAGCAATGGCGCCAGTGTCGCGAGTCTCCGTAAAAATTTGGATGCCAAACAGGGCGACGCTGCAGCCGCGGACGCCAAGACGCTAGAAGAAGATTTCGGCCATGTGTACGATTACTGGCAAAAGAAAAACGTCAGTGATGCAATGAAATTTGCGCAGGACGGCCAAAACGCGTTCAAGCAGGTCGCGGAGCTTGCGGCAGCAGGCAAATTCGATGATGCCTCGGCAGCGCTCAAAACAGGGCAGGCCACTTGCGCCGGCTGCCACATGGCACATCGCGAAAAGGCTCCCGACGGATCGTGGAAGATGAAATAGGTTGGCGCGGAGCGCCGCTGAAAAGACGGCCGGGGTGCGTGGACGGAGAGAATCCGTCGACGCGCTCTGAACATCTACTTCTGTTCTGTTGATTCCGGATGGCCGGCGCTTGCATCGCTGACCGTGGACCTGGCGCCGTGGCCCGTTGCAAACCGCACGGGCGCAGTGGTACATTTCCGGCTACCGGGCATCCGCAAAACGGTAATCTCAAACCAGATTATAACCAGTTCGAAGCAGCAGAAACGACACGGCATGATCCCCATTCGGGCGAGAAAAAAAGAGAGAGGAAACTATGATAAAGAGAACCGGGCTATTCCGTAACGGGCTGTTGGTTTTACTGGCTGTAGCGGCATTTGCTTTCGCCAATGCAGATGCGTGGGCACAGGGTTCGTCGCCTGCCGCTTTTAACAAGGTAACGGTATCTCCCGAGGTGGCCAAGCGAACATTGATGAAGGACGTTATTAATGCCGACACCGCCAGGGCGATTGTTGACGCCTGCGTAGAGTGGCAAAAGGCGCAGCCTGGCAACGTTTCGATCGTTATTTTCGTTTTGTCGCCGACAGGCCAGATCATCGATTCCCACCAAATGGACGGTGTGTTGCCTATCGGCGCTGAGACCGGATTAATGAAGGCCCAGACGGCGCTGTATTCCCGGTCAACCTCTGGCGCTGTCGCCACGCGATTCAAAGATGTTGACGGCCGGTTGATTCGGCTCGATCTCGGCAAGGAGCAGGGGCTGTCCTATTATTTTGTCGCTGGTGGTATTCCGATCGTGGTTGACGATCAACTAATTGGCGCAGTGGGTGTGGGCGGCGGTAATGCCGACGAACAATGTGCTTATCAGGCGCTGGTGAAGGTCCTTGGGCCGCAGCCGGCGATTGCGCAACCCCAACCCCCACGGGGCGCGGCTGGCGCAGGCGCCGGTGCCGGTGCGGGAGGCCGCGGACCGCAATAGTCGTCGTCAGTGCACGAACCGGTTTGGACATATGCAAGAGCTTTTTGCGTTCACCGCTCCGTCCCCGCGTGCTGGGGGACGGAGCGCAGTGGTGTTCCTTGATCTCATCTCCTCCTGAGCGCATTGCCGCCCCTCGTTCCTTTTGCTAAACTAATTCCCAAATTGAGATTGAGAAGTGGTTCCACCTTGTCTTTCCTTGCGTGCGCAGCGCAGAGCGACCGAAAGGGGGCCCGATGGCTACCGCAGTCGTTCCTAAGATCTTCAAGAACTATATCAACGGCGAGTGGAGCGACTCGGCCAGTGGCCACTCGTTTGAAAATCGAAACCCCGCGAATACCGATGAGTTGATTGGCATTTTCCCGGATTCTACCTCCATCGACGTGGACGCAGCCGTCGACGCTGCTCAAAAAGCATTCAAAACATGGCATTTGGTCCCAGCACCGAAACGCGCGGAGATTTTGTTTCGCACCGCGGAAATTCTTCTGAAGCGCAAGGAAGAGCTGGCCCGCGAGATGACGCGGGAAATGGGCAAGGTGCTGGAAGAAGCTCGTGGCGACGTTCAGGAAGCCATCGACATGACGTACTACATGGCCGGTGAAGGACGCCGGCTGTGGGGACAAACGACGCCTTCCGAGCTGCGAAATAAGTTTGCCATGTCCGTGCGGCAGCCGCTTGGCGTTTGCGCCCTCATCACGCCGTGGAATTTTCCAATGGCGATCCCTTCCTGGAAAATCATGCCGGCGCTGGTGTGCGGAAATACGGTCGTAATCAAGCCGGCCGAGGACACGCCGCTTTCGACCTGCCACCTGGTACAGATCCTCACGGAAGCGGGCTTGCCGCCTGGTGTCGTTAATGTAGTGAACGGCACCGGCCCGTCCGCGGGTGCGCCCCTGCTAAGGCACAAGGATATTGGAGCGATCAGCTTCACAGGCTCTACGGAAGTGGGCCGAGTTGTTGCGGAAGCCTGTGCCCCCACGTTCACGCCGTGCCATCTGGAAATGGGTGGGAAAAATATTCTGATTGTCCTTGAAGACGCGAACCTGGACCTGGCCGTCGAGGGGGCGGTGTGGGCTGCGTTTGGCACCACCGGACAGCGTTGTACCGCCGCCAGCCGGGTGGCAGTGCACAAAAAAGTTTACAGGGAGTTTCTCGAAAAATTCATACCACGCGTGCAGTCGCTAAAAGTCGGCGACGGTCTCGATCCGTCGGTGCAGATGGGGCCGCTCATCAACAATAACCAACTGCAAAAGGTGATGGAGTATGTCTCTATCGGGAAAAATGAAGGGGCCAGAGTGGCGACAGGCGGAAATCGGCTGGCCGCGGGAGCGTTCGCGCACGGCTGGTTCCATGAGCCGACAGTTTTCGCCGACTGCGAACCACGCATGCGCATCGCTCAGGAAGAAATCTTCGGGCCCGTGGTCGCTGTCATCCCGACGGAAGGCTTTGAGGAGTCGCTCGACATTGCGAACGGGGTTTCCTATGGCCTTTCCGCGTCGATTTACACGCGGGACGTTAACAAAGGGTTCGCGGCGATGCGCGACCTGCACACCGGAATCGTTTACCTGAATGCGCCGACCATTGGGGCCGAAATTCACCTGCCCTTTGGGGGTACAAAACAGACTGGAAATGGCCACCGGGAAGCGGGGACGGCGGCGCTGGAGTTTTACTCGGAGTGGAAGACATTGTACGTGGACTACTCCGACCGCTTGCAGCGCGCGCAAATTGACGGCTAGAATGCGAAGAAGGGGAGTTGGGCCTAGGACGTGGGCCCAGCATCGACAATGGTGGATTCGGTTCTCAACTCGAAGCGCAATCAGCAGATCCTGGCGGGCATCGTACGCACCTATGTGGCCACGGGTGAGCCGGTTTCGAGCCTCGCCGTTTCGCGCGTACACGTGGAGGGGCTTAGCTCCGCGACGATTCGGAACGCCATGGCCGAGCTCGAGGAGGCCGGTTACCTTTACCAGCCGCATACTTCCGCAGGTCGCGTACCCACCGCGGCCGCGTACCGCTTTTTCGCGCAACAAATCGCTCCGCACGCGACGCTCAGCGAGCAGGACCGCAAGTGGATTCGCACGGAACTTGACGCTGCGACCACGCCCGAGGAAGTGACCGAACGCGCTGGCCATGTGCTGGCGGCTGTCTCTCGCGGGATCGGCATTATCGTCATGCCGCCGCTGGCACGCAGCTTGCTCGAGCATATCCGCTTTCTGAGCTTGCCCGACGGGCGTGTGGTGGTGGTACTGATTTCCGCAGGGGGCGCAGCGCGGGATAAAGTGCTGCGGCCCGAGCACGAATTCACACAAG
>DASRLI010000085.1:0-16568 GCA_035648535.1 Occallatibacter sp. | reverse complement strand
GCTGCCACCACCACCACCAGATGGCCGAGCGTTGGACGCGCCACCGCCTCCACCTGAATACCCACCACCCCCGCCAGACGGCCGGTTGACCGAGCCGCCGGAATTGCCCTGACTGGGAGGGGTGTAACTGCGGTTTGAGGGCGGATTGCCCTGATTTGGGGGCGTGTAACTGCGGTTGGGCTGATTGTTATTGCCCTGGTTGGGAGGCGTATAAACGCGACCCGGTTGCGTCGTGTCCTTTGTGGACCTCTCAAAACCCTGGCCAGTGGAGTTACCGGGTTGGGGCGCGTAGCCTTGGCGGTTGCCATTGCCATTCACGGGGCGTACGTTGCTATCCCCTGCGCTTGACGGCCTCGATCCCTGGTAGCCCTGCGTGGGGCGATATACGAATCCCCCTGGCGAGGCCTGATACCGCCCCTGATTTGGCAATGGATGCAGAGGCTGCACCGTATGACCGGCGATCTCTACCGGCGTATTTCTGGTGCGTACGGGCAGTGCGCCCATCCCACCAGAGAAGCCCCGGTTGACGTCGATTACGCGGCGAGGATTTCGTCCGCTTCCCAGGCTCGAATTGGGTCGCTGGAGGGGATGATAATTTCTGGGTGCGAAGCCGATGTTGATGCCGCTATAGCCGCCACCACCACCATAGAGGCCGCAACCGCCGCCCATACCCATACCAGAACCCATGCCCATTCCAGAACCCATGCCCATGCCCATGCCGGGCGCCCAGCCCCAGCCAAAGCCGTCGTAGAAGTTCCACGAACCGCACTGGTAAGGCAGATAACCCCAGGTATTGCACGACACCCAGACGTAACCGAAGCGCGGTGTCATCACCCAATGACCGCAGCCGTAGGGGTCCCATCCCGCGGACGAGGCCTCATATGGCGACCAGATATATCCCTGGCCGGGCACGTTGTACCAGTTTCCGTTCGCATCCAGATCGTTCCACGCCGGATTTGGGTTGTCGGTGTTGACGAAGTTTTTGGCTGCGCCGGTCTGATCCGCTGCCTGGGCGTTCAACGCCTGGTCGCGGTCAGAGTTCCACGCATCCCAGGAGTCCGGTTCGATTGATTCGGACAGGTTGTAGCGGCTGGGATCGGTTCCGTTGAGCGCGACGCTCTCCCCGCCGTGCAGATCAACCGCGAGCGAATTTCCACGCTCAAGGTGCGCATTGCCAGAGAACACGGCAAGCTCACCGGGAGGATTGTCTATCCTGACGCGCATCACGGTGAACCCTGTGGCAGTGGCTATGCTGTCACCGAAGGTGACGCGCATTTGGCCGCCCTGGCCGCCGCCCTGCAATTCGAAGAAGCCGAGGCCGGCCACCAGCGCAACGTCAGTGTTGCCGGGTCCGCCCTGGATGCTCAGGGATGTGAGCGCGAGCGTACTGTCCGGAGAAAGCCGGGCTACGCTTCCATCCGCAAACTGAATTTCTGCTTTGCCGTCGTCTCCGGTGTCCACCTGGGTGCCGGCAAACAACGGCGAATTCACCAAGGCAGGGTCGGAAATGACCTGGCCACCCTGCGAGATTCGGACTTGCCCCTCGACACTGCTTAACCGGGCTGCCCCTGCTGCTGCTGCCTGCCCCGTGTCGTCGCCTCTGGCGACCCACGACAGCATCAAGGTTCCAATCACCACGGATGCTAATCCCAGCCCTAAGGTTCCGGGACGAATTCCAAACAGTCCCGTGCCACACTTGACGCGATTTACCATCTGCTTCATGGTCCCCCGCCTTCCCTGATCGTGCTGTTTCCCGCGGCACAAATCTGCGCTCGTCGGGAACCCCACTACTATACGACACCTTGAGGCACTGAAATGTCGCGCAAAATCGGTGCTTCCAGAAGAAATAATTTCCTGGGGGACTCCCCGGATGGAGGGATTTACGTTCCTGGATGGGCCAAGAGAGTGTGTGCGCGCTTTCGCACCCGCTCGAGGACTTCCTGATCGCCTTCCAGGCGCTCCAGAATCTCCCTGATGGTGCAGGTCTGGCGCATGCGGCCATCCTTGGTGGCCTCGGTCATGTATTCCATTTCCTTATCGAGGCCCAGCCGGTCGTGTTGGAGAAGGATCTCGAGGCGCGCACCCTCGCGCAGCGTTTCGGCTACTCCTATGAGGGAATCTCCCAACGCCTGGATGTCCTTGTCTTTTGAATAGTTGAAGGTGCAGGATCCCTGCCCCTCGGGCCCGCTGTAGCTGAGCTTCTTCCATCCCTGGAATGCGACTTTCAGATGGCTCTCACAATCCTGGTTGAACCAGTTGTGCTGCTGTGCGGCCTGGAAGACTCGCTCTGCAAACTCATCGTTGAGCTGGATTTCGCGATCTACATTGGGCGCATCGATCTCCGCGAGATGTTCACCCTCCGGCAGCTTGCCGCGGTCGGAGTGGAAATGGCCGCTGCCATCGCGGTGCAAAGAGAGCGTCCAGTGGGACGGAGTGACGCCGGGGTTTGAGAATTCAACAACGACAACCGGGATTGTGGCGGGGACGTTCTGGGCGGGGATGCCGAGCGGCAATGCAAATGCGGGCAATATTGACATGACAAGCCAAGCCATCCTCATCGCGCCACTCCCTGTGGTGGACTTTGCAAGGCCATGGTCTGCGCGGTGTGGATGTGGCAGATGGCGATCGCCAGGGCGTCGGCTGCATCGGCGGGCTGGGGCAACTCGGCAAGGTTGAGAAGCCGGGCAACCATGAACTGGACTTGCTCCTTTTTGGCCAGGCCGTAACCGACTACGCTGGACTTGATTTTGAGCGGAGCATACTCGGCAACGGGCATGCGCTGGCAGGCTGCCGCCAGCAGCGCCACGCCACGTACCTGGCCCAACTTGAGCGCAGACTTTGCGTTCACTGAGTAAAAAACCTCCTCGATGGCTACTGCGTCTGGCTGCCAGCGCTCAATCTCCGCGGTCAGCTCACGAAACACTTGTTCAAGACGTTCGGGTGTGGTTTTGGTTTTCTTTAGCTTAATGGCGCCCATCGCCTTGCAAACAAGGCTAGGCACGCGACCGGTGTCGTCCGACTCGACGACGCCAAATCCGGTCACTTCGGTACCGCAATCGATCCCAAACACCCGCATCGGGTCCAAGTGTATCGCAGTTGACGCTGAATCAAACGGGGGGTGCCGCCAGAGCAACGGCTGCATGTTTTATTCCCAAAACAAGACCGGCTTCGGGTTCGCCATCCAGCTTTGGAGCATTGACTAAAGTTTCATCAAAATCACCCGAAAGATCCATCGGAAATCCAATCATTGCATCCTATCGTATGGATAGTTGTGCACTGGAAACTGTGAGAGGAATGATGCGAATCTTTCCCGACTCGATCAAGCGTAGCGCGGTTGTCTGGATCCAGCAGGGCATTTCGCCCCGGAGACTGGCGCTCACGCTTGCGCTGGGATTCGTAATTGGCTGCATTCCAGTGGTTGGGATTCCCACAGTTCTCTGCGCCGGATTGGCGCTGGCGCTGCGGCTCAACCAACCCGCGATCCAGGCTGCAAATTACGTTGCAATGCCTCTGCAATTTATCCTGATTGTGCCGTTCGTGCGCATGGGGGGATGGCTTTTCGCGGCTGAGGATTCACGACAAACATTGACGGCAAGCGCGGTGCTGCACCTTTCGCCCTGGGGCCTCTACACCCAAGTGGGCGGCCTTGCAGGGCACGCAATGCTGGCGTGGCTGGTTGTCGCCGCACCATCGGTCGCGCTGATGACGCTGATGCTGACACTGATGCTGCGCCGGATTCCCGCGCTCGCAACCGTCGAAACCGCCAACTGAAACTCAGCTATTTTCCCGCATACGGATCGTGTACAGGTTTGGCGCTTTCCAGCCAGGCGGTGTAGATCAAGTCGCGCAACATGCTTGCGCCGGCCGCCAAACGCTCAGCGGTAAACTGTCTGGACTCGGCCGTACCGGCGCCCACAAATCCACCTGCCTTTTCAAGCTGGTATACCTTCTCGATGTGCGTGGACGTCTGCCGGAGGTAGGCTACATAACTGTCGAACAGAACGCCGTCGATGGCTTTCGCAGGAGTCATCATTGCCTGCACTTCCGGCGCGTGGATGTTCGCACCCACAAACGATCCCTCGAACTGCCCGTGGATCTGGTGGGCGGTCGTGTAGCCGTTGGGGTTGGGCCCTACCCAGCCGTTGTACTGGACGGTTGTGTGCAGGGGCTGCGAACCGTCACCCACGTAGTGGCCGAGCCAGCCGGCATAGAAGAGGATTGCCTGTTCCACAGGCTTCGTGTTCTCGTGGTTTGCCGACAACTCTCGATACTGGCGCATCGCAGCCTTCAGGCGCTCCCACACTTCGGTGGTTTGCCAAGGCTGCAGGCCGATCTTCTCCGGCCGCTGGCCCGCGGCAAATACATTGGCCTCAAAGTCCAGCCGCTTGTGTGGCAACGGGCCCAGCGCGTCCGCAGGTTCCAGGTCGATGAAGTGCTCCGGAGCCTGAACAGCGCTCAGTTCCGGCTCGGCGGGCGACCGCCAGCGATCCGGTTCCGGGCCCAGGTATTCGATTTCGTTCACTGCCGCCTCAGAACGCAGAAAGGCCGGCACATCGGCAGGCAGTGTGCCGGCCGCCAGGCGGTTGATCATCCGGTGGCCTT
This sequence comes from Occallatibacter sp., assembly GCA_035648535.1. GTDB lineage: Bacteria > Acidobacteriota > Terriglobia > Terriglobales > Acidobacteriaceae > Telmatobacter. Next base: position 11,966 of record DASRLI010000085.1, on the reverse strand, counting down.
CGTTGCCCCAGGCGTGCGCGGCCGGCGGATGAATTGCGAGATAAAGGAGAGAAAAAGGGACCAAGGCCGGAAGAATAGAGCGGAAGAAGATGTGTCTACGGAGCATGGGAACAAGTATACGGTTTGAAGGGTTAAGTCTAAGGGGCGATGCTTGATACCGATCCGGGATGGTTGGAATGCACACGGATGCCCGGAGCCGCTCGTCCCATCCGAGGTGTCTGGCGCAGTGAATGGGACGAGCAAGACCGGCTACTTTGAAACGACGCAACCGATGTATTGAGTTTTGATGGTGGAGCTGTCCTTGAACATAGCCACGAACGCGTCCCAAGCTGCGTCGTGAGGAAGACTCTGGTGCGAGCCGGCATGACGTGCGTAGTGATGGCCTGCGTGTCGGAGAGAGCCCACGCTTTGGTGTCGGGATTTTGTTCCATGACGCGCATGACCGAGATCTCGTCCGGCGTGCCGGCGTTTTTGTACCATGCTTGCTGAGCTGCGACCGCGCCCAGAAACTTGTCCATCATTCCCGGTTTGACCTCAGAGATTCGAACGATGTTGACGTTGCCGGTACAGCCAGACGACATTGCGGGAGCAGCGGTCTGTTGCGCCGCGGCCTGTTGGGGGGCGAATGCCGGGTTGAGCGGAATTGCAAGCGTGGAGATAGCGACTATCCAACGTGCCAAGTGCGTTTCGATTCCTCCTGGGGATTTTTTGATTTGGAGCCGGGGGAGAGTCAGACTATAACATGGGGTCACATCGCATGCCACGAACTTTGTAGCCGCTCATTCGCGGGAACCGGGCCGCAATTGGGGAGGGTTTCAGAAGGAGCGGGCGACGCGCCTTTCAGGCGGTCACCACGGGGTAGCATGCATCGAATCAGAGACATACCGGCTCCAAGAAAATCCGGCGAACGCAGACGCAGGACAGGAACGGGACGTTGCATCCCCATGGAACACTGCTGCGATTTACCTAGAGGAAGTGCTCTCAAATGCATATACTACCTGCACACAGTGCAATTGGACGGAGGCCTTTTGTATCTTTGATACATAAGCTCTGTTTGAGCACCGGGGGAACCATGGGGGAGCTATCAGAGGAGATTGCGGCAGTCAATAATTCGCACCCTGCACCAGCGATCCCGAACGGAGCATTCATCATCTGGTCGGTTCTCGCGGCTCTGGCTCTTGTTCTGGCAGTTGGCGCGGTTGTGGTGCGCGTTCTGGCTGGGCCTCGCTTTGACGGGTTTCTGATTCTTGCCGCCTGCGGTGCCGCTGTCCTCCTTGCTCTTCGCATGCCCAAACGCAATTCCGATGCTTCCCAGTCTGCGCCCGCCGCCGAACCTCTGAAGGAGGTGCTCGATGCGGCTGGTCCCGCGATCCTCTCCGTCGGGCTGGATGGCCGCCTGATCTACGTGAACCCTTCAGCCGAGCGCATGCTTGGCTCGGATGCAGTCGAGTTGATGAGCGAGCGCAGCATTATTGACATTCTGGCTCGGGGCCAGGGCACGCGCATTGTTGCGGAGATGGAAAAGCTCTGCAATATACAACGACCTCCCGAACCCACCCCTGCCGGCCGCCTGGCCGCTTTTCTCAATTGCGTTCGCGCTCTGCCGCCCAGCATGGTCCCCAGCTTCGAAGCGCAGTTACGCCGCAAGAATGGCGATGTGTTCCCCGCCACTCTGCACATCTCCGCACTCCGCGATGGCTCCGGCACAATCTCCGGCCTGGTGGCCGTAGCTTCGGACCAGAGCGCGACCCTCCGCCATGAACAGGCCCTGCGCGAGTCTCAGGAGCGTTATCTCGATCTCTTTGAGAACTCCAGCGAAATGATCGCCACGCTGAGCCCGGCGGGACGGTTCCTATATGCCAATCCCGCGTGGAAGCGGTGCTTTGATCTCGACCAGGCCGCACTGCTGGCACTTGAATCGTTTGATGATCTCTTCGGAACCGGTTGCCGTGCCGAGGTGGCAGCACACTTTCGCCGCGCACTCGACGGCGAACTGGTGGATCGCGCGCCGCTGCGCCACCATACGCCCGACGGCCGCATTCTCGAATTCGAGCTAAGCCTGAGCCAGCGCCAGAAGGCCGGCAATCCCCTCGCAGTGCGCTGCCTTCTGCGCGACGTGACGCAGCAGAAACAGCGCGAACACCGCCTGGCGCTGCAACTCGTGGTGAGCCAGATCGTTGGGGAAAACGCTTCTCCCGATGTGGCCTCAATGCGCATCCTCGAGGCCCTCTGTATCTCCCAGGGATGGGACCTGGCCATCAAGTGGGGAATTGACGCCAAAGAGAATCGGCTCGAATTCTCAACCGCATGGGGCGCTCCGGGCCGCCGTGCCGAAACGCTCATCCAGGAGAGCCTGGGCCTTACACTGGCAGGCGGCGCCGAATTGCCGGGACGCGCCTGGAAAGACGGCCGTCCGGTTTGGATTGCCGACCTGAATTCTGTTCCCACAAGCCCGCGCATCCAGTCCGCGTTGAAACAGAAGTTGGTCTCCGGCTGGGCTGTCCCCGTGCGCGTGGGCAACAACGTTCTGGCGGTGCTGGAGTTTTACTGCCAGTTCTTTCTGCGCGAAGACCGCGAAGCCATGGCCACGATTGAGACCGCAGCCGCCTCCCTCGGCCAGATGCTGGCCCGCTCGCAGGAGCAGGGCCGGGCGGAAGAGCTTTACCGCCAGCAGGAGATCCTGCTCAACTCGGTGGCCGACGGCATTTGTGGAGTAGACCGCAGTGGGTTCGTGAGCTTTGCAAACCCCGCCGCCGCCCGCCTGTTGGGCGCACCCGCCTCATCGCTGACGGGCCAGGTGGTGCATGAACTGTTGCATGGATTCGCGCCTGCCAACCTGCGCTGCACTGAGGATTGCCCACTGCTACGCGCTGCAAGCCGCCATGCAGCCTCGGCCGGAGAAGATAACATCTTCCGCGCCGATGGCAGCTCATTTTCCGCCGAATACGCTCTCACTCCTATCCTCGATCAGGGCCACTTCTTCGGTTCTGTCCTCAGCTTCCGCGACAATAGCCAGCGCAACGCTCTCGACCGCCTCAAGGACGAGTTCATCTCCACCGTGAGCCACGAGTTGCGCACCCCGCTCACCTCCATACGCGGCGCGCTGGGCCTGCTTTCCTCTGGCATGCTGGGCGAGGTAAACGATAAAGCCGCAAATCTGCTTCGCATCGCCTTGACCAACTCCGACCGCCTGGTCCGCCTTATCAACGACATTCTCGACCTGGAACGCATACAGAGTGGCCGCGAGCCACTTGCCTTCCGTCCTGTGCAGCTATCCGACATTGTGCGCCAGGCCATTGGAGACATGCAGCCCGTGGCCGAGGCAGCGGGAGTCCGGCTTATTCACGACACCACACAGACGGAGGTCGACGCCGACCCCCATCGTCTGCTGCAGGTGCTCACCAATCTGCTTTCAAATGCCGTGAAGTTCTCTCCACCCAATTCGACGATCTCGATCATGCTGCGGCCCGGCGTCAGCGGCGTCACGCTTTCAGTGATCGACCATGGGCGCGGCATTCCCGCCGACAAGCTTGAAGCTGTCTTCGGGCGGTTCCAGCAGGTAGACGCTTCGGACTCGCGCCAGAAAGGCGGCAGCGGACTTGGACTCGCAATCTGCCGCACCATTGTTCTGCAACATTCCGGGCGCATTTGGGCCGAACGCAATCCGGTGCGGGGTTCCACGTTCCGCGTTTTTCTGCCCTACCATCCGGCTCCTCTGGAGTCGCCCGCTGGTCTGCTGGACACTGAACCGGGACAGGGGACCGTGTTGCTGGCCGGCGCCAATGCGGATGCCCGCTTCCGTATTGCCTCGCAGTTGGCCCGTCACGGCTATCGCGTCGTCGAATCCGCCACTGTGGAGCAAACTGTAAGCGCAGCTCACAACGGCGTTGAGGCGATCCTGCTCGACACCGCCTTGGACGGCATGAACGGTTGGGAGATTTTGCCCTTGCTACGCCGCCTGGACCCAGAAGCGCGCACACCGATTGTGCTGCTGAGCGTTGACAATCCGCATGGCCCCGCTGACCTGCCGGATGGGCCGCCGCTGGGAGGCGACGGATGGGTTGCCAAGCCGCTGAGTGAAGACGCCATTCTCGCTGAATTGGCGCGCGTTCTTTGCGGGCCCGGCGAGAAGGCACGCATCCTTGTTGTTGAAGATGATCGCGACCTTGCAGGCGTAATCGGCGGAGTGTTTGCGCGCGAAAGCATAGCGGTGCAGTTGGCATATACGCTCGACCAGGCCTTGGACGCGTGTTTCAAATTCCGGCCACACCTGCTGGTTCTCGACATCGGTCTGCCCGACGGAGATGGTTTCAACGTAGTTGATTGGCTGCGCCAGCACGAATCACTGGCCCTGTTGCCGCTGGTTGTTTACTCCGGCCGCGATCTAACGCCCGCCGAGCGGCGTCATCTCACGCTAGGGCCCACTCACTTTTTGGCCAAGGCGCGCGTTCAACCGCAACAGCTTGAAGCGCTGGTGCTCACAATGCTGCGCAGCTCGCGCCAGATGGAAGAAGCGCCTGCTCAGCAATAGCGACTGACAGCGCGGCTCCGCATCCATCGTACGGCGGATCGCCGGTTCACCGTCACGCTTTTGCGTTGCTCAACTCGCTACCCGGTTCCCCAGGCAATCCAGTTGCCCATCGACAACCGGGGCCCGACGCTCCAAAATGGTTCATGAGGTATTTCTCAAGTGCCGCATAAAGTGCTAATCATTGACGATGAAGACGACATACGCGAAGTGGCGGCTCTCAGCCTTGAGAGCGTCGCGGGATGGGACGTCGTGATGGCGAGTTCCGGCGCACAGGGATTGGCCCGCGCCATCGAGCACCAGCCAGACGCCATCCTTCTTGACGTCATGATGCCAGGCATGGATGGACCCAGCACTTTCCGCGAACTGCGCGCCAATCCGTCCACTGCCAAGATTCCTGTTCTGCTGCTCACAGCCAAGGTGCAAAGCTCCGACCAGCGGCGCTTTGCCGATCTCGGCGTTGAAGCCGTTCTCTTCAAGCCGTTTGACCCTCTGACCCTCTCCAACCAGATTGCAGATGTATTGGGCTGGAAGTAAACGCATTGTTCACTATGGAACCCGTCGCGCAGCCCGATCGCAATATCCACTCCAATCCTGCTGCGGCTCCCAACCTTGCTTCGGCTCTTGACATGCTGTGGACACGCTTTCAGCCGGAGATTCGGAATCGAGTTGAACTGCTTGCGATCGCGGCCGCAGCCTGTGCGGCAAACGATCTCTCGGCAGCGCAACGTGACGCTGCCCACGACGCGGCACACAAGCTTGCCGGAACGCTCGGCACATTCAACCTCGCACATGGCACCGAGCTCGCTCGTGAGTTCGAGCTGCTTTCTGAAAGCGAAAACACTCCTGGCCCCGCAACTGCCGATCGCATGGTCGCTATCGCGGCGGAACTCCGCACCATTGTCGATGACCGAAAATAAGTCGATGCGGCTTAACTAACCAGGTCGCGGCCGCGTCTCTCGGGGCCGAATCCACAGATGAGAAACAGCGCGGCTATCGTACAAAGTTCAAACGCCGTGAGCGCCCATGGATAGCCGAGACTCTTGCGAAGTGCAAACTCGATGCCGACGGAAGGTGCGCCGAACAACATGCCGAGTTGGTAGACCACGCCCGGAAAGAGGCTGCGCACACGGTCCGGTGAAAGCTCATTCAGGTGCGCAGGAATTACGCCAAACACGCCTTGAACGCCGAACTGCATCATGAAGGATCCAAGAGCAAGCACAAGCAGCGAAGAGCCAAAGGCCCACGCAGGTATGGAGATGAGCGAGATGGTCAAGGCCAGCATGATGCTGTAACGGCGTCCAAACCTTTCGGAAAAATGGCCGATAATCAGGCATCCGCAAATTGCGCCTATGTTATAGAGGACAGTCAGATTTGAAATAACAACAGTCGATAAGTTATGCACGGACTTGAGAAAGTCAGGGTATAAGTCCTGCGTGCCGTGCGACAAGCAGGTAATTACTGTCATAAGCAGCACGAGATAGGCGAAATCTTTCATGTAATGCAAGGGAGTGCGCAGAATTTCTCCGAAGCTCGCCTTCTGATTTCTCGTCCCTGCTGAAGGCTTCGGCGAAAGCACGGTGAGCAGCGCCACAAGGCCCGCGATGAAAAGGCTGGAGAGGAACATCCATTTCCAGCCGAAGCGCGGCTCGATGGTCCTTACCGCAACCGCGGCCAAAAGATATCCGAGCGAGTAGCCTGCCTGCATGATTCCGGAGAACAGGCCGCGCAACCGCGGAGGCGAACTCTCCATTACGAGTGAGGCGCCGATTCCCCAATAGCCTCCCATGCCGATTCCGTAAAGCGCGCGATAGAGGATGAATACGGTGTAGTTTGGCGCAAACGGCGTAAGCGCCGTAAAGACAGAGAAGAACAGAACGCAGGCTATCAAGGGACGGCGGCGTCCAAACTTGTCTGCCATTGAACCGAGAATCAGTGCACCGATGGGCCGGGTGGCCAACGTGATGGTGATGCTCCAGACAATGGCGGCCTTGGCTACATGAAAGTTGGCGGCCAGCGCATCCACGACAAAAATGAGAATGAAGAATGTGAACGCATCGAGAATCCAGCCGAGGATTCCTGAAGACACCGCGAACCCCCATCGCGATTGGAGCGGAGCTGGAGTGCTCGCAGCGGCGGTGTTGTTCATGGCGGCTGCACCGGTCTGTTCCGCGATCCGCGGTGACTTGTCCATGCGTTCCTTCCGGGGTGTTCGGGTCGCGCTACATCCTCGGTAATGTAAGTCCGCCGTCCACATTTAACACGGAGCCGGTTGCATAAGGCAGTTCGCCTTTGGCCAGAAGACAGACGGCGCTGCCCACGTCCGCGGGAGTTCCCCATCGCTTTTCGAGCAGCAGTCCTGATTCAATCAGTGCGTCGTACTTTTCACGGACGCCGGCAGTCATGTCGGTCTCAATGATGCCGGGACGCACTTCGTAGACCCCGATGCCGTATTCCGCGAGACGCACCGCCCAGAGACGTGTTGCCATGGCGATGCCCGCCTTGGAGATGCAATAGTCGCCCCTGTTTACGCTGGCGACGGTGGCTGATACGGAACTGATGTTGATGATGGCGCGATGGACTTGAGGGTCGGACGCATGTTGGCGAATCATCCATGCCGCAACGGACTGCGTGAGGAAATACGGCCCCTTGAGATTGGTTGCGATCAGCTCGTCGAAGCTCTCTTCGCGGGCGTCGAGAATGTCGGCGCGCACGCGCGGGGCGATGCCTGCGTTGTTCACGAGGACGTCGAGCCTGCCGAGGCTTTCTTCCGCTGCAAGAAGGAGCCGGGCGCGGTCAGAGCCGTCCGATACGTCCGCCTGAATATAGATGGAGGCGCCGCTACGCTTTTTGATTTCATTGAGAGCGGGTTGAACTTCTTCAAACGGGCGGCGACCCGAGATTACAAGAGTGAAGCCTGCGTCCGCCAACTTGAGCGCGATGCCGAGGCCTATGCCGCGTGCGCCGCCGGTCACCAGTGCTACTTTTCCTTGATGGGGCATCGTCAGTCCTTTCTTGCAGGGTAACTTCGCGCGCTAGAAGAAGGTGTAATAACTTGAATCGGCCAGCTTCGCAACCAGAAGCAAGCACTCCAGCAGATGATAGTCTCCCCACATGCTTGACTCGCCGCATGGTATCTTCGCCGTGGGCGGGATGGAGTCCCATTCATTGGGGCGGTGGTAGACGCTGTGCAACAGGATCCCTTCGTGATTGGAGTCAGTTGAAAGATAGGGCTCTTGAATCAGACGCTGAACGACAGTGAGTCCGGCCTGAATGTAGCCCGCATCGCCGAGCACATGGCCGAGCCGGATCAGGCCCTGTGCGGCGATGGCGCTCGCCGATGAATCAACAGGCTCGTATGCGTTGTACGGCTCGGCCGCTTTGGCTCTCCAATCACCGAGCTGATGTAACTGCGGCGCGCCTGTATCCCAATAGCAGATTCCATCGAGAGCGCTTGCCTGGTGGATGTAGAAATCGCAGGTGGCACGAGCGGCTCGCTCCAGCATCTTTATTGTTGCTGGTCTGTCGGGAAGGCCCTCGACGCCGAACTCGCTCTCAGGTAACGATCGGATGAATTCGAGTTGCTCGGCAAAGCCCAGCATGGCCCATGCCAGGCCGCGCGTCCATGTCGTAAAGGGCGAATAGCCCTGTTGCGAGGATGGGCAGCGAAAGGCGCCACTGGCCGGATTGAAGATTGCTTCATGCGCGGTACGGCCTCGCAACTTGGGAACGTCGTAGTAGTCGCGTCCTTCGCCGTAGTAGATGTTGTGTTCCGCAGAAGTCTTCGCGTGCGCGAGCAGCCTGCCCAGCAGATTGATGCGCTTGTCCTGCTCGCCTACGAGAGCGTGACCGAGCAGGTGCGCCACTCCGCAGATGCGAAGGGTGCGGATAGTATCGATGAACAGCGAGTGGCTACCATTGAAGGAGTGGATGTAGCCGCGGTCGCCTCCAAGGCTGGTCCATCGAGCGGCTTGAACGGCTCCACTCACTTTTAGTGCGAGCTCATAGAAATTCAACTCCCACTCGTTTGTCTCGATGCGGCCGTTCAGCATGAGGCGGCGCAGATGGCCGTAGGTGGAGATGTTGTTGAAGCCGTGGTCGTGAACGCCGGTGTGCGACAGGTGCTCGGCCATGTCGGCAACAACGTGTTTGCGGACTGTTGAAAGCAGATCCTGATCGCCTGTGAGGTCGAAGCAAAGCAGCGCGTTGCCATACTGAAAGCCCTGCGTCCACTGCGTCCAACTGCGGGCCGTGTACTTGCCGCCGATGGTAACAACTGGCGCGCCGTCTGCCGTGTTCCAGCGCCGCTCGAGCTGCATTGTTTTCGCGGAGGCAAGTTCCAGGGCGCGATTGATCGCCGGCATGAGAGCTTGCGGAGTTAATGTGGCAACGGATTCCATTTGCAACTTCACCTGCTCCTTCTCCGCTAGACAAAGTTTTCGAATCGTTCGATGACCTGCTTCAATACATCATCTGGATCGGAATCCCACAACGCTCGATTGAAGATTTCTACTTCGATGGGTCCGGTGTAGCCGGCTTGCTCCACAAGGAGGCGCAGCTTGCGGTTATCGATTACGCCGTCGCCCATCAGGCCGCGGCCGAGCAGGATATCGGGCAACGGCACGAGCCAGTCAGAAACGTGAAAGCCGTAGATGCGGCCCGCCGATTGCGTGATCAGTTCGGCGACCTGCGGATCCCACCAGATATGAAAGGTGTCGAGGACGACTCCCACTTGCTGCGGGCTGTAGGTTGATGCGAGTTTGAGCGCCTGACCGATTGTGTTCAGCACGGAACGCTCAGCGGCATACATGGGATGAAGCGGCTCAAGGCCGATGTGGACGCCTCGCTCGCGTGCGTACGGAACGAGAGCTGCGATGCCGTCGGCGACCATCTTGCGGGCTTCTTCAAGACCGACACCGGCACAGCCTCCGACTACCATGACCAGGGAATCTGCGTTGAGCGCAGCGGCTTCATCCGCGGCGCGGAAGTTGTCTTCAATATTCTTTTGCCGCTCCTGCTCCGTGGGCGCTGGGAACATTCCGCCGCGGCACACGCTGGATACGTGCATGCCTGCGTCCTGCACGTGACGCACACATGAGGGCAGGCCTGCTTCCTGAATCTTGTGCCGCCAAAGCGCGATGGACGGAACGCCGTGGCGCGCGCAGGCTTCCACTGCCTCGCCGACGCTCCAGTTAGCTGTCGTGATCTGGTTCAGCGAGAGCCTTGACTTATCTGCCATGCGTATTGACCCCGGTAAAATCCGCTTGAGTCACCATCAGTTAAGGAATCACAGAACGACCCCGATGTGCATCCAATATTCCCTCAGGGGCTAAAGCCCCGTTTTGTTTTGCTCGGTCTACGGCACGGCTGAAGCCGTGCCCTTTCAAAACTCCTCTCGAGAGTTCTACTAGGTGCCGAGGGTGATTTCGGGAACATCGACCCAGCGGCGCTCTCGCCACGAAGTGTGCGCCAGCTCCGCCAATTGCACGCCGCGAGCGCCGTCGATGAATGTATGGGGGAATGGCGCGTCTGAAAAGACATGACGGAGAAACATTTCCCACTGCACCTTGAATGCGTTGTCGAACTCGGCGTTATCAGGAACTTCGGCCCACTGATCGCGGAACTTGAATGGATTCGGCAGGTCGGGATTCCATACGGGGCGCGGCGTATTGACGCGATGCTGAACCTTGCAGTCGCGCAGTCCTGCAACGGCGCTGCCTTCGGTTCCATCCACGTGAAGATTGAAGAGTTCGTCGCGGTAGACGCGCGTTACCCAGGAGGAGTTGATCTGCGCGAAGATGCCGCCCTTCAGCTCGAACATGCCGTAGGCCGCGTCATCTGCGGTGCACTTGTAGGTATTGCCTGCTTCATCAACGCGCCGCGGAATGTGCGTCGCGCCTGTGCAGCTTACCGACTGGACTTCGCCAAAGGTGTGGTCGAGAACGTACCGCCAGTGACAGAACATGTCGAGGATGATTCCGCCGTCGTCTTCTTTTCTGTAGTTCCACGATGGTCGCTGCGCGGTTTGCCAATCGCCTTCGAAAACCCAGTAACCGAACTCTCCGCGTACTGTGAGAATGCGGCCGAAGAATCCGGAATCGATGAGGCGGCGAAGCTTGCGGATTCCGGGGAGGAAGAGCTTGTCTTGCACGACGCCATGCTTTACGCCCGCTTTGTCCGCGGCTTTGGCGAGCTTGATCGCGCTCTGCATTGTGGTCGAGAGCGGTTTTTCGCAGTAGACATGCTTCCCTGCCGCGATCGCCTGAAGCACATTTTGCTCGCGTATCCCGGTTGAGCCGGAGTCGAAGTAGATGGTGTCTTCTCTGTTGTCGAGGCAACGCGCGAGATCGGTGCTCCAGCGGGAGAGGTCATGCGCGGCGGCGATGGCTTTCAACTTTTCTTCATTCCGGCCTACGAGAATCGGATCGGGCATGAGGACAGTGCCGTCGCCGAGGGAGAGGCCGCCTTGCGCGCGGATGGCGAGGATGGACCGGATCAGGTGCTGATTGAGCCCCATACGTCCGGTGACGCCGTTCATGATGATTCCGGCCTTGCGCTCCCGCATTCTCGCTCCTGAACAATATGCTGACGTATCGACGGAATCCTATCACACTGCTCGCATGTGCATGAATGGCAGGCGGATGGCGGTCATTGAGCGGGCGTGGGGACTATACCGGAGTGACCCAGAGCAGCGGCTGGCGGACGGGAAAGTTGCGGATGATCTCGGCAGTTCTTGGATCGGGCGGCAGCGTGCGCCAGAGCGCAATGTACTTTGGTTCGTGATAAGCCAGGCCGGCAAACAGCAGGCTGGGTTGGCGATTGGGCAGGTCGCTGAAATACTCCACGTCATGCGCGTAAGGCCACTTGCCTTTGTCTTGAATGAAGGGATACATGAATTCGACGGCCTTTTTGTAGCCGATGCCGCTGGGCAGTGAATACTTCCAGAGATTGTCCGGTGAGTTTCCACCGGGGGAAACAATTTGACAGATGATTGCGAGCACGTCGAGGTCGAAGAGCGAATAGCTGTATGGCTTGGTACGCGCCAGCTCCAGCGGGAAGCTGCCGTTGGATGCGAGTTGGTCGGGCAGAAGATTCTTTTTGAAGCGGTCGCGGCAGAGTGCCGTCACTCCCGTGTTGCCTGTAAGGGCGGCAAAAGCGGCTGCCTGCGCGACCCAGCAGGCGCCATGGTTGTTTTTTGCGCCCTCTTCCTCCTTGCCATTCTTTGAGGTGCCCATCCAGTTGAGGTACTGTGCGAACCAATCGCACAGCGCCCTGAATTCGGCTGAAGTCAGGACTGCGGCTCTCTCCAGATGCTGTGCGGCGCGGCTCACTTCAACCAGGTGGAGCGTATCGATAACTCCGGTGCTGCGGCCGGGCGAGATGCCGAAGATGGCCTGCGCAAAGTCGAGCGACGGATTCATTTTGGTCTCAGGATTGA
>DASRLI010000084.1:0-4783 GCA_035648535.1 Occallatibacter sp. | reverse complement strand
GGTTCGGATACCGGCGCTACGACGACGAACGCGACAACGCGATGAACATCGGCGAGTGGCTGCCGGTCACTGCGACCTTCAGCGCCTGCCTGCAGAACAACCACCACCACGTCCCCGGCCTTCTGCGCCTGAGCCATGAGGAATCGGAATACGACCTCGGATTTACCGCCGTCAAGGTCATGAAAGCCTGGGGCCTGGTGCGTGCGACGGGCAGAGGCGCAGAACTGCCTCAGGAGATTCCGTTGACGGCCCTGAATTTCTAGGCATTAGGCCGTCTTCCTTCGCGTGAACGGATAGAAGGCTTGCCCCCAGAAGCCGGCCGGTATGGGCTCGTTGTCCAGGCCATAGGTCTCGGGCCACTTTTCTTCAGGGTAGTGATAGGTGCCGAAGATCCTGTCGATCCATGGGAAGTGGATGGCGAAGTTCTTGTCGATGGCTTCTATCTGCGACGTGTGATGCCAATGGTGGTATCTCGGAAAAATCAGGAACGGCTCCATCCACTTGATGCTCGGGTTGAAGTTCGAATGCGTCCACGTGGCGTGGAGGGTGACGAAGAACAAGTACGCGACGATGATGTTGTGTTGAAACACGAACATCATCGGAATGAGAATGAACCCCCGAACCACGATGTCATCCACCAGGTGGGAGCGTGAACCTGCCAGCCAATCGAGCGCCTTGGAAGAATGGTGAATGGCATGAAAGCGCCACAAGAACGGCACCGAATGAAAGGCGCGATGAATGACGTATTCGGCCAGATCGGCAACCAGGACGGCAAGAAAGAATTGCACCAGCCACGGCAGGCGCCCCATCGCCTCGAGCAGACTGGGAACGCCCAGGATCGTCGTGAGCTGAGTGGCCGGCAGCAGAATAAGGAACGACGTGATCTGAATCGGCAGATGCGTGGACAAGAAGTACTTCACGTCCAGCACCCACTCGTTGCGAAAGATTCCTTGCTTCGGATAGGCCGGCCAGAGCACCTCGAAGGGCGAATAGATCAGCGTCATGAGCAGCATATCCAGCAGGAACCAATCCAGGCCGATGGCCGGCCCGTCGTGCAGCGTTTGATTGATCGGAACGCTGGCTCCGCCCCATAGCGTCGCGGCCAGGGCCAGCAGCATTCCAGTCAGACCCAGGATCTTTTTCTTTCGCAGAATCGCCGACGCCACTCCGAAAATGATCGCCGCCACGATGAGCGCCTGAATCAACAGGCGCATCACGGTCATGGGGTAGTAGGGTCGCAGCTCGGGCGAAGTCAGCAGCTGCGGGAAGTGCAGGCACACCACCGCCCCCAATGCAAGCAGCCCGAAGAAGGCCGACAAGACCCCGCTCCACCAGCCTGATCCGAAGCCGGTGGGGTCGTCGTCGCCGAACGTCGTACGGATTTTTTGCTCGAGCACGTGTACTCCCTGGGCCTGGACGGGCCCTCGGATTCTCCAACGTGATGAGGGTAACCATCTCAACGAATGAGTGCAGTTCTCCATGGCCATAGAGATCGAGCGTTGTGTTCGGGGTGGCCCGTGCTGCCCCCAGCCTGTCTTTTTTCACGATCAATCATGCCACCATCGCCAGCCCACTTTCACCGGCGTCTGCGCCGGAGTAAGCTGGGTTGATTCAGCTCGATTCGGGGATTTCTGCCGTGGCTACCAATTCCTGTCTGTGCACTTTCGCCGCAAGAGCGGACGAGCTAGTGCGGTTGATCGCGTCATCGATCACGCGTTAGCCCCCTTTGTTCACATGCCGGATACGCGCGAACAATCGGATCGAGAGGAACGCATCCTCAACGAGGTCGTTGTAGACGCGTACGGTGAAGTCGAACGAGCCATGGGCTGGTACTACTACCTTCAAGACAAACTGCAAACCCCATTCACCGCAAGGTGCAGGTTGAAACGTTCTATCTCACCTCTGAAAGTCGGAGAAACCGTCCAAGTCTTCGGCATGGCCGAGGAAGACGACTGTATGTCGGAAGTCTTTGTTCTAATAGAGTACGGGAACTCGAAGCTTGGAGTACCGCTTGCCCAACTTGAGTGCAAATCGAACGATGAACAGACCGGCCAAGCCATTGCCGACTGGCACTATTGGGTCGCCCGCGGCTATGCATACTGAGCCAATTCAAGCCGGCTCCAGAGTGGTCGCGTTCTCGGGCTAACCCTTCCATCGGCCGGACCCATTCCGGCCTACGGCCTCCGCGGTCCGAATGGCACGGGCAGAGGCACTTTGCGACAATCGGGCTAAAGGAGTCTCCCATGGGTGATATTCAGTCCATCGAGAAGGCAATTCAAGCTCTTGCCCCCGCCGAGCTCGCGGAGCTTAGGCGCTGGTTCGCTGAGTTCGACGCGGAGGCCTGGGATCTTCAGCTCGAGCACGACGCCGGAACCGGAAAGCTCGACAAGCTTGCCGCAGAGGCGCTCACAGATCATCGCTCCGGCCCGAGCCGTTCTCTTTGAAGCACACTGCTTCAAAGCGGTTCTGGCAATCGTTTGATGCCCTCCCCGTTGAAGTGCAGGCACTGGCCAACAAGGGCTTTGCCCAATTGAAGGCTGATCCGGCGCATCCGTCTCTGGCGTTCAAGTCCTTGGGCAGTGGCCGCTTCCAGAGCGTGCGCGTCGGCCTCTACTATCGCGCCCTCGGCGTCCCTGTCGGGCGGCGTTCATTGGTTCTGGATCGGCACGCACGGCGAGTACGACAAGCTTGTCGGCTCTCAAGAAACTCCTTCCAAGTGACTGATTTGGAACGTGCTTTTTAGGCAGGTTGTTCGATGGCGACCATTTTCATTCCGAGCTTGGCGGCGCGCTGGGACAGTGCCCGCAGGACGCGCTCACGGTAGCGCTCCTCGTAGTAGTCCTGGCCCTGGTCGGTGTACTCCTCGCCCTTGGTCAGCATCGTGTAGATCAGGCGCGCGAGCTTGTGGGCGGCGGCGGTGACGGCCTTGGGTTTGTCCATACGTGAGGACAGCCGTCGGAAGTACGCGCCCAGTGCCGACTTGCTGCTGCGAAGTGCGGCGGCGGCCAGGCGCAAGGCCTGTGCGGCACGGTTGACGACTCGCTTGGTCTTGCCGCTCATCACCTTGCCGCCGGTGATCTTGGTGCCTGGACACAAACCCAGCCAGGAGGTGAAGTGCTTGACCGTGGGGAAGCGCGTCATGTCCACGCCGATCTCCGAGACCACCGCCAGCGCCGTGGTGACGTCGATGCCGTCGATGCGAGTGAGGTCCACGCCGCACATCTGGAACAGCTGCGTGCGCAGATCAAATTTCGGCGCGTTGCGAGCTCGGCCGCGCTTCTTGCCCTTGGCCGGGTCGCCGCCGTGAGTCTGCAGGACGTGCAACTGCTGCTCGATCTCGCGGTCGCACTCGGCCAGCTGCATGCCGACGAAGTCGAACGCAGCCAAAGCCTGCTTGAGCGCAAACAGGTGTTCGGCCCGCCAAGTGCCTTGCAAACTCCTGGCGATCTCATCGACGCTGGCGCGAACGCGAACGTTCTTCATCGAGCCCAGCACCAGGCCATCACGCTCGCCGGCGACGATGGCGCGTAGGATCTTCTGACCGGTCTCGCCCACCACGTCAGCCAGGACGTTGGTAAGTTGGATATTCATTTGCGTGAGTGCCTTCTGCATGTGCTGAACGTGGCGAGCTTGGCTGCGCAACAGCATGCCGCGCTGGCGATACAGCGAGCGCAAAACGCAAACCTGTTCAGTCGGACGAAACGCGCCGCTGAGCAGGCCGTAGGTCATGAGTTGCTGCAGCCACTGGCAGTCCAGCACGTCGGACTTGCGCCCAGAGACGTTCTTGACGTGGCGCGCATTGACCAGCAGCACGGTGAAGCCGCGCGACTCCAGCAGCTCGAACAAAGGGATCCAGTACACGCCGGTGGATTCCATCGCGACCGTGTCGACGCGGCAGATCTTGAGCCAATCGGCCAGGGCATTGAGATCGATCGTGAAGCTTGGGAACTCGCGTACAGGCTGATCGTCTCGATCCGGCGGCACGGCCACGAAGTGGGACGCGCTACCAATGTCGATGCCGGCGGCGTTGGGGTGGGTGATTGTCAGCGCCGAGGCACGGCACTTGCCGGACTTGGGGATGACGTTGCGATTGCGTTGGGCCATGGCTTGCTCCATCATTCGTGGCGGAATGTGGCGCCGCATCGGGTACGTCGTCTTGCTCACTCTCTCAAACGGGATATCGACCCAGCGGCTGCGAACCGCCGAGCCGATTCACCAATGTCGATGACGTCACCCAGGACCACGCTAACCCGCGGGCAGTACGCACCACTGCTACATCGGCCTTGCGCAGCGCCACATTCCACCTTGCCACAACTCGGGCGCTCAGAGTTTCTTCGGCGCGATTTGCGGCAGCCCGCCGATTACTTCGCTAACCCCTCCATCGAGCGGACGTCCTCCAGCAGGCTTCGCCTGCTTACGGCCGCCGCTCATGTCGAACGTTGGGCCCCACGAGGTAGGGTTGCACATCGTTAGCGTTTTTGCTAACATCCGCCGTGACGTTTGAGATCGAGTACTTCCACGAACGCGTCCTCGCAGAGGTTGAATCCTGGCCGGTCGATGTCCTTGCCGACTACGCGCGCCTCGTCGAGTTGCTCGCCGAGTACGGGCCAAATCTTCGCTTGCCACACTCCCGGGCCTTCGGCGATGGTCTGTTTGAGCTTCGGCCCCGCGGTCGCTCAGGGATAGGGCGAGCGTTTTATTGCTTTAGGGTAGGCAGGCGCGTCGTCGTGTTGCATGCGTTCATCAAGAAGTCTCAGCAAACGCCGAAACGAGAGTTGAAGCT
>DASRLI010000083.1:0-2399 GCA_035648535.1 Occallatibacter sp. | reverse complement strand
AACTGACGCAGATCGCCGCCTATCCCGAGGTAACCATCGGCGCGCATTCCGTGACTCACCCAGTGATGCCCAACTGCACTGACGAAGCTGTAGATTTCGAAGTCGCCGATTGCAAGCGGGCGCTGGAATCGTGGACAGGCAAAACCGTAAACTGCTTTGCCTATCCCGAGGGCAAGTACGATGGCCGCGAACGGCAGTTCCTTATCGATTCCGGCTACCAGATGGCCGTGACTACGCGCAGCGGATTCATCACCCGGGATGCGGATTGTTATCTGGTGCCCAGGTTCGTCGCCGGCGACGATGTGTCTTTCCCGCAAGCCATTTGCAGCATGGTGGGAATCTGGAGGGCAGTCGCCGACCCGCTGAAGACGGCGCGAGATACAGTAACGCGCGTTCTGCGCGGCGCGGGCACATTTGCGTCCGCTCGCGCAGCCCGGCCACAGAGACCTCCGGACAGGGACGAGGTTACTGGTGTTTGAAAGTCTAAGGACCATGTTCGCGAAACGATTCAAAATTCCAAGGGCCTGGCCGCATCGATCTTTCGAGGGAAACCCTGCATGAACACCCGTACGGACCGGGCCGCCGCTGGTTTCCTGACTAGCCTTGTCCAGCTCTCGACCGTTGCACTACTCCAGCTACTGCTGGTTCCCGTGGTGATTCAACGCGCGGGCCAGGAGGCGCTGGGAGCGTTTGCTGCGCTCTCGCAAATTCTGGTGTTGATGAGCCTGATGGATCTCGGGTTCGGCGTGGCCGGGAGCCGCTTCCTGGCGCGCGCGTTCGCGCATGAGGATGGCGGGGCAGCATTCACACACGCGCTGAACGCAGCCCAAAAATTTTATGTTTATATGAGCCTGGCGTATGCGCTTGTCGCGGCGCTGCTGGCAACACAAGCCCCGCGTCTTTTGTCACTGCACGGCACGCTGGCTCAGCAGGCTCAGATTGCGTTCGTGGCGATCGCGGTTTGGAGCGCCGTTCGCATTCCCCTCATGGCTTACCCGCTGGGCTTGATCGGTTGTCAAAGGCTGGCGACATTAAATCTGCTGATCACTTTTGGCAATGCTTGCCGGATTGGGGCTTCCATTATCTTGGTGACCGCGGGGGGAGGCCTGCTGGGATTGATCGCGGGAAACATCCTGGGTGAGGCCGCCACGCTGGTTCTCCAACGGCGGGCGTTCCTGCGGACCGAAATGGGCGGCGTCAAGCATGTGCTGCCGCCCGATGCGGACTTGCTAAAAGAGATGTTGTCGTTCTCCGGGCACGTGCTGTTGCTCAATTTTCTGTACTATCTCACGTTCTATTCCGACAGCATATTCGTTTCCTACCTGTATGGTCCGGCTGTGGCCGCGGTTTACTTCGCGACCGTAGTTCCGGCCCAGCAAGTCTGGGCCCTGATCCTGCGTCTCATGAATAACTCGGTCCCCGGTTTGAACGAGCTCCTCGCAAAAGGGGATTGGGAGGGGGCGCGGAGTGCCTACTATCGCATCTGCCGATACAGCCTGCTTCTCGCTGCTGCTCTTAGCCTGGGAATCCTGGCTTTCAATCGGACATTGATTGGGCTTTGGGTTGGGCCCGAACGGTACGCGGGAGATTTAGTCACCGTTTTCCTGGCGATTCTGGTGCCTTGGTCGGTTCTAGAGAACGTACAGATTCAGTTTCTTCTGGCCATCGGCCTGGCAAAAGATTTGTCCCGCCTATGCCTTCTCGAAGGCTGCTTGAAAATTGGCTTGTCCCTCGTGCTGGGACGCCTGATGGGGCCTGCAGGGGTTCTGCTCGGAACGCTGGTGGGCAGTCTGATGATTGCGCCGTGGATTTGGCGCCAGTGTCTGCGTTCCCTAGGTGCGAGTCCCTCGGCCGTGGCTCGGGCCTCTCTCCTGCCTGTAGTGGTTTGTTCCATACCGCTTGGAATCATAACTATATTCCTGCGCATCATACCTCCGGTATCCCTCTTGATGTGGGCTCTGGCGGCGGCCATTTTTTGCGCTGTTTGGTGTGTCTCAGGTTGGTTCGGAGGTTTATCGAAAGACGATCAATTGTACCTGCGAGAAGCTATGTCAAAGTTGCGGCTTTCGAGGCTGATGCCCAGGGGACAATCTTCTCTTGCAAAGAACTCACAGATCGTCGCGACGAAGGCAACTTGGCCGGTGGAATAAAGCGGCGAGGCATCCTTGGTAAATAATATTCAGGTACGGCAGTTCTTGGCGAGCAGAGCCCTCTCGATGGCACCGGACCCACGGGCGCGGCGTGGAAGGATTGGCATTTTCCTATTGGCGATCCTAGCCGTCATCGATCCGATCTTCAATCAGATTAGTAACGCCTACGCGCTTGCCATAGGTCCTTTGAGTCTGCTGCAGGCAACACGCGGCGTCGTTCTGATTGCCGTTGTATGGATCGCCGCCATG
>DASRLI010000082.1:0-17146 GCA_035648535.1 Occallatibacter sp. | reverse complement strand
CGATGAGACGTGCTCTTTTTGCTTTCCTGCTGGCAGCGGCTCTTGCGGTCGCCGTCACCCCCGCCCACGCGGACCGCGACATGGTCCAGTTCGGCAGCAACATCAACGTAGCCGCCGGCAACCCCATTGGCGACGCCGTGTGCTTCTTTTGCAGCGTGCACGTTGACGGCGAGGTCAAAGGCGACATCGTGGTGTTCTTCGGAAACGTCCACGTCTCCGGCATCGCACATCATGACGTGGTGAACTTCTTCGGCAACATCACGGCGGCGGACAACTCATCCATCGGCGGCGACATGGTCAGTATCTTCGGCTCCGTCCGGCTGGGAGAGAATGTCACCGTCGCCAAAGACCTGGTGGCCGTGTTTGGAGACCTTCAGGCGCCCGCTTCAGCCAGCGTGGGCGGAGACCGCGTTGTCCAGCCGGTCTGGATCGCCTTTGTTCCGCTGGCGGTCCTCTTGCTGATCATTATCCTGATCGTCCAGGAATACCGTAAGTACCGCAGACGTCAGTTTTTGCGCGGATATCCGTACCAGACCCGCCCCTAAAGTTCTCCAACGCCTCAAGAGACCATACTTCGCATTCTCCACACGGCGCCGCAAAGCCGTCTTCACACTCATGTTTTGAACCTGTTCATTTTCCCCTTGACCTCCGGCCCAACCGAGTCTATCTTTGTTTTGAACATGTTCAAATTTTCAAAACGGACTGGAGGTCAAATATGTATCTGGAAGCCTACTACGCATCCTATCTTGGATTATGCGCCGCGCTGATCTTCTGGCTTGGGTGGACTCTTCATCGCGCCGGGTCGGTGTTTCTCAGCGACGCATTCGGGGGTAATGCGACGCTGGTTCGAGCTGTCGCGCACTTGCTGGACGTGGGTTTCTATCTGGTGAGCATTGGATATGTCGGAGTCTCGTATCAGACTTTCTGGCAGCAAATCAACAGCTACGAGATGGTAGCCCAGGCTGTTAGTGCCAAGGTGGGGGGCTTTTTGCTCCTGCTGGGGTTTGCGCACTTGTTCAATTTACTGTTGCTGGCAATCTTCAGGCGGCGCGGAAACGCGGCAAACGGGACGGCGGCATCATGACGGCCATGGAGCAACAATTGACTCCCAAATCCGAGGCGACCCGCAGCCGGATTCTGGCCGCGGCTTTGGGCGTATTTCGCGAGCGTGGATTCGATGCAGCCACCATGCGCGAGATCGCGACCTCTGCCGGCATGTCGCTCGGCGCCGCCTACTATTACTTCGATTCGAAAGATGCGCTGGTCATGGCGTTCTATCGCCAGGCGCAGCAGGAGATGGCGCCGTCCATCGAGCACATTCTCTCGGAGAGCACGACCCTTGAGCAGCGCCTGCGCGGAATCATCGGCAAAAAGTTTGAGTATTTCTCGCCCAACCAGACGCTGATGGGCGCCCTCTCCGCGCATATCGATCCAAAGCACCCGCTCTCCCCGTTCAGCGCGGCCACCGCGTCGATTCGCGACCGGGATATTGCCTTCTTTCAGCGTGCGGTCACTGATTCGAAGGTGAAGCTCCCGCCGTCCATCCTTCCCTATCTACCCCGCCTGCTTTGGCTCTATCAGATGGGCCTCATGTTGTTCTGGGTTTATGACCGCTCACCGAATCGGGAGCGAACTGCGCTACTCTTCGACAAGACTCTGTCTATGATGCTTCTGGTGCTTAAATTTTCCGGAGTCCCACTGCTTCGCCCGCTCTACCGGCCCGCCGGAGAACTGCTGAAAACCATCTACGGAGAGGCTTGACGATGACAACGCGCCCGCTTCGAATTGTGCTGCCCGGCGGCAGTGGACAAGTGGGGCGGATGCTCGCGCAATTCTTCCAGGAGCGCGGCCACCATGTAACAGTGCTGACGCGCGGACCCTACACCGCGCCATGGCAAACGGTTCACTGGAACGGAGAGCAGATTGGGCCGTGGATCGAAACGCTTGAAGGCGCGGACGTCTGCATTAACCTTGCAGGACGCAGCGTGAACTGCCGTTACCACGCGGAGAACCGGTGGAAGATCTACGCCTCGCGCATCGGAACAACCAGGCTGCTGAACCACGTGATCGCCATGCTCAACGCCCCCCCGCGCGTGTGGCTGAACGCATCGACGGCCACGATTTATCGCAATGCGCTCGACCGGCCCATGGATGAAGCCACGGGCGAACTGGGCGGACACGAGCTGATCTCAAAAAGACGCCGCGCACCGGAGACGTGGGATTTCTCGATTAGCGTAGCAAAGGATTGGGAAGCTGCGTTCTTTGAGACCCAGACCCCGCGCACCCGCAAGGTGGCAATGCGCAGCGCCATCGTCCTCAGCCCCGCTCCCGGCAGCACCTTTGCCACTTTTTTGAATTTGGTGCGAATTGGTCTTGGCGGGACACAGGGCAACGGGCGGCAGTTCGTCTCCTGGATTCATGAAACCGATTTTGCCCGCGCCGTCGAGTTCCTGATCGATCGCGAAGACCTGGCCGGTCCCGTCAACATCGCCGCTCCCCATCCGCTGCCGAACCGCGAGTTCATGGAGGCCTTGCGCGATGCATGGGGTATGCCGAACGGCCTGCCGATGCCGTGGCCCCTGCTCGAGATCGGCACATTCCTGTTGCGCACCGAATCGGAGTTGGTTTTGAAGAGTCGCCGCGTAGTCCCGACCCGGCTCCTCGAAGCTGGCTTTGAATTCCAGTTCTCCCAGTGGCCCGAAGCCGTCGATGACCTGGTACGGCAATGGCGGAACAGAGACAGCTAGCAGCAATCAGCTACGAGCCCGTCCTTACTCACTGTCCACTGTCCACTGTCCACTATTTTGCAGGCGTGATATCCGTTAATGGCAGATCCCAGTGCGCGACCAGAATCTCAAACCTCCGCTGTTCTTCTTTTTGATAAGTCGCCTGGTCCGGCCATAGCTCCTTCATGAAGGCCGCTTCATCGGGATTTGCGCTGGTCGCCAATGTCGAGTTCTTGAAGACAATGGTCACGCGATAGTCCCACCGCCCGTCTTCAGTTGTGTGATACGCCGGCGTCTCGATCTTGAGTGACAGAATGCGTCCGGTGGATTGAACTTTTTTGAGCAGCGGGAAGTGGTTCTTCAGAAACAGTTGGAGAAACTCTTCCTGGTGGCCCCATTGGCACTTGTAGTAGTACTCAACAGCGTAAGGTTGGCCGGCTGCGCCCTGGGGCGGTGCGCCCTGCGCTTTCAGCGGCGCGGCAAGCGAAGCGGTAAAAGCGATAGCGAGAACGGCAAGAAGAAATCTGCGCATAGTAGCCTCCACAGTTGGGATAGCTGCAATTGTACTGCGGAGACCGACGGTGAGAGGGAGTTGCAAAAAAGGGCCCCCGGCGGAGACCGGAGAGGATGAATGCCGCCGGGGGATATGAAAGCGAAACCCATGGACGAACTGCGCCGATAAAGCATGAAGTCCGAAAGAAGAATCTAGCAGTGTGCGAAACTCTCCAGAGCGGTCTTGCTGGGAATGGTGAGGGTTGAGCCGTTGAACGTAACCAGGTGACGGCTCTTGAAGACGCTCAGGGTGCGTGTGACCGTCTCGCGCGAGGCGCCGATGAATTCCCCAATCTCCCCATGCGTGAGCGGAAAGCGGAAATGCGTGCCACACTCAGTGGTCTTGCCGTTTTGGCTCCATTCGAGCAACAGGCGAGCCAGTTTTTCGGGCGCCGAATTCGACAAACCCACAGTGCGCAGTTGTTCACAGGCCATGGCGTAGTCGCGGCTCAACTCCTCGGTCACGATCTGGTAGACCTCCGGATGGCGCGCGAGGAAGTTGAGAAAATCCCGCCGCAAGATGGGTGCGACCTTCGCTGGATAAAGTGTCTCCGCTGTCATCTCGCACGGCTTGCCGGAGAGAGCCGAGGCGAGCCCCAGGATTTCGCCCTTCCTGGCAATCCGCAGGATCAGCCGACGCCCATCGGTCGAGTTCATGGAGAGCTTCACTTCTCCTTCGAGAACGATGTAGACACCGGGAGCCGGATCCTTTTCAGAGAACAGGATCATGCCC
This sequence comes from Occallatibacter sp., assembly GCA_035648535.1. Taxonomy (GTDB): domain Bacteria; phylum Acidobacteriota; class Terriglobia; order Terriglobales; family Acidobacteriaceae; genus Telmatobacter. The sequence goes on along the minus strand of DASRLI010000082.1, from coordinate 13,135 downwards.
GCTGGATAGCTGGAAGAAAAAGCCAATGCTCCAATATCCTTGAGCGCCTGTGGCGACAACTTGTTGAAGAACTCGCCAACTAGCTTGCTCTGGCTGCTGCAACCGCTGACTGCATTCTGCATCGTCCCCATGTCAAAGCTCCTGGTTTCCGGTTTGCGCATTACCGCGCGTGATTTGTTCGGCTAGAGATTGCGTCCACAGCGTCCCGGCAAGCAACTCAGCGCGGGTTTGTGAATAAATCTCGCTGAGCAACTGCGTGCCGCCGGCGTCCGCATACGTTACGCTGCTCAAGTCAAGAACAAGTTTTCTTGAAGACAAACGCGGAGCCGTTTCCACCCAGACACGGCCGAGTTCTGCCGCCCACGGCCCCGCGATTCGTCCCTCTAACTTGAGCTCCACTTCTTCCGCGGTTTCCTGAATCGAGATCCGTAACATATGCTGGCTCGCCTTGCGCCTTGCAATGACTAAGGCACGTCAGGCGCCAAACTCGGAGAGGCTCCAAGCCGATGGAGTTTCAAATTGGATAGAAAGGAGTTAGCCGGAATGGCCGTAAGGGAGGATGTGATGACGGAATGCCGTGTGACGAAGTGACGATGACGAAATCTCGTCGCCGTGACTACATGTAGTCACTTCGCTCGATGCCGAGCTTCTTCAATTTCGAGTTCAATGTGGTGCGTTTCAGGCCCAGACGCGCGGCTGCTCCGTCATCGCCGCCAATCTGCCCCTTGGCTTCCCGCAGCACACGTAGGATGTGTTCGCGCTCGGCCGTCTCCAGCGTCGGGTCCTGCGAGCCGGCATCCCGGGATTCTTCCTCCATCTGCAACTCGGCCAGCGGAACATAGAGCACCGGACCGCGCGTGAGGATCACGGCACGCTCAAGGAAGTTCTCGAGCTCGCGGATATTGCCCGGCCAGCGCCAGCGAACCAGCGCCTGCATGGTCGCGTCGGGGATGGATTCGATGGTTTTGCCCATGCGCCTGCTGTGAGTGGATACAAAGTGACGGACCAGGATGGGGATGTCGCTGGTGCGCTCGCGCAGCGGTGGAGCAAATACCGGGAAGACCTTTAGCCGATAAAAGAGATCACTGCGGAACTCTTTTTCCGCGACCATTTTGCCCAGGTCGCGATTGGTAGCGGCGATGAGGCGCATGTTCACCGGTATGGGCCGGTTGCCGCCTAGCCGTTCGATCTCGCGCTCCTGCAATGCGCGCAGCAGCTTCGGTTGTAAGTCCAGCGGCAGCTCGCCTACCTCGTCAAGAAAGAGCGTGCCTTCGTTGGCCAGCTCTACGCGGCCGATCTTGCGGGCAATCGCGCCGGTGAACGCCCCCTTCTCATGCCCAAACAATTCACTCTCCAGCAGTCCGGCAGGAATGGCTGCGCAGTTCAGCTTGACGAATGTGTGTTCGCTGCGGGAGCTGAGGCGGTGAATCGCGCGCGCCAGCAGTTCCTTGCCGGTTCCCGATTCTCCCTGGATCAGCACGGTCGCATCTGTGGGCGCGACTGTTTCAATCTCTTTGAGCACCTGGCGCAGGCCTTTGCTCTCGCCCACAATATCGTCATAGCGATTGTCGAGATTGATCTCGGATTCGAGGTATTGTTTCTCCTGGCGCAACTGGTCGCGAAGTTCCGCAATGCGGCGGAAAGCTATCGCGTTGTCGACCGCCATTGCCACCTGCACCGCAATGCGGGCCAGAATTGCCACTTCCTGCTTGCCGATACTGCCTTCAGGCCGACCCAGAATTCCCATGGTTCCAATGGCGTTGCCGTGATGGCTGAGCGGAACCCAGCAACCAGAGTGCATTCCCATGCGTGTAAGGCTGCGAACAGTATCAGGGGCAAATTCGATATCCGACAATCGCTCCATCAGAAAGGGCTCGCCGGTGCGAAAAACCCTTCCGGAAACCGTGCCTTCCACCTGAACACGCGCATCTCCGGGGAATATATCCGCGTCATAAGGCCCCATGAACTGCACCACCATGTCGCCTTGCGTCGGGTCAAAGAGAGCCAAAGCGGATGTGTCGTGTGGAATTACTTCGTGGATGCTGGCCGAAATCGCGGTCAACAGCTTTCCAACGTCCAAATTAGCCAACAGCGCGTTGCTCAGCTGCAGCATCACCGCTTCTTCAGCTCGCTTGCGGTCCGTAAAGTCGCGCGTCACCTTGGCGAAACCGGTAACCTGCCCGGAGCCATCGCGGATGGCTGTGAGAATGGTGTCGGCCCAGAAGCGCGAACCGTCCTTGCGCACGCGCCAACCTTCTTCTTCAATGCGCCCACGCTCAGTGGCCAGGCGCATCAGTTCGGCAGGCCGCCCGCGAGCTATATCTTCGTGGGTAAAAAAGCGAGAGAAATGCAGTCCCAGGATTTCGTCAGCCGTGTATTGCTTGATGCGTTCAGCGCCGGGGTTCCAGGTCATCACGCATCCCTCGCGATCGAGGAGATAGATAGCGTATTCGTGCACACTTTCCACGATCGAGCGCAGTTGCTGATCGTTGAGCCGCAGCGCCTCCGTGGCGGCTCGCTGCTCGCTGACATCGCGAACAAAGCTCAGGACCACCGGACCGGACTTCGTCTCAATCGGCTTGAGCATGATGTCGACCGGAAACTCGGTGCCATCCTTCCGGAGTCCAAACAGGTTCAAGGCCGCGCCCATTTGGCGCGCCCTCGGGTGAGCGTTGTAGTTTTCGCGATGGCTGGGGTGGCGCCCACGGAAGCGGGCGGGGACCAAGTTCTCAATCGGCTGGCCGAAGAATTCTGCCTGCGTGTGACCAAACAATTCTGCGGCACGCGGGTTGGCTCCACGGATTACCCCCTGGGCATCCGTGACAAATATCGCGTCGGGAGAGACGTCAAACAAATTCTCCAGCGCGGATTGAGCAAGCTCGGCCCGATCGTGCAAAGGCATAGCCGCTGCGGCCTGTTCCGGGGAATCAGACGGACGCATTCAAGCTCCAAGCTAAGTTGGACAGTACCCTGTTTCACCCCCGCATTGCAACCCATAGTTGGAATGCGGGGGCGAGTCATGGAAATCGAGATACCGGTCACGTATTGAACGAGGTCTTCCACGGGATTTCAATGAATGCTGGCGGTGGTATAGTGCTCGGTAACTGAAAGAACGACTGGACTGCATTGGATCAACTTCGTCGGCGGGAACCGTCAATATCGCCAGGCCACATAGGTGAAACCATGAAGCGTTTGCCTGGAATCATCATTTCCGCAATTGTCTTGCTTCTTGGATCGCTGTTTCAATTGCTGATGGCCGTCCTGATGGGGTTGGGCGGGATCCTGGAACAACGCCAGATTCAGTTCGGCGGACATCTGTCAGGGGTCACAGCCGCGCCAACGCCAGCCTGGCTTCCGATTTTCACGTATGTACTCAGCGCACTCTTTGTTTCGTTGGCCGCGTGGGGAATCCTGACTGCGGTGGGTCTGTTCAGGGTACGCCGTTGGGCGCGCTATTCGGTGCTCATCATCGGCGGCTGTCTGGCGTTGATCGGGCTGCCGTCGATGGTAATGATGCTGGTTTTGACTGCGATCCCTCTTCCCGTGCCCGCCTCCGTGGATGTGACTCACGTACACACCGCGCAAACCATCACCCGCATCGTTCTTGGAACCGGCGCGGCGTTCTACGGGTTCGTCTGTGCCGTGGGTATTTCCTGGCTCGTCTATTTCAATCTGAAGAAGGTGCGCGGACTCTTCGCTGATGCGGCGGGACTGCCCGCTCACGGCCGCAGGCCGTTCCTGATCTCGACGATTGCGGTGCTCAGTCTCATTGGGGCGCTAACATGCATCCTGGTCGCGATTCTCCCCGTGCCGGGAGGCTTTTTCGGATGGATTCTGCAAGGCTGGGCGAAAGTTGCGGTCTTGCTTGCGTGGGCGGCGTTGCTGGCCGCGTCGGGCGTGGGCTTGTGGCGATTGGATGAGTGGGGAAGGCGGCTAACGCTCGCAGTTCAGGCGCTCGGGCTGGCCCAGTATGTTGTCTTTCTGGTGCGGCCGTCGCTCATGACACGCTATAGCGAGGAGGTGGGCCGTTCGATGAATCTCGCGCATGCGCAGCAGTTGCCACCGCAGTTTCAGGCTATCGTTTACAACGCGTCGTTTGGATTGGGGATGCTGGTTCTCCTTGCAATTGTGGCTATCCTCCACCACTATCGCACTGCTTTCAGGCGTCACATCGAGCCTTCGCAAAACGAGCCGGCGGCGATTGCATAGCTGTACGTTCCGGATGCGGAGAGGGCCGTTCGTTATCGAGGAAAAGATGATCAGATCGCGAGCAACGAGGCTCCGCTATAACGAAGCGCAACACCAAATGTCGTACGGAATAGCGTCATCGGCACTCCGGGCGAATCGCGGATGAGGGCCAGCCCACCGCCATCCCAACTTCGATGGACCATGATTGCGTTGGCGTTCTTCGCCACCCTCATCAATTACCTTGACCGGCAGGCGCTCTCCGTCGCGGCGCCCATTCTGCAAATCCAGTTTCATCTCACCAATATCGACTACTCGCGCATCCTGTTCGCGTTCATGCTTGCTTACACGCTCATGAACGGCGTGTCGGGCCTGATGATTGACCGGCTCGGAACGCGCGTGGGCTACGCCCTATTCGTGGGTTGGTGGTCCGTGTGTGCGCTGCTGCACGCATTTGCGCGCGGAGGGCTTTCTCTCGGCGTCTTCCGCTTTTTACTCGGCATGGGTGAAGCCGGCAACTGGCCCGGCGCAGTAAAGGTGGTGGCTGAGTGGTTCCCTGCCGAGGAGCGGTCGCTGGCCTCCGGCATCTTCAACAGCGGATCGGCCGCTGGCGCCATTCTGGCTCCGCCCATCGTCGCCGTTCTAATGCTGAAGTATGGTTGGCCTTCTGCATTCATCGCGGTGGGCTGTCTCGGCTTCGTGTGGCTGGCGGTGTGGTTGCGGATCTATCGGCCACCCGATCGCATGCCAGGAGAACCGGTTCAGCCGAAGGCTCCGGCGGTCGAGCGGTTGCTGCGTACGCGTTTTGTTTGGAGCTTTACCGTTTCAAAAATCTTCATCGATCCGGTGTGGTACTTCTACGCCTTCTGGTATCCCGAGTATCTGAACCACAGCCGCCACTTCGACATGGCCTCCATCGGACGCTATGCGTGGATTCCCTTCGCCATTGCCGGGTTGGGCAGCGCGGGGGGCGGACTGCTTGCCAAGGTCTTTCTGAATCGCGGAATGTCTGTTACCGGCGCACGCAAATCCGCCGTCACCATTGCAGCCTTGATGATGACGATGGCGATTCCCGCTGTGCTGGTGGATCGGTCCGCGCTGTCGATTGCACTTATCTCCGTCGCAATGGCGGGATACACGGCCGGCCTCGCTAACATGCTGGCAATGCCCGCCGATGTCTTTCCAACCGAAGCATGTGCGTCAGTTTATGGGCTGGCCAGCACTGGGTCGGGCTTCGGCGGAATGGTCTTCATGTTGCTCACCGGATGGATGGTTGACCGCTATTCTTACCTACCCGTGTTCCTGATGTTCGGCCTGATTCCCCTGCTTTGCGCGGGCATCTTATGGACGTGGCTGGGGCCGCTGGTGCGAGACTCAAACTTTCCCGCACCTGCCGTTCAAACTAAATCAATTACCGGATAGCAAGTAAATGGCTCCGTCACTACTTGCAAGTATGGAATGTAAGTAAAGTCAGGATGACCTTCAATGCTGAAGTGCAGGGGTCGAAACGGGTCCTGCTTGATGCGCTCCAGGATATCCTCGTGCCGCTTGCCGCCGGGAACTTTCAGCACTGCACTGTCGGAACCAACCAGCGCCAAAAGAATCGGCCCATATTCAAGCGCGAATCGCTCGTGCCCTTCAATCCTGTCTAGGCCGGTGTATTGAGTGAGCTTCAGTTGCATCGGCAAAGTGAAGCTAACAAGATCGCCCGTTGACCAGGTGCGGTCGAGAGTTATATAACTTCCCGGTTTTCCCGAAACTCCGGCTTCCTTATTGACACTTATCTGCATGGGACCGCTGGCCCACGAGGGAACACGAATCCTGATCTTTGCATGCGCCGGCTGCGATGAAGTTATCTCCAGTCTTACATCGGGACTCATCGGGAAGTTACCCGACATTGTAGCTTTCATCTCCGCGCCGCCCTGCGTCCACTGGATCGCAGAAGGCTCGAACAGATTTACAAAGAGGCCGTCCTGCGCTACAGAGAAAATGTACTCAGGCAGCGAACCGAGCATGCGCGTCCCCTGCCCTTCGCAGCAGGAATTAGTACACAGCGGCACTGGCAGATCGCCCTTCATGCCTACAAGCCGCGCATGGTAGATGATGCCGTGGGAGCCCACCTGGTTGGCAAGGGCGACGTTGTAGATGGACTTTTCAATTTCGCTGGCGTACTTCTCCTGCTCGGGATACATGAGTTGAAAGCGCTGATTGAAGCGAGCCCAGAAGACGCTTCCGCACGTCTCGCCGGTTTCGCAGAACGGAAATTGCGCATTTAGCCGGTAAGACCCCGGCGGAAATTCTCCAAACTCAGTTATCGCAATCGATCCGCCCACATGTTCCCAGTGATCGTGATATAAGTCCCACGCGCCGTTCATCGCATCCAGATAGCGCTTGTCGCCCGTAGCGCGATAGACATCGAGATAGGCTTCGAAGTCAGTTATCAGGTAGTTATGCGGGCGGTCGTAAGGATACTGCCACACAACATCAGTGTTATGCCCCGCAAGCCCGTCCAGCCAGTAGTTCTCCTGATAGTAGCGCTGAATCACCTGGATATCTTCCGGCTTTCCAACCGGCGTAAAGTACATGCGCGTGTTGCCGATCATGCCCTGGACACCCTGCGTTCCTCCGCGCATCATCTTGGGCAGATAAGAGCACTTATCGAACCAATCGTAGAATCCCCGCAGTAATTCAAACGCCTTGGGATTCCCGGCGTAGCCCGCTTCGATAAGTCCGTGCGTAACCCATGCGCGCGTATAACCGCCGCGCTCCGAATTAAGAATCAACTCTTCTGGATACGCCATGATGTAACCGTTAGGCGCTCGGCACTCTTCAATGCCATCGACGACGGCGTTCAGCCAGGCGCGCAACTCGGGGTGGTCTATCCAGCGCAGCGTGTTACCTGCGCCCATCATGAAGCGGCCTGCACTGGAACCGGGCAGCGTCGTCTCCCAGAAGGCAATGGGCTGGCGCATTCCGGAGCGAACGGGCTTGCCGGCGCGCTCGCGAAACGGGCGAAGCATCTCCTCCACAGAAAACGATCCGAGCAGATACGTGATGTTGTTTTCCATCGCGCGCCGAAAGAGCCCCTGCCCTTCGCGGACCGAAACCCCGGAGAGCGGCACGATGGCCGGAAACGGAACCTTTCTCCAGGGTGCGGCCGCAGTGACGTTGCTGGGATTGTCCGTAACAATTCCCTCGCCCATGGGCCGCGGAGGACGCGTTATCTGCTGCACGTCACCGCGATTCCCCAGGTCCGGATCGCCAATGACCGGACAGCTCTCGGCAACATCTTTGCCGCCGGAAACAACTTCAACTTTGGAGAGAGCGAGCTTGTAGCCAACGCCATCCTGGGCAGGCCGCAGCTGGGTAGCCGTTAAGCGAATGTAACGGCCGGATACTCTGCTCGTCGCGAACTCCGTGATCTGGTCGTGAGGCTCGGCAAAGTCTGGGGCTGTGTGGTCAATCAGCAGTTCAGAGTTAGAGAAGGAGGGATCGTTTGATGCTTCGATGCGGAAGCGCGATGGGAATCCATAGCCCTTTGCGTATTCGTCTCCGGGAGTAAAAGCCGGATAGAGGCGCAGGGTCTCAACGGGGCGCGGGATGCCGAGATCGATCTGCAGCCAGGTAACTGTCGCTGACTCATGCGCAGTCTTGGAAACGTACGGCCGGTACCATGTTCCTGCGGCCCACGCCATTCGGCCAAGCGATCTTGCGGTCCCGGCGGGCAGATCCGGTGAGCCAGCAAGCGCAGAAGCGCGCGGGCCGAGGGTCTGGAACGCTGCAACCGCGGCTCCTGCTTTCATGAATTCACGACGATCGATATGCAAATTGGCAGACACCTTGATCTCTCCTCGAACGGGCAACCGCTGCCGAACGATAGCCCAGCTACCGTGGCAAACCTTGCGGTTGCCCCGGAATCAGGCCACTCCAGGTTGGCTCGGACGAGCTGTCAGACCATGTTACGCCGGATTTGCGCGGCCTTGCAGAAGTGTAGGTGGTGTCAGCTGTGGGATTCGGTCATGGCGAAAGTCGCGACGCCATCAGCGCAAAGAATCCCATTTCGGAAGAACGGAGAGAGTTGCGAGTACAAAAAAACGGCCCCCGTTTTAACGGGGGCCAAGTTGCCTTGGTTCTCTCGCTTTGCGAGAGCTTGGTTGGCGGCCTCGGCGGGGTGGCCGTTGGCGCACGGATGCCTCGGAGGAAGGACGAAGGCCTTTTACGGCCTATCCGCGCCAGTCGAGGGAGCAACACCCTGGGGTGGTGCAGCTACCTGGGCCGCCAAACTGTTTGCCATCAACCGTACGTGCACATCGCTTGTCCTCACCCGCGCCGGCTTGGTGTCTGTATTGTCGGCTGAGGCGACCTCGACATTGCCGAGGGCTACGAAGTGCATACGGTAGACGGGAATCTGATGTTCCGTCACAAGGTAGCGCTGGACGGACTGAGCCAGACGCTGCGAGCTCTGGATGCCGACGCTGCCTGAATGAGGTGAATGAGCTTCCAGTTCCAGGATGTATCCATCCTGGCCGGTGACGCCTGCCGCCAGGTCGTCGAGTTGCTTCTTGGCTGCTGCCGACAATACCGGGCTTCCTCCACGGAAGGCGATATCGACGTCAGTCACCTGGTGATACTTGTCGAGACCGTTGACGGTTGTGTTCAATTGGTCAACATGGCCGCTTGCGCCCTGGGCAATACCACTTGCATTTTGAGCCTGGGTGCCCGCCGTGCTGGCCAGCTGATTGGCCGCGTCCGCAGCGGCCTGCGCCTTGCTGATGCCGGCCTGCGCCCTGGTGTCCACGTCTTGAATATCGCGAGCGTTCTTCGCGTTCACTTCATCCAGTTCGCTCAACCGGTTGTTGATGGGGTCGGTTTGCTTCTTGACCCAGACCTTGCGGGCGAACGGGTTCACGCGGCCCCAAAATCCTTCTCTCGCAGGAGCAACATAGGGTGCCGCCGGGGTGTAGTTCTGGGGGGGGGTATTCGATGTTTGGGCGCTCTGAGACGAGTCGCCTGTGGGTTGGGTCTGCTGGGCCCATGCGGGAATTCCGACTGCGGATGCCAGCACGAATATCGCGATCTGGCTAGGGAACGAGTTCCGAACAATAGCATTCATTTTCATGGGTTGAGATCCCTCTTGGAAACATTCTCCGCACCTGGTTCAGCGGGCTGAGCGGTAATGTCTGCTCGCCCTTACCTATTGCAATGCCCATGCCAAAGCAGTCTGGGCCTCTGCCGAATATTTATCCTATTTATATTGAGTAGTTTAGAGAGATGGCTTTCAGCCAGGGACATCCAAGACGACCTCTCGAAAGGTCTGCGGCCATGTAATTTTTGCATGGACCGGTACTTTCTACCCGGTAAAGACGTTATGACCCAGGTTTCAGCCTTATTTTGTGTCGACGCGGATGATCCGGAGTTCAGGAAAGGCCCCGTCCCAATCCGGAGAGACGGCGTCAAAGATGAGCCGGAAGTCCTGCTCGTCTCCGGGTTTCAGCGGGGCGGCGGAAACAGGTTCGACGTCAATATATGGGTCGCGCATCCTGATCAGCTTGAGTGACTGGGTTTCGTTCTGAGCAACTTCATGCGCTATGTTGCGGAAGAGAATCTGGATGGTGATCCCGGTGGCTGTTCGGTTGCCCTTGTTGGCGATGTGCCCGTCAAGGTAAGTGACCTTCCCACCGGCAAGATTCGCAGACTCGCTCATGGCCAGTTGGCTGATGGGGAGGTTGGAGGCGTATGGGTCCGCTGTGGTGGAAGTGGGCATCACCTGCGGGCCATGCTTGCCGTGGCCGTAGATAACTACCAAGCCAATTACCACTGCGACGACGATGGCTGCTGCAACAGCGATCGGCAGCCAGGTACGCTCCTGCGCTTCTGCGGGACGAATCAGTTGGGGACCAGTGCTCACGAGCGAAATTCTACACCCGTTACCGAAGGAATACCTGTGCCAACAAAATTGCTGCCGGTAGGCGCAGGTGTTACCGAGAAAGGGCGATAAAGGAAAGAGTGTTCAGCATTTTGTCTGGATGTTAATTTTCCCTTGCATCTCCGTAGAGTAGATTGCGTCTAAGCATGCAAACGTAAGATCCCGAACGTGCCGGGAACCGGCACATCGAACAATTCGTAACTCTTGCTGAAAGGCATGGAAAGGCAGGCCCGCAATGCATCGCTCCCCCGAGTTCTCATCCAATCCGATGCCCACATCCGCAAGCGGATTTCAGAAGCCCTCCCAGGCGGCAACCATGGTGTACCAGGGCGTGACCATTGCCGCAATGCTGTTGCTGCTCTGCACGCTGTGGGTGTTCTGAACCGGCAGGCAATAGGCTGGCAGACTATCTCCCCGCAGCTTGCTGTGCTGCCCTGAACATCGCCACGATATGCCAGGCAATGGTCGCAAACACTGCTACAAGTGCTATGGGCATCAGCATGCCGGGCAGTCCCTGCTGCGGGTGACGCGCCACCTCAATTGTGGCCCACTGAATCCAGGTAAAAAGGCCAATCAACTCCACCTTGAGCCACGCAATCATGTCGAGCGCGAGCGCCTGGAGCTGCAACCGGTTTTGCGTCGTAACTCGTACCGGATAGTTGAACGCGGAGGGAAATCTCGTGACCACGGTAAAGAGCAGATAGATTGAAACGGCAATGGCCGGCAGCAGCAGCAGCATCGTCGGCGTTCCCCAGCCATTGGGATTGCCGGCTGCGTCGAAGTGGGTCGGGATGCGTTCAGGAAGACGTTCAGGCCCGAAAAGTGCGCGATACGTTATCCAGAGTTGAACGGCCAGGGTTGCCACGGCCAAAGCTTCAAGAAACTTGCGCATGGAGACCTTTCCGAGGACCGATTGTATGGAAACAATACACCGTTTAGCGCCCCGGCTTTATCAAAACGATATACCTTATCCGGAGATTTGGACTCACTCAGGGCGCTTTCCCTTGACCTCCTGCCGGAAGTCTGCACCTGTGATGTGGATAGGAATGCACATTTCGGCCAGACGGGAGCGCATTCGGTCGCCAATGCGATCGCCAAGGGTGAGCTCGCGTGCGGACCGTTCCGCCTCGTTTTTTTCTCCTCCGCCCGCTGGCCCATTGGGGTAGTTGGTGGTAATGATCGTTCGTAGCTTGTCGTTATAACGCGTGTTGAGGATCAAAGCGACGGTATCCCACATCCACTCACTCGGCTTCTGGGCGCCCAGATCGTCGAGGATCAGCAGTTCGGCCGCGAAGACGGGCTTGAGCAGTTCTAGTTCTGTTGTGTTGACCTGCGGGTTATAACTGTTTTGGATTTTTTTCAGCAGCTCTCGATAATCGCAAAAGAGGCCCTTGGCCTTGTACTCCTGTATCACACGCTTCAACACACCCACGGCCAGGTGGGTTTTGCCAACGCCAATAGAGCCGGTAAAGAGCAGCCCCTTATGCTCTATGTCGGTGGGATACTCCCGAACATACATCCGTGCCTTATTCAGGGCATCTGCCAGGGAGGGGTCGGCCTGGGGCTTGTCAGCTGAATGCCGATTCTTGAATGCCGACGGACCGAATTGGCCGCGAAAGACAGTCTCATACGAGTCAAGCGAACAGTGCCGGTAGCGTTCCGGAATATGCGCTGCCGCCATCCGCCGTAGCTCCCGTTCCATCTCCTGGCACTCGCAGGGACGGGAAACCCATTTTCCGGCGCCGTCAACCACCCGCACCAGCCCAACTCCATCGCAGATCGCGCAATTGCTCATCTGGTTCAAGCCTAGCGCACTAGGTCACGTGAGCGTGCCGGTGCACGTCCGGTACGTTTCTGTGGAAAAGCGCGGGCCCGATCGGACCGCGATTGCCTACAATCGATTTCGCGGACGGCCAGGTGCAATCTTGCCCTGTCAATTTCATTCCGCGTGAAAAAAATGAGAGTCAGGTGATTCGAATGAAACTGCGTACCGCTGTTTTTGCAATGGCAATGGCCGTATTGATGATTCCGGCCTCATTAATTGCCCAGGAGACGGGAAGTCTGCCGGAGACGAAGGCCGCGCAACCTGCCGGCGCGCAAACCGCGCCCGTTCCATCACAGGCCGTCCCGGCAACCCCAGCAACATCCCCTTCGGGGCATCCTGACAACGACTACTGGCGGAAGCACGATCAGCTTATGCTGGCGGATTTTCCCTGGCTCGCCCGGTTCAAGGAGGATGATTTGACACTTGGCCCACCCGCCGCCGGCGAAGACCGCGTGGTCTTCATGGGCGACTCCATCACCCAGGGCTGGCTTCTTGACGTCTCCTTCCCCGGCAAGCTCTATATCAACCGCGGCATCAGCGGACAGACAACGCCGCAGATGGTGTTGCGCTTTCACCAGGACGTAATCGCGCTGAAGCCGAAAGCTGTCATCATCCTTGCCGGCATCAACGACATCGCAGGAAACACGGGGCCCATGACGCTGGAGCAAACTGAAGACAACTTCGCCGCGATGGCCGAGATGGCAGCGGCCAACAAGATCAAGGTTGTGCTGTGCTCAGTGCTTCCGGCATACGATTTTCCCTGGAGCCCCGGACAATACCCCGCTCACAAAGTCGTGGCGCTGAATGAGTGGATCAAGGCCTATGCCGCCGAGAAGGGCTTCGTCTACGTGGACTTCTACTCGCCCATGAAGGACGACCGCGGCGGTCTTCCGCCAACGCTGAGCAAGGACGGCGTCCATCCGCTCCCAGCCGGATACGCAATCATGGCTCCGCTGGCGGAAGCGGGAATCGAGAAGGCGTCAAAGTAGAGGACAGAGCGCAGGGAACAGGAAAAGCCGCCAGTGCGTTCCAACCGCTGGCTCCGCCAAAATGCGCGACAAGGATGGGGCACCCAATCGATTTTCGGGGTCTGAAAGGTTGGCCTAAAGGGTTCTACATAAGCGCTAAAGGTTCGCTTAAAGGGTTGCGATTTTGCGCAAATGTTCGCTTATAGGGTTGTACTTCTTCGAGCACTTAAC